>JBAUZG010000451.1:0-14057 GCA_049585195.1 Bryobacteraceae bacterium | reverse complement strand
TCAATGCAGCTACCGCTCAATATGAAGATTTGGTGAAAGCGGGCGTGATCGATCCAACGAAGGTAACGCGATCGGCATTGCAGAATGCCAGCTCGATTGCGGCCCTGATGCTGACGACGGAAGCCATGGTTTGTGAACCCCGCCAGGAGAAATACTCTACTTCGCCGAACGGTCAGTATGGGTCGGAGTTCGGCGAATAGAACTCTGTCGTTTAACTTTGTTTTGCACCGCGTGCGATGTCGCCGACGGCTGCAAACGCTTCTCCGTATTCCCGATCGGCCATATCGATCGGGAATCCTAGAGGCTTACTCAGTGTGGAAATGTAGACGAGTGTCGCCTTGATTCAAGCACACTCCCTAAAAGGAGCACAGGAGCACACCAATGATAAGAACTCGCTCGATAAACAAGCTGCCTTTGTTACTACTGCTTTTCTCGCCCTTGCTATCCGGGGCCGACCTGTCGACGTATCGAGGCTTTCAATTTGGAATGAGCCTGAGCGCAGCCGTGAAGCATTCTGGAATGGATGTATCTGAAGTGACAACGAGCCATCAACGTCCCGCCCGGATTGAGGAGCTGGCCTGGAATCCTCAGCGGTTTTCGGGTGCTTCCGTGGATATAGACCCGGTACAACGGGTTTTGTTCAGCTTTTACAACGGCCAGCTATTTCGGATGGTCGTCGATTATGACAACCAGAGGACCGAAGGGATGAGCGTAAGCGACATCATCGAGGCAATGTCGGTCCAATACGGGCCTGCTACGCGTCCAGCGGTAGAGACTTTGCTGCCATCAGCCGCCTTTAGTCGAGGCGTGATGGTCGTGGCTCGCTGGGAAGATGCGGATTACTCATTCAATCTTGTGCAGTCTCCTTATGGGTTGCGATTTGGACTAATTGCTTTCTCCAAACGCCTCGACGGCCTAGCTCAGGCGGCAATCGCTACCGGCATACAGCTGGACGCACAAGAGGCTCCTCAGCGCCAAAAGATGGAAGAACAGAATGCTCAAAGCGAGTTAGACAAGACGCGGCTCGTAAACATACCGCATTTCCGCCCCTAACATAATGAAATAAGTTTCGGAGATCGTGAGGAAAACAAATGACAGACAGAATCCGCGCAGGCACCATGCTTCTCGAAGACAGCACCCCTACCCCGGAAGGAATGGTCGTCGCCACCGAGCGCTATTCAGCAGGGTGGTCATCCATCATTAAATCCACGAGCGCTCAACTGGGCAGAGAACTCGAAGGCGCAGGATGGACATTTTTCTACATGGCTGGCGAGATTCGCAGGAGTGGCTTCGGCTTCAACGACCAATCCCGGACAGATCGTGCTTTGGCGCACGTGATCAATGCCGTGAAGCGGGAGCATTGCAATTGTTTGGAGATTACTCAAATGAGAAAGCGATACTTTCTCGGGTTGCCTTACACCAACCTCGTCGCTCATGCCAGACACATTCAAAGAAGTCGATGGTTTCAGGATCCATCGGATCTGCTGGCAAGCACTCACCCTCATTCGAGCGAGTGGTTATCCAACCAAACAGCTGCGGTTCGTGGGAAGACTTTGCTCACGAGTGAAGTTGCGCAGGCTTGGGAAAACGAAGGGGGGTCACGTGCTGAAACGAATTGCCCAGCTTAACGCTCAACTCCCTTGCGAGTTGCCTCGTCTGGACAACTAACATGGCGCGAGAAACGGCCATAGCTCCAGAGGCATTCTTTGTTGAAGACGGCGGACGGGTTCGGAACTTTCACATCCGTGCAACGTCTAACTAGTGAGCGAGCAGTTTAGCTTACTCTTCGGGCAGCCTGACTAAGACAGGCTGCCTCCCAGCCTCTCCTCTTAGCGCAGCGTAATAAGAAAGTGTTGCCAGATGTCTACGAGCATTAATTTTGAAGGAACGCGAGATACACAAACGCATAGTTCGAAGCCGCTAGATGACGCCGTGTGGCGGGCGTGGTTGAAGAAGAACCTCCTGGAGGAGAGACAGCATGCAGCAGCCCATATCAAAGCCGTGAAGTGGGCTTGCATCGCCGTACTAATGGTCGCTGCCGTTGTGTCCTCGTACGTTTTCACCCCCTACGTTTCCGCGTACCAGGCTGTGGTGAGATTTGCCATCGGACTCGGTGGAATCGTCATTATGTTCGAGAGCCTTCGTGCGCGGCAATACGCGTTCACTGCTCTGTTCGCAGCGATAGTCCTGCTCTTCAATCCACGCCTCCCACTATTCGCTCTTTCAGGAAACGGACTGCTTCTCTTTGCGAGTATGCTTCCATTTGTCGCATCACTCGTTTGGATGAAAGACCGGACTCAGAGGGCCGCCGTTACTGCCGTTCCCACATCGGCGCGTGGTTAATCAGGTTGGCCGGAACGGCTAGTGCTCGAGCACTTTGCTCAGGAAGAGGTACATATGAATGCGCATTTTGATGCGAGAAATGCGTTCGAGTCAGTCGCACGAAAGCAAGACGGGGAGGACCGAATCAATACTCAGACAGTGCTGGCAGTTTCCGAAGACGAGCGGGATGGCGTAGCAGAGGACAGAGTCAGCTATCTCATTCATGAGTGGCAGGCGTTGCGCGATCAGGCCCGGCGGATGATCATTTAGGATCCTGTAACGAAAGCATTGCCTTCGGTTAATCCCTGTTCACAACTGGCGTGGTGGTGAGTTGTGCGCTGCGGGACCTGGCATTCCTTCTGAGACGGCTTCAGGGTTCGAACCGGTCCTCCCCAACCGACTCCTGGTGGAGCTCGTCGCGCACCGCTTTCAGCGCTTCTGCTGCGTCGTCCGAATGCAATTCTTCATCGAATCGGCGGAGCGCAGCGCTAACTACATCGCAGTGATGCAGTTCATTTCCGAATCCATGCTTGTCACCGAGCTCCTGCCAGAGGCGATGTACCCTGTCGATATCCGACGGCCAGAGTTGCGGAGGGTGCGGCCCCAGTGCGAAGAGCTGGGAGTCTCCGCCTTTCGAAGACACCTCCACATTCAGCGGAGGACGCGGCTCCGGCAACTGTTCCCAGGCGCGACCGAACCGCCGTGCTTGTTCAGTCGGTGAGGCTTGCGCGGACTCGCCGGTCACTATCCGGGCGGATTGCAACTGCTGTGCCACCTGCACCAGAGCCCAACTGGCGTCCTTGCCCGGCACCACAAGCAACTCTACATGTTTTCCGGCTTTTTCTGCGACGTTCACCACCTTGCTGAACAGTTCTGTTTCCCAGTTCGCGAAAATCTGCTCAGCCTTCAATGCGTGTTCGCCCGAGGCCAGCGGCGCTAGCCCGTGTACGGCCGCGGCGACGATGTCCTGCTTTTCCGTGTTGGTGCGCTGCAACACACGCACCAAATGCTCCAGATGATCCTGGCGGCTAACCTCCACGATTACGTTGCCCGGACGCACACGTACTGCTTCGCCCGAAAGGTTCGCCTGCTCGTCAAGCTGGAATTTCTCCCGCTCCGATGCCGTCCGCTGCTGCTTCTCTCTGTTGCGCCGCTCAGACAGAAAAAATGCCAGGAAGAAGACGACGGTAAATATTGAACCCGAGATAGTTGCTGTCTTCTTGGTCACAACGTTGATCATTGCCAGCGCGAAGAGAGTGATCGTGATCAGGATCAATCCCATCGGAATCTCTTTCTTTCCGATTCGGAAATTCAGAGGCACTTTCCATTCGCGGGCTTCCGGTCGTTTGTAGCGCAGTACCAACACCGCGAGTCCTTTCATCGCGAAGCTCCAGATCACGCCAAAGGCATACGCCTCACCCAGCATGTTCACATCGCCGCGACTTAGCAGAATGGTGATGATCTGGAGGATGACTACGAGGTTGATCAGCCGCGACGTCGTGCCGTACTTCGGATGAGGTCTACGGAACCAGTCGGGAAGAACGCCGTCCTCCGCCACGCGATTCAACACGCCGTTGGAGCCAATGATTGCCGTGTTCACCGCCCCGGACAAGATTAACGTGCCCACCAAAACCACAAACGCATGAAAGACCAGTTTCAGCACCGTAGGCCCTACCAGAAACATCGATAAGCCGCCGATCAGATTGTCCAGGTATTTTGCGCGCTCAGCATCAGGAATCAGCATCACCGCAAAAAAAGAAACCAGGGACGTGAAAAACAGGCTGTACAGGATGACGGCAAGTCCCGTCCTCTTGAGGTTCTTTAGTTTGGGCGCTTCAATCTCGCGGTACACCTGAGCCAGCGTCTCGAATCCACTCATGGCTAGAAGCGAGTGGCCCAATCCAATCAGAATTGCGATGAGCGTAATGCTTGGTGCGATAGTTCCCTGCAGCCAACCGAGGGCGTCCGGCCCGAAACGAATCGCTCGCTTTGTCGGAAGTGGGACTGGGTGAAACCCGCGCGTGTACACCGTCAGCGCGCTCCAGCCAATCAGGATCACTACCATAACGGTAGTGATTTGCATGATTCGAAGTGCTTTATCACTGGATTCGTGAATCCCGATCGTGTTCTGCCACCCGAAGTACAAGGTAGCGATCAGCGCGAAACCCGCTGCGAAGTAGGGGGCCGGCACATGCCAGGGCTGGTGAAGATAATCACCGATGTTGTTGATCAGCCCCGCCAGGTAAAGGCCAGCGCTGACGCCGCTAATAGGCCCCGTCAGTACGTAGTCGAACATCAGTGCCGAGACGGAAAACTTTGCCAGCGTGCCACCCAATGCCTCGTGCACCACCTTATAAACGCCGCCGCGCACGAACATGCTACAGCTTTCGATGTAGATAGCTCGGATGGCGAATCCAAAGAGCATAATGGCAAGAATGAACCAGGGTGCGGACTTGCCGATGGCTGTCTCCGCGATACCTCCCGCGTAGTACGCCGAACTGGCAAGATCACTCAAGACGATGGCCGCGGCGCGCCAAAAGCTGATGAAGCTCAGCATCACGGTGGTCGCAATCACGACCTTCGTTTTCGGCGAAATGGCACCGGTCATCTAGGAACGCCCTTCCACGCGCTCGAGGTGCAATCGTGGTTCCACCAACTTACCGCAGATCGTGGAACCGCATCTAAGGGATGTGTGGGTATGCCGAGGACGTGCGAGATCGCCTTCTAGAGTGCCGACCTTGCTAATCATCCTCCCGCAGGTGCGGCGATCTAGCGGACCGCGCCGCAGGTTTTGCTGTCTGCACTTTCTTGCGCGCCGATCCCGGGTTCCGCTCGTTGCGGCCGGGCGCCTCACGGGCGTGCAGAAGAGTATCGCGGGCCCGATGGTCTAAATTCGCACACAGAAAACAATGACGCGCATCCCACTAAATGAGGTAAGGCCCCACCCTGGCCACCGTGCTGCTGTCGTCGTCGCCCATCCGGACGACGAGACGATTTGGTGCGGCGGTTACATACTACCCATCCGGGGTTGCATTGCATTGGCGCATCATGACCTTATGACCAGTTGATCCGGACCGCGCGCCGAAGTTTCGTCGCGTCTTGCACCGATTGGGGTCACAGGGTGAGAGGGCGGATCTCGATGACGGACCCGACCAGGCGCCGCTGGCCCTCGAGCATGTCCAGGAGACCATCGCCCGGTTGCTGGCTAGAACTAGCTACGATTTGGTTTTGACCCATGGCTCGAGGGGCGAGTACACACGGCACCAGCCACATGGGGGTGCTGCCATGCCGTCGTTGAGCTTTGGTGGCCCCAAGCACTGACGTCCAATAGCCTGGGGATCCCCTTCTCTTCATTCACCGTCAACAGAAATCGAGAGCGGCCCTCCCAAAAGAGTGTGAATACGACTGCTCGGCAACGATTTACGAACCATTGCCGAACGCGTATCCAGGCTAGCGGTCGAATGACGGCCACTCGGACAGAATGGCGAGAAGAGGATCGTGTCCGGATGGCCGACCAACAAGACACGGCTGCCAACAGGACGATCGTTTGAGGCCCATCCAGGACGTTCCGGTTCATCAGATAACCCTCTAAATCGCACGGGGGCTTCGCGTGAGTAGATCTCCTGATCGCAATCACTGCTTTTGCATCTCGGTTTCGCTGCCGCAACCTCAAACGTCCGCGGTTTCAAATCATCGCCTGACTCACTGTAGTCCCTAAGTAACCCGGCGCGCCGCCGCACGCAACGCGGTTTTCTTGGGATTGCCCGGCCGGAGCTGTAGAGACGACATTGCCGGCGCACATCGCCGCGCCCGGCTCAATGGGCCGTCGCATAACAATTTCTTACAAGCTTCAATTCCTGTTTGAGCGCTGCGGCGGCGGGTCTAGAATCGTGCGTCTCTCCGGTCTACTGCATCCGTTTCTTATTTATGTAACTCGACTTACATCGTTTTGATATTAGTTGTCTCCCTGCGATAAGGGGGAAGGCGGTCCGAAAAGTCATGAGAAACGGCTTTTGAACTTTTCAGTCGGCAATTACACAGGTGACTGTCTTACATCGCTCGGATCCATAGCACGAAGCCGCTTTTTGTCTTCCAGTATTCGGCGCGTGGGCTGCGGTCTTTCTTTAGCCAAGTACCAAACTAAAGACCGATGACGAAAACGGCAAAAAGAGTGGCCACAGAGGAGGCTTTCAACCATATAATCGACCCCATCAGAAGGAGACTTGCCATGAGACTAACGCGAACGGTCACAATCATAGGAGCCGTCGCAGGATTCCTCGCGATCGCTCCGACCGGAAGTTTACCGCGTGTCCTTGCCGACGATGACCAAGACAACGAACAGTTGCTGGTTCGGATCGGTTTTGAGATCGCCCCCGTCCTTCTCAATTTCGCCGGAAAGGACGAGAATCTGGTCGGCTTAGGCAGCTTTATCGTCAACGGAATCGCCGATTGCAATGGGTGCCACACCGGCGGATTGGCTCCGAATTTCAATTACGCTAACAACCACAACCCATACTTTAACCAACCGTATTTCAATACAAACACAAGAACCGATCCTAAAACCTATCTGTCCGGCGGCACAGACTTCGGTCCGGCGGTTCCCCCAAGCCCTCCCGGAGGATTTCCGTTTTTTCCGTGGGCGACAGCGCCGATACCCTCTTCCTATCCGCCAAAGGCGTATGGAAGTTATGTGGGTCCGGACATCATTACTCGCAATTTGACGCCGGACAAAACCGGGCGACCGGAAGGCGGCCATACGCTGGCAGAGTTCAAAAACATTCTGAGAACCGGCATCGATTATGATCATCTGCATCCGACTTGCACGACCGCGACTCCGACGGCCCAACCGGCAAACTGCATTCCTCCGCCTGTAGACGGCGATCTCCTCCAGGTCATGCCCTGGCCGGTGTTTCACAACATGACGGACCACCAGATGGATGCCATCTACGAGTATCTGAAGGCTATCCCTTGCATTGAAGGCCCGAAGGCTCCTGCCGACATCGCTAAGGTAAATCCCGCTGCGGTATACGCCTTCGCGCAGTTGCACAACGACTGTTACTAGAGGGTCTCCGCAGCTATATTTTGGGCCATTACCTAGTACCAGCCAAACCGCGATTGTTTGATAGGTAAGGGACGTCGAACGGTTCGAGTCTCGGATTGAGGCCGGCGTCATGGAATTTGGAGGCCGCCCATTGGATTGCCTTAGATGCTGCAGGCAAGCCGGTAGGACGGCCGCCGATGCTATCGCATAGCTCCTGCAAATCACCAAACATCGTTCAGATCAATCAATCACGGGTTTAAACCTTTCTGTGGCATTTAATCGGTCCTAAACGTTCACGATCCAACTTCAGAAACGTCAACGCCGCGCTTCTCCAATTCAGCACGGATTTCATCGGCCTTTTGAAGTCTTTCTTCCGCCCTGGCTTCATATCTGGCCTCAATCAGTTCGTTTATTTTTAATTCGCCATTGCATCAACGCGCAGGGACAAACACGGAGTCTTGAAGTGAAAGCTTCCGGATAAAACTCCAGGATCACGCGTATCCGGAAGTTGGGCATCGCTTTCAGTGAGGAATTCCGCAACAGCGACCGATGCGTGCGTATTGAGGACTCAACGGGCACGGGCGAGAACCACCGTCACGTCGTCCGGTTGTTCGGCACCGCCGATCCAGTCTGCCACAGAGCCGATGATAATATCCGCGATGCGGGAGAGCGGCTGGTGGCGATGCTCCTGAATCAGTCCGATCAGGCGTTCTTCGCCGAATTCGCCGGATTCGTTCTCCGGTTCGGTAACGCCGTCGCTGAATGCGACAAAGATATCGCCCGGTTGCATCGCGATCGTCGATTCGTCATAGGTCGCACCATCAAAAAGACCGACGACCGTGCCCGAGGTTTCGAAGCGGGAGACCGTGCCATCCCCCCTCAGCATAATTGGCGGAAGGTGGCCGGCGTTGCAATATTTCAACTCGCGAACCGTCGCATCATAGCAACCCAGGAACATGGTCGCGTACTTCTCCGGCGGGGTGCAGCGAAAAAGCTGATAGTTCAAGGTGGTCATCAACATGCCCGGATCTAGTTGCGATTGAGTGGCGCCGTCTCCCCGGTAGTACATGCGGGGATCTCCACTGGAAAACGCGCCAACTCCCAATGCCACCGGCGTCAATACCATATCTGGCTCTAGCGAATACGCACGAACGAAGGCATGCACAGTAGCCATCAAGAGTGCAGCCGAAATTCCTTTTCCACTAATATCGCCGACCGCGAGCACCAGCCTGTCGGCGCCGAGGGGAATGAAGTCGTAATAGTCGCCGCTTACCGAGCGCGCAGGACGGCAGACTCCGTAGACCTCCAATGAGGTGAGTCCTCTGAACTCGTGCGGGAAGAGCGAGTCCTGCACTTCGTGGCCGATGGCGAGTTCGCTCTCTCCAATCGCTGTTTCTCCTTTTGCTCACTAACCAGCTTCGCCAACGACGCAGTCATTGAGTTGAACGACTGTTCCAGTCCCGCCATCTGATCGCGACCACGGACACGTATGCGGTGGGTGAGATCGCCACGCTCCACGTGCTTGGTCGCACCATAGAGTTCCGCCACAGATGCTGTGATGCTGCGAGACAGCCATACACCGATCAGGAGGGCTACGAACTCGATCAACCCGAAGAAAACCGCGATGGCTAGCAGTCCGTACCACAGGATTTTCGTGTTGTCACCCAGGGTGGCAAACAATGCGCTGTAAAGTATCGACGGCCGGGTGACGACGCTGACGACAGCAGTTTGTGACTTCCCGGTCTTCCAGTCAATGACGTCGAATAGCGTATAGAAGCGAAACATCGGATCCGCCCAGTTGGAGTTTGGCGGAACGCGGCCGGCATTCACCTGCTTGCGCGCATTTGGATCGGCAGTTGCCGGCGGCGGGACTTGAACGTTGCCCTTTGTATAGGGTAGCAACAGCGTCACCGAGCCCACTCGTGAAGCTGCTGCATTGAGCAGTTCCGGCGTCATCGGAACATTGGACACCACCGTGAGCGTCGAGCGTGCCTCATCGCGGCGCTGCAGCGCCCGCAGATTAAGCCTGTCCTGATCGATAACAAACCCGCTGAAGTTCCCCTTGATAACGTCAGGCACTTCAGCGGGGCGAGCAGCAAGGCGCGCACCTCCAGCGGAAACAGTGAAGCCTTGTTTGCCTCGCCAGACAGTGACCGTACGCTGCGGGAAATTCTCTCCCGAAACAGCGATGAGTTCCCCGGCGATCTGTTCATTTAGTTTGCCGGCGCGCTGCAGGGTGCTCAATTTTGCTGTCAAGGCAGCATTCGCCGCTCCCAAGTGATGCAATTCCGATTGCAGATCCGAGATCGCGATATAAGTGGCGAATTGTCCGGCCAACAAATAGCTGGCGACTCCGACCATGAGGAACAGCAGCACTATGGGAATTACACCGATGAAGATATAGGTGACGATCAGCCGATGGCGTAGCCGCCATATGAGATGTCGCCGGACCCAACGGAAGATAAGCAAGAAGGCGCAGAATGCGAAAACAACCGTAATGAATGTCGCCCAACCCCTCCCCTTGGATCCTGACCCAGACAGCAGGATGGCCAATCCGCCAGACCAGAGCGTGGCGCGGCCCAACTTGGTGCGTGGGCGGAGGATCCGCATCAGGCGAGACCTGATAGCGCTAGACTGTAGAAGCTTAATCACAATAAATTAACGAGAACTTCCACGGTAAACCACTCAACCAGTCTCGCTTTGTTCTCGGTACATACCGGATATTGCGGAGCTTGTACCAAGAGGCGCTGAATGCAACTCTACGATTCTACGCTCGGATTTCGTGAGGGCTTGTCCGCACTTTCTTGCGCGCCGATCCCGGGCTCCGTTCGTTGCGGCTGGCGACTCAAGGGCGTGCAGAAGAGTATCGCGAACCCAGTGGTCTGAATTCGCACACAGAAAGCAATGACACGCATCCGGCCAAATGAGGTAAGGTCCTACCCTGGCCATCGAGCTGCTGTTGTCGTAGCCCATCCGGACGACGAGACGATTTGGTGCGGCGGTTACATACTGACCCATCCCGGCTTGCATTGGCGCATCGTGACCTTATGCCGGGCATTTGATCCGGACCGCGCGCCGAAGTTTCGTCGCGTCTTGGACCGATTGGGGTCAGAGGGTGAGATGGCGGATCTCGATGACGGACCCGACCAGGCGCCGCTGACGGCCGAGCACGTCCAGGAGACCATCGCCCGGTTGCTGGCCGGAACCGGCTACGATTTGATTTTGACCCATGGCCCGAGGGGCGAGTACACACGGCACCAGCGACATGAGGAGTGCTGCCGTGCCGTCGTTGAGCTTTGGCGATCGGGCAGGATCGACACAAAGCGATTGTGGTTGTTTGCATACGAGGACGGGGGGCGGAAGTACTTGCCTCGCGTTCGCGACGATGCCGATCGGCGAGACGTGTTGGCAACCGATGTCTGGCTCAAAAAGCGGCAGCTGATTACGGACCTTTACAAGTTTGGCCCCGACAGTTGGGAAGCACGGGCCACACCGAGAGAAGAAGGGTTCTGGTGCTTTGACTCGGCCCAAGCGGCAGTGAAGCGCGTGGTGCCCCTAGAAGAATAATCATGAAGGTGCTTGTGCTGTACGACTACCCAGCACCGCCGGGCGGCTTGGCGACGCAGGGCGACCTCTTATGCAAGGGCCTTAGTGAGATGGGCGCGGAAGTCCACCCAGTACATTTCGAATCGCCCTTGGAAAAGGAGTGGTACTATCGCTGGTTCCAGCCCGATGTGGTGGTTGGCGTGGGGTTCTGGGGCCATGCGGCGCACCTGATCTTACACCCGCAGAAGTATGGGATGACCGCTGTCCCATGGCTCGTAGCTGATGGTTATGTCGCCGCCCACCACGACGTGCTCAATGCGCTGCCGCTGATCCTTGTCACCTCCAATTGGGTGAAGGAGACGTACGTTAGGGATGGCGTCAACGGGGACAATATCGAAGTGCTGCCGGTGGGTTGTGACACGGATGGCTTTATGCCGCGCAGCCGGGACGACCTGAAGATCCGTTCGATCCGTGAGGCTTTGGGCGTGACCGATGAGCAGATCATGATCCTGACCGTGGGCGGCGACGCGACGTCTAAGGGCGCCCAGGAGGTCATGCAGGCACTGGCGCTGATTGATTCCCAGGCGCCCGACTGGAAATATGTGTGCAAGGTCTGGCCTCAGCCCCGCACTGTACAACAAAACCTTATCGACCTCCAACTGGCCAGGCAACTGGGCATCGACAAAAACGTGGTCTACACTACGAACGTGGCCTCACGTAATTTTATGCCTTACTTGTTGGCATCCTGCGATATCTACGCAGCTCCGTCGCACCTGGAGGGCTTCGGAATGATTCAGGTCGAGGCCAACGCCTGCGCAAAGCCGGTGATCGCGATCAACGCGATGGCCTTTCTTGACACGATGGTCCACGGCGAAACCGCATTTCTGGCGAACATAGCGCAGGAGGTGAAGATCGGCGAGGCGGAATTGGGTGAAGATTACGGGTTCGAGAAAGGCCATCGTGTCGTGTTCTCGAGCCCGCGGACAGCGGACTACCGAGCCTGCGTCCACGACATCGCCAAGCACATTCTTACGCTCATGCGGGACGCCGGCCTCCGGCGGCGGATGGGCGAAGCAGGCCGAAAGCGCGCGGTCGAGTTGTTCGATTATCGCCAGGTGGCGAAGCGTTTCCTGAAGATCATTTCCGACCGATTGGGAATTCAGTAGAGAGTGGTCGACGAGGGACGAGTCCCTCGCGGGACAGCCCCGCAATCCATCGAGCTACCTATGTGTATGGACGAGAAGTCGATTGCACAAGTTGATCAGGCCAAGGAAGCGGCGATTCACGTTCTGCTCCATAACGCGCGGGGGCCGTTTCAAGGACTGCCCCGGACCGCCGGGTGGGGATACCCGGAGCCCTATACGCGGGACCTGATGATTTCAGCCCTCGGCCTGCTGGTCAGCGGCAACCAGAATCTTGCCGACGCGCTGCGCCGCACACTGGTGGCGCTAGCAAAGAATCAGACGCCGCGCGGCCACATTCCGTCACTAGCGCACGATGCCAGTGACCGTGGCGCCAGCGATACCACGCCGCTGTTCCTCTTGGGTCTGGCACTGTACCGGAGGTCTGCCAACGAGCCGGAGTTCCTCAACGGGGCGGCGCAGAACGCACTGAAGTGGATGCACTACCAGAGCCCCGACGACATGGTGATGGTCTCCCAGTTGCCGACCAGCGACTGGCGTGATGAGCAGTGGGTGGTGGGTTATGGGCTGTATGTGAATACGCTTGTTTACGCCTATCTTCTTCTTTATGGCGAACACGACTCCGCAAGTCAGCTCCGCGAGCTGATGAACCGGCTGGAGATCCGCGGTGACAAGCGGCCCCCCCACGTGCATGAGGGTCTTCTGGTTCCGTCGAAGCCCTACTACGCCCTCTGCTCCTACAAGATCTTCAACAGCGAACGTTTCGATCTGCTGGGCAACAGCCTGGCGATCCTGACGGGGGTCGCTTCGCCCAATCGGGCACGAAATCTAGTGGCGTGGGTTGAGGCCGAGTGCCAGGCGATGCGACAGCATGGGGATCTGGCCGTGAATCTGCCGCCGTGTCTGTTCCCCTACATCTTGCCCCATCATCCCGACTGGCGGCCGCGATACGAACAATTCAATCAGCCCGGCGATTATCACAACGGCGGCGTCTGGCCATTCGTCTGCGGATTCTATGTGGCGGCATGCGTTGCGGCAGGGCGGATAGGGCTGGCTAGGCGCAAGCTGTTGGCCCTGACCGAACTGGTCAAACCGTGGCACGAAAACGAGGCAGAGTGGGGTTTCAACGAGTGGATTAAGGCGCAGACCGGCCAGCCCAGCGGGCGGGACTGGCAAACATGGTCCGCTGCTATGTACCTCTACGCTGCTGCGTGTGTCGAGCAGCAGCGCACTCCGTTCTTTGACGAGATCCGCGCTTGTAGCCCTATTTGCAACAGGTCCAGCTATGATGGCGACACTGGCGAAGTGGAGTGATCGAATGAGGGTTGTAGCGGACGGAACGAACACTACTAGCAATTTCGTTCCGGACACAATATGGATCCGTCTAGGCTGCGAGTTGACATATCGCACTGCTGTTTTGACGCCAGCGCACATGATTTTGCGCCGCGCCGATCCAGTACTCAACGGATTCAACAAGAGATGCTAAGCTTCGAGCCTGATTTGGCCAGCACTGAAGAAACAGATTCGCACGGGAATATCGTCGACCGAATCGTCCTAAAGCCCGGCGTTGGTACGATCCGTCACGACGCATTAGTAGCCGTCAGTTCGTATCCAGAACACAATTTGACGACTGAACAGGCGTCAAGGGTAGAACTACTGCCGCTATCGTTGCTTCGATACACACAGCCGAGCCGCTATTGCGATTCGGACAGGCTAATGGAATTTGCGGTCGAGAAATTTGGCCAGTGCGTTCCTGGGGCTCCCACGGTGCGGGCCATCTGCGACTGGTACATAACAACATCGAGTACCGTTTTGGCTCGGGTGCGACAGATCTCTCGGCCTCGCAGGTCATCCAGCGTGGGTACGGAGTCTGCCGCGATTTCGCACATGCGACATCCGTGCTCTGTCGCACATTCAATATTCCGAGTCGTTATGTGACCGGACATCTGCCAGACGTCGGAGCTTTCGACTCAGGGGCGCCAATGGATTTCCACGCATATACAGAG
>JBAUZG010000450.1:0-10913 GCA_049585195.1 Bryobacteraceae bacterium | reverse complement strand
TCCGGGCAATGAGGCAGCGATCTTACGCCGTTTCCGAAGTGCCTCCCTGTGCTTCATCTACTTAGATGAAACCACATCCAGCTAAGACTTTCAAGAACATTTTTAACCCAAAATGTCCAAACTCGAGAGGCAGGCGCACAGCCTGCCTGTCCAACTGCTTCGGCTCGGAGCTCCTACGTCATACATACTAGGAGCATGACACCTACTGCTCAGCCGAAGATCCACCTCACCACCACGCCCGACTACCGCGAAGGGTATGCCAACAGCGTTCAGGTGCGTGTGAACATCTGGGACTTCTTTCTTCTCTTCGGCACGATCAATCAATCCTCGCCCGATACCCTGAATATCCAAAGCTTTCAAGGTGTCTACCTGAGTCCTCAACAGGCAAAAGCTTTGTTTAACGTTCTTCAGCAGAATATTAAGCAATACGAGTCGGCCTTCGGCGAGATCCGGCTCGAGGCCCAAGGTCCCAGCGAAATCGTTCAATAGGCGGAGAATGCCTTTATCTTCGAGAAGCGTCGCCCGAACCTCGAAAAAGAAACAAGTCGAAACGAACGCGCTCCGCAGCGATTATCCGCAACTGTTCATCTTCTTCCTCATATTCACGACTCCTCTCGTTTTGCTACATCTCGGGTTGGTGAACCTCCCCTATTTTTGGGATGAGCAGGGGCAATTTATCCCGACTGCCCTCGATCTGTTGAGAGATGGATCGTGGGTAGCGCATTCCACGGTTCCGAACATTCATCCACCAGGAGTCGAAGTCTATCTCGTTCTTTGGTACAAGCTATTTGGCTATTCGATCGTGATTACGCGGCTGGCCATGCTGATGGTAGCTGGCGCCGGACTTCTAGTCGTGTTTCTGCTCGCGATCGAGCTCTGCCGCGGCGTTCCCGGCCTCCCGGCATTCCTGCCGCCGGTTTTCCTCGCGCTATCGCCGCTGTTTTTCATGCAAAGCATGATGGCCCAGCTCGATATGCCGGCCATGGCGCTCACCTTCCTTGCGCTGCTGCTCTTCATCCGCAAGCGCTTTATCGCTTCCGCTCTTGCATGCGTGGCTTTGGCGCTGGTAAAAGAGACGGGCGCCGTGACAGCGCTCGTCCTGTTTTGCGTTCTCGTGTGGCAAAGGCAGTTCCGGCGAGCCTTCTATTACCTTTGTGTTCCCGTTGCGCTCGGGACATGGCTACTCGTTCTGCACCATAAGACCGGCTATTGGACGGGTGATCCAGGGTTTGCTCATTACAACGTCTGGTACTCTCTTCATCCCGTACGGTTAGCCGTCACTCTCGTGCGCCATTTCTACTATCTGTTCTTTGCCGAGTTCCGCTGGATCGGCACGGCTCTCATTCTGGTGCTTCGCCGTCGTCTGTGGGCTTACCGTTCGTTCGACTGGGCAGTGACGGGCCTGGTGTGCGGGGCAAACGTTCTCGAGGTCACCTTATTCGGCGGCGCGGCTCTCGATCGCTATTTATTACCGGTGCTTCCGGTCTTTTATATTGTCGTCGCGATCGCACTAGCACTCATACCAAGAGTGCCTCGGTTAGTTGCCGCGAGTACGCTTGGAACAGCGCTGCTCGCGAGCCTCTTCTGGAATCCGCCTTATCCCTTTCCCTTCGAAAACAACTACGCTATGGTCGATTTTGTCGAGCTACAGCAGACTGCCGCGAGGTATATCGAGAATCATCTGCCGGAATCGCGCGTGGCCACCGCGTGGCCTTACACTCAAGCGCTGCGCAATCCGGACTATGGTTATGTGGACCATCCCTTCAAGGTTGTTGAAACCCACGATTTTCACTTCGATTCCATCCGGTCGATTCCACAGGTGAGCTACGACGTTCTCGTGGTTTATACCCGAACGTGGGCGCCGGGCGGAGGTATCACGAGCCTGAGCTTCGTGCGCGAGTTCTTGTCTAAGTTTTACGGGTATCAACCGGAGATCACGGCCGACCAATGTGCATCGTTGGGCTTGCTGCCCACGGTCTCATGGGAACGCCGCGGCCAGGAGATCACGATTTATCAACGTAACGCGGAACGGCGAATGCCGTAGCTTACAGACTTAATTTAAGTGTGCATGCGCGAAATGAACCACATGCCCGCCAACGAAAATAGCGCATCCGGCGACCAAGCCGCCATTGCAGGCGGAAGTTGATTCAGATCGCCGACCTGAATGAAAAGACTATTCAACACCCAATAGGCGATCGCGATGCCAAAACTGATGCCTACGCCTGTCATCGCCCCACGATTACCTGCGACAAAAGCAAACGGGATGCTGAGCAGGGCCATGATGAGTGCAAACAGGGGTACGGCAAACTTCCGGTGATATTCAACCTGTAACCGGATCGTATCTAGCCCGCTCGCCCTCACCTCCCGAATATAGCCCGCTAATTCGTTGAAGTTCATTTCTTTGTATTGCTTCTCTTCCGCCACAAACCACGAGGGCGGTTCATTGAGCTCATTGAAGGACGCGGACTTACCGTAGAAATATTGATAACCGTCGTTTTGATGACTAAATCCGTTCTGAAAAACCCACGTGCGGAGCGAAGGCTCCCAGCGCGCCCGCTCAGCCGAAATCTGGCGCACAACATGAAACGTCTTCGGATCGAGCTCGTAAACATTCGGCTTGTACATGATCGACTGGCGGGGGTCAAAATATTTGTAGTTGTAAATGCGGGATTCTTCTCCAGCTACCCACTGCCGGTCGGGCCGAAGATACGTTTGAGGCTGCTGCCCCTTGATTTCGGAGCGCAGCGCTTCCTGCCGGCGGTTCGCCTCGGGAATATAGTAATAATCGAAGGTAAAAATCAATCCGCTGATCAGCAAAGCCGCCAGCAAAATCGGGACGGTGAGTCGGTACACGCTGATTCCGCCTGCCTTGAATGCCGTCACTTCGTTGTGCTTTGTGAGGACGCCAAAGCAGATCAACGTTGCAACCAGCACCGCCATGGGCGTCGATTCGTAAATAAGCTGAGGCGCGAGATTGAACAGGTAGTCTAACATCTTGGCCATCGAGATATTGTTCTTCACCATGTCGCTGAGCAGTTCAAAGAACGTGAACACCTCGGTCATCAAAACCAGCGCCGTAAGAAAAATGAAGAAATAGAAGATGAAGCTGTTTAACACATAGCCATCCACCAGCATCGGCCGCAAGCCCCAGCCACTCACGCGGCGAACGCCAAAGCTTCGCGGCGACTCCGGACGCCATGCAGAAAGCCTCTTGATGACAACCGCCGCTTTTGCGCGAAACCAGCCGACCACATCCTGATCGCCCGGTCGTTCCAATCGCGAACTCAGAAACACGCCCACAAAGGCAAATACGGCGTTGGGCGTCCACACTGCCACGGGAACTGGGAAATTTCCCTTCCTCGCCAGACCAATCAGCGTAATCAAGCTCAAGTAATAAACAAAAGCGACAAGAACGGTGATCACAAACGCCGCCGATTTGCCCCCTTTGCGCGAGGACACTCCCAGCGGAACGCCAACCAGCGAAAGCAAAACGCACGCGAACGGCAAAGCCAGCCGCTGGTGGAGCTCGATAGCCGCTTCTTTTCTTTCTTGAGCCGTCAGGCCCGGCGTTTTGTAGGTCCTACGGTACAACGGAACCGTATCCATTTCAGTGACGACATGGTTGACCTCGACGTCGGGCTTCTGCGCTTGAAGAACCTGAATCCCCTCGCTGCTTGCCGTCGTAATCACATGCCCTTCTTTATCCATTTCGATCGTGCGCACATCACGCATGTTCAGTTGAATACGGTCGTTGTCCACGTCTGGCGTAGCGATCGCTTCAGCAGCAACGGTGACCCTGGGCGTATCAGTGCTTCGGTCTTTGCCTTGCTTAGCGAGATCCTCGGGAGGCGTGGTGTCGGCCATGAATAGATACGACCAGCGCACCTGTTTTCCCGTCGAAACATCGCCGAGGTACAAGACCGTATTCGGAAACTGCTCGTCGAAAACGCGCGCTTCGATGGCGGCCGTAAGTTGCGCAGCCGCGATTCGCCGAGCGATTTGCGATTGCCGCCGCAAACACAGCGGCGAGATCCATAACGACGTCAGCGCCGTCGCAACTAAGGCCAACACCGAGAACAGCATCACCGGGCGTAGAACCGCTGAGCTGGCAATGCCCGAGGCGCGCATGGCCGTGATTTCTCCATCAGCGGACATGCGGCTAAGGCCAATCAAAATGCCCACCAAAACCCCGAGCGGAAGCGCAAACGGAACCGTGGCGGGAAGGGAAAACAAGAGTAGCTTGGTTACGTCGACCGGTGGCACGGTGCTGCGGACCAGTAAGGCGAACAGTTTCTCCATCGTGTGCAGAAACAGCACAAATGTGAATAGAACACCGCCCAGCAGAGCACTGGTCACAACCTCGCGAAAAATGGCTCTAGTGAGGATTCGCATCGCAGCCTACGAACCGGCCTCGATTTCATCGTAGCGTGGCAGCCATTCGTGTTCATTCGCGTATATTCGTGGCCACAAGCCCGTCTGACATTACCGAAGTTGCGCCTCTAACTCTTCGAAACGCCGCTTCAAATCGGCCAATTCGATCCGCAGTTCCTGAATCTCGCTTTCCAACTGCGTAATCCGGCTTCCAGGCGCTGATGCGACTTCCATTACTTCCTCCGTCGATTCAATGACCGGTTCACCGGCGAGCAAATGTGCGTATCTCGCTTCTTTCTGGCCAGGCTGCCGGGGCAACTTCACAACCAAAGCGCCGGAAGGCGCTTCCGCTAACTTTTCGAGCGTGCGCTCAGCCTCTTCGAGATCGGCGAACGAGAATATCCGCTCTGCGCGATCTTTTACTTCGCCCAGAGTTTGCGGGCCGCGAAGCAGCAGAACGCAAAGCGCGGCCAGTTCGCGGCGGCCCAGGTTCAGCTTTTCGGAAATCGTTTGCGAGTACTTTGTGACGCGGCCGCTTCCGATTATCACCATCGCGAGGCGCTTCGCTCGCAGGCGCTCGATTGCGTCGCGAACCGTTCCCTCGTCGTATTCGACTACAGGATAACGGTTCGACTTCTGATTACAGGCTGTCACCAGGGCGTTCAGCGAGAGCGGATAGTATTCCGGCGTTGTCGCTTCCTTTTCGATAAGAGCGCCGAGCACGCGCCCCTCGACTGGATCGAGCAGTTCCATGAGCGTATTCACTAGTATCGCCGGGCCGGCAGCGGCATTAGGAGATCACCTCACAAATCAAGCATTTCAAATAATGCGTTTCGGGAACCGTCAACAAGATCGGATGATCCCGCGACTGAGTTCGCCGCTCCAACACGCGCAACTGCTTCCCGCAATCGAGCGCGGCGGCAGCAACGATTTCGAGCAAACGCGCCTCGCTCATATGATGCGAACATGAGCAACTGACCAAAATCCCACGCGATTCGAGCAGACGCAGAGCTCGCAGATTGATCTCTTTGTATCCTCGGACCGCCCCCTCGATCGCGCCGCGCGATTTTGTGAAGGCGGGCGGATCAACTACCACCAGGCTGTAGCGTTTCCGTGCGGACACAAGTTGCGGCAAATAATCGAGCACGTCGGCCCGCGTGAAAGTGATATTGTCCAGCCTGTTCGCCCTGGCATTTGTTTCTGCGATTTCGAGAGCCGCCCCAGAGCTGTCGACGGCTTCAACAGACTCACATTGCGACGCAAGATGCATCGCGAATCCCCCCGTTGCCGCAAAGCAATCGAGCGCCCGGCCCGAAGCGTAGCCTCGAACCGCCATATAGTTTTCTCGTTGGTCAAGAAAGATACCGGTCTTCTGGCCATGCAACAAATCGACGTGCCACGCCAACCCGTTCATCCGCACTGGCACACTCTCGGAAACGTCTCCGGCAAGCATGGCGACCTCGAGAGGCAGATCCTCTTTCGCCCGCGCCGCAACATCGTTGCGCGCCACAATGCCGGTGGGCGCGAAAAGATCTTTGAGGATCGCCGCAATATCCTCACGCACCCGGTCCATCCCTTGGTCCAGCAGTTGCACAATGAAGTAGTTCCGGTAGCGATCGATGACGAGCCCGGGTAACAGGTCGCCCTCGGCATGCACGAGCCGGTAAGCTTCCGAGTCGCGCACCACCAGCTTGCGGTGGTTCTCCGCCGCCAGAATCCGGCATCTCACGAATTCACGGTCGATCGGTTCGCCTCGGCGGCTGAGTAGCCGCAACGCAATCTGCGAAGTGGAACTGTAATGCGCCGTTCCCAGGCTCCGGCCCCGTGCATCTACAATCCGAACCGCGTCACCGGGCGCCGCGCTGCCCCGGTCGATTACGTCGCTCGAAAACACCCAGAGATGTCCAGACTCGATGCGCGAAACTGCTTTACCGTTGACACGCACCGCCGCCATCCCTGCCATCCCTCCATTGTGCGGGACCGCAGGTCGAGCACATACGCAAAAAGGCCGGATGCTCGCGTGCATCCGGCCTTTGTCTCTAGAGCTGGTTCGCCGTTATTTGGGGCAGCCAAGCTGCTTCATCGTGTCTGCCGGAAGCGGCTTCGGATTCTTCACCGCCGGCGGCATGGGTTGACCCTTAGGCACAATGTAGACCTCGACGCGACGGTTCTTGTCGGCATCGGTTACCTGCGAAGTTTTGCGTTCCTTCTGCTCCGGATGGGTCGCGGTGCCGCAGAGACCCGGACGGGTTTCTGAAGTCTGATCGGTGCCAACCCAGTCGACTTGCACTTGAGAAGGATCGACCTTGCCGCAAGTGCCTGTGCCGCCTGTCAGGACGGCCGCTGAATTGAGCGCGCGAGCCTCGTCGAGTCCGCGTTGCTCGGCTCGAGCCCTGCGGCCTCTGCCGGGTACCCGTATCGTGGGTTTCTCATCGTTGTCGATGTGGCCGACGAGAACGACCGTGTAATTCGGATCGCTCAGCTTCGGCGCAACCTCGTCGATCAGAATGCGCTTGCCGCAGTTGTTCACGCGGCTGTTGTTCTTCGGGAACACGATATCGTCAAGCCTCGTGTAGAGCGGCGGGCAATTGACGGTGATCGTGTCGGTCTTGGTAGCGGACTTGCCAGTCTCGTCGGTAACCGTGAGAGTAACGGTCACAGACTTGGTCTGGGTTGTCGAAGCGTTTTGATCGAAGGTGAGGGACTTCGAATCGAACGTCGCATTGGCGCTCGAGTCGTTCGTTACGCTGCCTTCGGAAACGGTCCACTTGTAGGTAATGTTTCCGCCGCATGCGGAGCCGGTTGCCTGGCTTTGCAGTTGCGAAACGGTGTTATCGCCTCGGCAGCTTAGTTCCTTCGGCGAAACCGTGAAGCTGCTGATGACGGGCTCGGTCACTTCCTTCACGCTAATCGTCTTCTGTGGCGCGCTTACTTTACGGGTGGCGCACGTGGAATCGGCTACGTCGAGATCAACCGTAAAGTCACCCGCGTTGTTCGGCGTAAACGTGAAGTCCGGGCTATTGCCGCCCTGCGGCTGTCCGTTCAACTTCCATGTGTAAGTCAGCGGATGTCCGACCGGGTCGCTTGCTTCAGCATGGACGGTAATCGGCTTGCCCTGGCATAGCGTTCCCGTGTCGCCGCCGGTGATGGATGCAGCTCCGAGCGGAGGCAGCGGCTCCTGCCTCGGCTGTGGTACGAACTTCTTGCCAATGTAGAAGGTTACACCGGCCGTAACCTGAACGCCGTTTAGCTTGTCGTTCTTTGGAATCCATAGGCCAATGTTGCCGTTGGGCAGAGTGGGCGGATAGTTCGGAAGACCAAAGGTTGGGTTTCGCGAGAGCCAGCCGCGGGCGTCGAACCGTAGTCCAATGTGATCCGAAAGATGAATCTTGATGCCGCCGCCATAGTTCAACGCAACCTGCAGATTTTCATTCAGGTTGGAAGAACCATAAATCGTGTTAACCGACGCGGTTCGCGCAATGTTCTTAGCCGTGCTGGTGGGCTCAAAATTCGCCGCGCCGACACCCACTGTTACGTATGGCCGAATGCGCGAGCCTTTCGGCGTAAAGTAAAACAGCGGATTGAGCGCGTAGAGCATGTTTCTGTTTCCGAACGAGTAAGTCGGAACGCCGGGGCCATTCGGCGTGATGAACTTTACGTTGTTCTCCATCCACTCATACATGAATTCGATGCCAACGTAGTTCGACGGGTTGACGCCCACCCGTCCGCCAAAGGCTCCGCCGTTCACCAGTTTCGTATCGAGGCCTCGGTTCACTTGGCCGAAGATACTGACACCACCGAAAGCATCGAGTTCGACATCGTCCGGAAGCCGGACTCTCTCTTTTGGATCCGGTGGAATGATTTTCACGCAGCCGGGAGGCGTACTCCCGGCAGCCGCCTGATTGCCTGTTGTTGAGCTTTGATTTTGATTGGAAGTGCTGGAATCCTGAGCAATCGCCATGGACGTGAAAAGTGCCATGCTCACGAATGCCGCAGTGATCGGCTTACTTGTTAGCCGAAGACTCATTTTCTCCTCCCGCTAAAGCGAGTTTGACAACTAACACCAATAATTGATGTTAGCGGATAACGGCCTGGTTGCGAAAGAGTATGCCTATATCATTTGTCACGGCAAACAATCGTTCAGGCGACTCGGCCCGTTGCCAAAGCTGCCGGATGCTGAGCGAATGGAAACTGCTGGGTATAGCATTCCATGTACCGCCACCATCCTTGCTCTGGTAGAGCTGGCCATACAAAACGGCGTAAGCGACAGAGCCATCCGCGCTATAAATGACCGACTTCACGGTCGACGCGGAAAGGCCCGATGTAACTGGATACCACGTTCGTCCAAGATCTTTTGAAGTATACAGTCCGTGAACAGTCGCGGCAAGCATTGGCAACGAGGTTCCTACCGGGGGGACTGCAAAGCTGGTAAGCTGCCCGGAAGGGAACGGGAACGGGATCGAACTCCAGTTCTCTCCAAAATCACTCGAAAAATAGACCCCCACTGTGGACCGCGCAATTAGACGGCCATCGCTAATAGGCGACGTGTAAATATCGTCGAAGTTATCGGCGTAGCCGGTTTGCGCGACAACCCACCGGTTGCCCTTATCGGTACTCCGCAATAGGCCCCGATTGGTCGCTGCCAACAGCACGGCTTGCGTTCCGCTCGAAATGCTTAGAAGCGAATGCAATTCGTTAGGATGAACGGTTCGCTCCGTCAGTTTCAGGCGGGACGCTGCCCGCATCTTACTCGTCTTTGCACTCACCGGGGCTGGCGTCATACTGGCGACAACTGCCGAGATCGAGGCGGCCCTCCAACTCACACCACCATCTATTGATTTATAAACCTCGCGCGGAGTTGAAGCAAATAATAACTTGCTGTCGCCGGGAACGCCGGTGATGGAAGTCAGGTGAACTCCCTCGAGACCTTGGTGCCGCTGAAGCTTTGCCCAGCTCGCGCCGTCGTCGTCGCTGAAGAAGATTCCCGTCGTATCGTCGTCCTGCGTCTGAATCGCCACTAGCCGCTTGCCCGAAGCAGTTACAGCCGTCATTCGCCGGGCTACAAATCCGGTATTCAGCGGCAACAATGTCTTCCCGCGATCGTCACTCTTCCAGACACCGTCGTTCTCTAAGGCCAGATACATAGCCGACGGCTTAGCCGAGTCGAACGCCAAAGAGTTCACCTGCTCCTCATTTACCTGGCGCCAGCTTACACCGCGATCTATGGACTTAAATAGACCCAGAGTTGTTCCTGCATAAATAATGCTTGGGTCCTCCGGGTCCTGCCGGATGATATGCGTCCGCCGGTGGGTATTCGGGATGCCCATTATCTTTCGCCACATTTCGCCGCCGTCCGCGCTCGAATAAATGCCGCTACAGGCGCTGGCGAATACCTGGCGGGGCGACTGGGGGTTTATATAAAAGGAAAACACATCGGAATCGTCGATCATCCCCGTGTGTATCGACGACCATGTCTTGCCACCGTCGGTCGTCTTCCACGGAAGGTGAGCCGTCCCCGCGTAAATTACCTCAGGATTGCTAGGATCGATGGCGACTGCGGTAATTACTAGCATCTCCAGATTGCCGGGATCGGAAATGCGCGTCCAGGTACGTCCCGAATTAGTCGATAAATACACTCCTTCAGTCGTACCGGCCGCAAATCGGGACGGATCGCTCGACGAAGCAGCCAACGCACGCACCGAACAGCCCGTCAGACTCTCGATTGGTCTCCATGAAACCCCAGCGTCCATGCTTTCAAACAGGCCCGCGTCGGATGTCCCAACCATGCCGATCAGATAATGCTCCGAATCGAGCGGATCGATCAGAATAGCTCCCACTTCCCCAAAAGTGCGTTTCGGGAGCGAAAGCATCGTCCAGGAACTGCCGCTATTAAGCGTCTTATACAGGAGCGACTGGCGCGCGCCAGCTAGCACAATGTCAGGGTGCTTTGGATCGACCGCTACCGCCGTCGCGCTGCCGCCGAACGGTCCGGCAACCTGCCAGTCTTCCGAATGCGGAATGGAGGCTCCGAATACCGCATATGCTGCGAAGAAAAATATGAGATTTCGTAGCGGAAAGCTACGTTTTATAAAACTCAGGTGCATTTGGTCCAGCAACCCGCTAATCTGCGTGCGCCAAGTCCACTGCCTCCCACCCCGCTTGACGTGCGAGGCGACAAAACTGTTGATACAAATCAATAGTTTAGCGGGGTTTCTGTTCAACGAGTGCTGGTACGGACTATATTGCCGATAATTGGATCGCATGTTCGCTATAGACAGCCTATTTGGGGCTTGCGCCCACAACCAGATAGGTGGTCTTACTAGCCGATTTTTCGCTTGATTCTCTCTGACGTTATCACGTCAAGGGCCAAACTTGCGGCAAATTCATGAGCTCGCAACCGATTCCGTGCGAAACTGACAGAACGTGGTCGCGTCTAAGTGCTGATCATGGCCGACCACAAAAGTGCCAGCAGTAGAGCTGCTAAACACGTGCACGTCAGTTAGAAGCTCTGCTGAATCTAACACTGCCTGGACTTCCGTACA
>JBAUZG010000449.1:0-4248 GCA_049585195.1 Bryobacteraceae bacterium | reverse complement strand
CCGACAATGGATCCGAAGGTAGTTTGGGAGTAAAGAGAGGGGGCGACAAGCAAGCAGGATGCAATCGCCAAACAAAGAAACCAACGCAGTTTTCTTCGCGACATAAGATTCCTCAACAGAAGATCTGAGACCCTGAGTAGTACTGCGTCAAATTTCATCAAATTTTTGCAGGGAGCGCAACTGAAAAGTGTGTCAGTGCCAACAATGCAGGTCGTTCATCTGGAAGGCGGGCAGGTAACGGTAAAGGAAGCGGGCGTCCCACCCCGGCCCAAAGCGTTTGCCCTCGTTCGGGTGCTGTGCGCGGGAATCTGCAACACCGATCTCGAGCTGCAGCGCGGCTATTACGGTTTCGCGGGTACCCCTGGCCACGAATTTGTCGGCGACGTGGTCGAGTGCGACACGGAAAGGTGGCACGGCCGGCGTGTCGTGGGCGAAATCAACCTGAGCTGCGGCAGGTGCGAGTGGTGCCGGCGCGGATGGGGACGCCATTGTCCGCACCGGACAGTTTTAGGAATCGTGAACCACCCCGGAGCGTTTGCCCAGTACGTGCTGCTTCCCGAGCGCAATCTCCACGAAGTGCCGGACAGCCTGGCGGACGAACAGGCCGTATTCATTGAGCCGCTGGCGGCAGCTTGCGAGATTCTCGATCAGGTGGATTTTCCTGAAGGGGCGACAGTCGCCGTTCTGGGTGACGGCAAGCTGGGATTACTGATCGCGCAGGTTCTTCATGCGCACGGCCTGCATGCAATTCAATATGGAAGGCATCCGGAGAAACTGAAAATATCGGAGGAAGCAGGAGTGGAAACTGTAATTGGCTCCGAGCGCCTGCGGAAACGCTTCGATTTTGTGATCGATTCGACCGGCTCGAAAGAAGGATTGAAAGAGGCAGCGGCGATGACGCGCCCGCGAGGAACCGTGATACTCAAGTCCACGGTGCATGGCGAAGTGCCCATCGACACCGCGCCCGTGATTGTAGATGAATTGACGCTGGTTGGATCGCGATGCGGTCGATTCGAGCCGGCCATCGCTTTGTTGCGCGCGGGCCGCATTAAAACGGCTCCGTTGCTTTCGGCCGAATTTCCGCTAGAAAGAGCCGCTGACGCCTTCACTGAGGCGGCAAAACGGGGTGTGCTGAAGGTGTTATTGCGGCCTTGGACGCTGTGAGGCCGGGGTAGGCCCGGCCACTACAAAACGCGGTGGGGCAGACGATCGTTTTCCGTCGTCTGCCGGCTGTGATCGGGCAGGCCACAAACGACGATGGCCTACCCCACCTGCGGCGCGGCCGTGGGCGCTTCGCTGTATTTGTTTAGCAAATCCATCTCGAGCACCAGGTCGCCTTCGCCGTCAATCGAAAAAGCCGGTTCAAAATGGGCTCCCCACACGATTTCATCGTGGCGATAGGAGTAGCGGGTATGAAGTATCTGATAGAACGTGTCGTCGAAAGCCTTGACGAGCACCAGCAGCTCAGCCTGGAGGCTCGAAAGATCTTCGGGCGTCTTCCCATACAGCGGACTTGCTTCGTCGAGCGGATGCACGATCGTCCAGGTCAAAGGAAGAAACAGAACGTTTGGCCGTTCGAGCGTCAGCGCTTGATATCGCCGCTGCAGTTTATCGCCCATCATTTCCACGGTGACCAAGAGCAGCCGCGCTTCGAGCTCCATCAGGTTATTGGAACGCCGGTTGGCGATCCGGAATTGAAGACTCCGACCATCTTTATATGGGGCCACAAGCATATGCTGGCTGAAGCCGAGCCGGGCGGCTGGGCGGGAGAAGCGGCCAAACAGTAGGCCGGTCGCAAGCGCAAACGTCATTAAACCGAATAGCGCCTCGACGGCGGCGATGGAATTCGCAATCACGCCTTGCGGCCACATGTTGCCGTACCCCACGGTTGTGAGCGTATGGGCGCTGAAGAAGAAGACGTTCAAGAACCGGCCAAATGTGCTGGGCGCCTCGGCTCCTTTGATACGCTCCACTCCGGCGGTAAAGTAGATGGCGGCAAAGAAGATATTCATGGCAAGATATCCGATGAACACATCGAGAAAAAACCGCGGCCAGGATGTGTTGATCATGTACAGGTAAGGATGGACATCGCGCCAAGTGACGCCGCGCCGTTTTACATTGAACTGCCCGTCTTTATTGATGATCCGCCGGATAGATGCCGTGTACTTCTGAGTAAGCCCAGGATCGTACGCAATGGTTGTGTCCATACGAGCCGATGATACGGCATGGATCGAGAGATGTCCGAGCTGAACCAAGCCTGAACGAAGCGGCGTCAGTGTTGAGCCCGGCTTAGTGTTTGCGGCTGCCGTGTATCACCGAAAGGATCTCAACGGTCTCGCTCCTTATCCGATACACGATTAGATACGGAGGGTGGATCAGTTCCCGCGTTCCTGGCTGCCGCTGGCCTTCGCGTCCCAAGTGCGGATGCAGCGCAAGGCGATCTGCTGCTTCGAGAATCCCCTCAATCGTTCTGGCTGCCGCATCGGGCTTATCGAGGGCAATGTAGTTGTAGATCTGCAACACATCGTCCCACGCGCTATCAAGAAAGCGAACGGTCACTTCTCAGCTTTGCCGGCACTCTTCTTTCTACGAGCGGCCTCGAGCTTGGCGACGCGCGCGCGGAGATCATCCGAGGTGTACCAGCGTGCATCTCGACTGTCTGCCCTTCGAACGGCCTTACTTATGTGCTCCACCTGCCAGTGGTATAGATCGAGATAATTGTCGATTGCCTCGTTGATAACCCAACTGCGGTCGCGGTCGAGCGACGCGGCGATCTTGTCGAGCGCATCCTTCTTCTCGCCCGGTATACGGAGGCTGATGGTGTTTGGCATTGTTCGTAATACATTGTAGCGCACGGCAGCACAGCGCAATACAAGGCCGCCCCGCCACGGAACAACAAGCTTCACGCGACCGGTACGGCTCGCGGATGAAACTCCTCGACGGTAAACGAGCGCCGCACTACTTCTCTAATCTCGTCGAGAGAACCGAGGTCTCCGGCTCCCATCGCCTGCGTAAGCGCGTTGCCGGCGGCGGTGGCTTCCGCCGGGCCAGCAATGACTCGCCGCCCGGTAACATCGGCCGCGAGCTGATTCAGCAGCCGGTTGCGCGATCCGCCGCCGACGATGTGGATTACATCGATCCGCCGGGCGGTCAGCGATTCGATTATCTCGAGAACCTCTTTATAACGGACAGCCAGGCTGTACAAGATGACTCGGCACACACTGCCGGAATCCTCGGGCACGGCTTGGCCTGTCTCGCGGCAGCGCTGCTTGATGCGGCGCGGATGGTTGCCCGGCTCATAAAAGGCATCGGGATCGATGACCGTTTCGAGCGGTTTCGCGGCGGAGGCGAGATCCATCAGTTCCGCGTACGTGTACTCGATTCCTTCACGCGCCCAAGCGCGGCGGCACTCCTGTACCAGCCATAGGCCGGCGATATTTTTCAGAAGCCTGATCTTTCCAGCCACGCCCTCTTCATTCGTGAAGTTGGCTTTCAATGTTTGTTCCGTGATGACCGGCGAGTCGACTTCCACGCCCATTAACGACCATGTTCCCGAACTGATGTAACACCAGCCGCCGCCTCCCTCTGTCGGGACCGCGGCAACCGCTGAGGCCGTATCGTGCCCGCCAACCGTATAAACCGGGGTGTCGCTTTCCAGTCCGTTTTGCTCGGCAACGTAAGGCAACACAGGACCGAGATGTGTTCCGGGATCGACAAGATTGCCAAGAAAACCCGCAGTGATACCGAGCCGCCGCAGCATATCGGTTGCGAACGTCTTGGTAACCGGATTGTAGAACTGCGACGTGCTGGCGATAGTTCGCTCCGAACATTCGACTCCCGTCAGGAAATAGTTAAGTAGATCGGGCATGAACAGCAGGCGATGCGCCGCTTGGAGCAGCCACGGCGATCGAAGATGAACGGCATAAAGCTGATAGAGAGTATTGATCTCCATCACCTGAATGCCGGTTTCCCGAAAAACTTCGCTCCGCGGTATCACTTCAAACACTTGTTCAGGCACTCCGTGCGTGCGCGAATCGCGATAGTGGCGAGGATTGTCAATCAATGCCCCTTCAGGCCCCAGCAAACCAAAATCCACGCCCCATGCGTCCACGGCGATGCCATCAAGTTGGTCGGCGTGGCAAGCGCCCAATCGCAAGCCTTCGCACACTTCTTGAAAAATTTTCAGCGTGTCCCAGTAAAGACCCGTCGGGAGCGAGACAGGAGTGTTTGCGAAACGATGAAGCTCGT
>JBAUZG010000448.1:0-3479 GCA_049585195.1 Bryobacteraceae bacterium | reverse complement strand
TCACCGCAATCACGAGCATCACCGGTATTCCAAACCCGATGCAGGCGGTTGTCGCCCGTTTGTAGGCCACTTTGATCCAGCCCCAGTCGTCACGCGCCTTTGCTTCGCCAAACGCGGAGATGAAGGGCACCGTCGCCATATACGCGAGGTCCACAGGCAGTGTGATGATCTTTTGCGCGACCACGAACACCATTACTTGCGCCGGACCCAGCATCTGGGTAATAATCATCGGCTGGCTTTGATAGATGCCTAGACCGGCAATCTGCGTCACCATGTATTTGCCGCCGAGTTTCACCAGACGCCGAACGCATGTCCATCTTACCGCCGTCGGCCAGGGCGCAAGCCACCGGTAGCGCCGGAAGAATGCATGATGCGCGTTGGCGAGTCCCACCATCACACGCGTACCGGACAGCGCAATCACAAGTTGCGGCAATCCCCCGTGGAATCGGGTCACGACAATCAGGCTGATGAGCGCTACGAGATTCGTGATAATCGACCAGACGTTCCACATAAACCCGTCCTGATAGCCGTTATAAACCGATGGCAACAGGCTCAGCGGCACGTTGATCACAAAAAAAGTCAACACCAAGGCGCACGTCAGCAGCAGCTCGTGGTTCGAGGTAGCCGCCGATACGCGGAAAACCGTCCGCCAGGCAATCGCATGGAATGCCGCCAGAAATATCGCGCCCAGGCTGACGGCGATCGTAACGAGCGCCCAGAATGCCGAAGCCGTGTAATGGCGCGCCGACTCCTGGTCCTCCTTACCATGCGCTTCTGCGAGCACATTCACCAAGGCGTTGCCCGCCAGCCCGAAATCGGTCATGCTCATCCACACAAGAAGGCTGCTGATCGTGAGCCACACGCCATACCGTTCGGCGCCGAGATAGTGCATCGTCAATGGCACCGAAACAAAGCTGATCATGATGGTGAGCGCCTTGGCGACAAACGAAGTCGATGCGGTCATGCCCGCCCGGCGATAACGCTCGCGCCCCCGGTCGAGGCTCGTACGCGTGAAAAGCGACTTGAGCGCTGGCGGCCTCAAGTAGGTCTTGATCGCCCCGGCAACCTGCTGAGCAAGATTCGGCGCTGCGGACTCTGGTAACGGCATGGAGGATGGAAACGAAAACGAAACAAGCTTCACCACGGCGGCGGAATCACCCCGCCGGGCACAGTCGCCTCATGGAGTCCGCACGCTTCTTCCTAATCGGGCGCGGAACTCTCAATGGCGCCGCGAAACATCAAGACCCCGACGTCAACGATCCTTTCAACATCTGACCGGCCAGCAAATACACGAATCGCGGATTATGCTTGGTGTACCGCTTCCACAGCCTGCGCGGCTCGCTTGCCAGGCGAAACACCCACTCGAGACCGGCGGCCTGCATCCAATCGGGAGCCTGCGGCTTCGTGCCCGCAAGAAAATCGAAAGCCGCGCCTACGCCGAGCATCACGGCCGGCACGCGTCCCCGGTGCTCCGCAATCCAGCGCTCCTGCTTGGGACAGCCGAGCCCGACGAAAAGTATTTTCGCGCCCGACCGCTCAATCGACCGCACCACCCGTTCATCTTCTTCGGCCGTCATCGGCCGGAATGGCGGCGCCTCATGGTAGGCGATCCGCAGCGAGGGATGGCTCGCCCTTACTCGCTCCATCAGGAGGTCGAGCACGGCGTGTTCGCCGCCGTAGAACCCGACGCTGATTCCCTCCTCTTCGGCCGCCTTCAATACAAACGGAGTGAGGTCGGGGCCGTAAACACGCGTAGCATGAGCCACGCCATGTAACCGCAAGCTCCACACCAGAGGCACTCCATCCGGCGTTACCAGGTCCGAATCGTTCACAATTGCGCGGAACGCAGGGTGGTCGTATGCTTCCATCACCATGTGAACGTTGGCCGCGAAAACCGCACGCGACTCCCCCGCTTTGGCCCATTCCACAACCCGCCGCGTGGCCTCCGCGTAGCTTGTCCCGTCCACTCGTGTTCCGAGAATCAGCCGGCTCGCGGATCTCAACTCCTTCATCATCGCATCCTCTCCCCCCGCCGCGCACCCGAAAAGCGCCCCTTCAATACGCCCCCACTCCCTTCAGCACGAGCGACGGAGTTTCGAGAATGATCTTCAAATCGAGAAATATCGATTGATTCCGAATGTATTCGAGATCGAGCCGAACCATTTCCTCAAATGACAAATCGCTTCGCCCGCTGATTTGCCACAGACCCGTGATGCCGGGCTGCACGGCCGAACGGCCCTCCGCCCACGCCGCGAATTGCCGGCTCATCCCGTCCGGGTCGAGGTCTTGCGCCGGAAGCGGCCGCGGTCCCACCAGGCTCATCTCGCCCCGGAGCACGTTCATCAGTTGCGGCAATTCGTCTAGGCTGTAGCGCCTCAGAAACCGGCCTACCGGGGTTACGCGCGGATCATTCTTCGCCTTGAAGATATGTCCGTCCTTCGCGTTGGCCTCGCTGACATGTTCTCTCCCGTTGTTGACGTACATCGACCGGAATTTGAAAAACGTGAAGTACCGGCCGCCTTTCCCCACCCTCAGCGACGTATACAGAACCGGCCCTTCGGAAGTCAGCTTAATCAGGACCGCGATCGCAAACATCACAGGCGCAACCAATACCAATAGCGCCCCCGCGACAACCACGTCGAACAGACGTTTAACCATCTCCTGCGCCCGCGTAAAGCGCACCGGAACAATCTCGACGAGCGGTGTGCCGTATTCGGTCGTCAGGTTTAGCCGCAACTGGTCGGGAACGAAATCGACCGCGCAACTGACCGCCACTCCCATGCGCTTAAAAACCTGGCTGCACGCGTCGAGTTCCTCGCCTTTGACCGACCCGTTCAGAAGAATGATCTGGTCGAGAGCCTCGCGGTTGATGAGCTCCGCCAATTGCGCTGTTGTTCCCAGAACCGGTACCGGAGATGGAATTTCCCCGTCCACCAGATCTTTCGGCAGGATGAGCCCTCTGATGCTCTTGCCAAATCCGGTCGACGTCATGCGCTCGGCCAGCCTAGCGGCGTTCTCCTGGTCACCCAGCAAGGCGATCCGCCGCGCCGGCGACCACTTCGATTCGAACAGCAGCATCGCGCTGAATCCAAACACTCGCGACAGCCCCAGGCAAACAAACGCCACCGGCAATTGAATCAGGACAAAGATTCGCGATGTGTCCGATCCAAACTTCCGCGAGAAGAACGTGACAAAAACCGTCACAATGCTCAGCAGAACCGCGCTTTCCGCTATCCACAGAAGGCTATTCCAGAACCGCACCTGCGCAGGACTCCGGTACAGCCGGAAGCGCAAAGAAATCACCACCCAGATCGCCGCGATCAGACCAAGCGGCGGGGCATACAGTGCGGCCTCCCGCGACGTAACCTGCGAATACGTCACGGGATTGAGCGAGATTCGCAATTGGATGGTGCATTGCCAGATGACAACGAACATGACCACGTCAAGAAAGATTTGCCAAACGTGATACAACCTTGGAT
>JBAUZG010000447.1:0-14234 GCA_049585195.1 Bryobacteraceae bacterium | reverse complement strand
GAAACGGAGCAGGATGGGGCTAGTGAGGCACCGACAGACGAAAGAGTCGGCAACGGATAGGCCCCATCTAAACCACCGCGTCACACCTCGACTCCACACAACCACTCCTCGGAAAAACACGCGGAAGACCGCTCCCTCGCGGTCGCGGCTCGGTTCCGGTCGTGGCTCGGAAACGCTGTGGACTCGAATGCTTGGCCGAGCCGCGCACGCAAGTAAGCGGTCCCGGTGACGAAGTTCGGTTAGGGTCTTAAGTTCTCGTACCACTTCAAGACCGTGCCGCCGATACAGGCCAGATCCGGGCGCCCATCGCCGTTCAAATCCGCAAGGGCACAAGCGTTCGCTGGAATTGCGTTGTCCAAAACAGTCTTTGACCAGGTTCCCTTCGAGTCCGGCTTGTAAATCAGAACACTCCCGCCTTTTCCTCGGAATCCCGCTACAATGTCATCCCGATTGTCGCCATCGAAGTCGGCCGCAACGATCGTGTGCCCTTCAATCAGAGAATTGTCGATCACCGTTCTGTTCCAGCCCTGCGAGTCCTGGCGGTAAATTGCAACTTCATTTCCATGCCATGGTTCGATTGTGGCGAGAAACCGCTCGTTTCCTAGTTTCCCTACAGTTACATCACTCGATCCACATTTCGGACAGGCTGCCGGTCGGCCCTTGGTAATCTCGGTTCGCTTCCACTGGCCGTCCTCGCCGAGTTGATACAGATCGATTCCCGAAAAACTGGCTGTAAGAAGGCTGTCGCGGCCGCGCCCATCCCAATCTATTACGAAGATTCCGTGTTGAACGCCCTCGTTCGCATCACTGATTAGTTCTCGCTTCCAGTCTCCGGGCCGATAGAAAACCAGCGGCACATGGTCGAGGTAATTCGGCGCCTCCGCCCTTGTCCCGATCAATGGCGCGTTCACCAACACTTTCTTTCCATTGCCGTCAATATCCGCCCATCGCAGCCGGTGCGACGCGGGCAGCCCGTCGATTTCCTTAATCTTCCAGGGCTTACGCGGATCGCCATTTGGAACCAGAATGGAAACGATACCCAGACTCTTCTGTGCTACGTTCGAAAACTCGCTGGCGAGCGCGATTCGATCGTTCGAATAAGCCGCGTTGATCATTCCTTTCAAGTTGCTGGCAATGACATGGCGCTGCCAACCCGGATTCTCATACCATACGAGATCCGTCTGCCCGCTTGCGACCGCAATCAGGTCGATCTTGCCGTCGTGATTCACATCGGCCGCTACAACCTGATAGCCGCCCTTTAAATCGTTCGCGATGGTATGTTGAGCGAAGTGCGCGGCGGAAAGAACGGAACAGACCATCAACGATAATGGGCAAATGGCGGCTGAAGGTGAGAAAACCCGCATCCTGGAGCGCATACTGCCATATATCACAGTCCTGCTGATCCTGGCCGTGTTGTACGTGGGCTGGACGTTCTACTCGCGCTGGCGCGATTCGAGGAACGCCGAAGAGCGAGCTGCGGCTGTAAAGGCCGAACAGAACAAGAAGGTCGTGGATCAGGTTTTCGGCTCGGGAGAGATCAAGCTGCTCAATTTCTCGATTTCCCCCATCCGGCTCAGGCGCGGTGAAACGGCGCGCCTGTGCTATGGTGTGTCGAACGCTGTTTCAGTGACGATTTCGCCGCACGTGGAGGACACCAAGCCTTCTTATAATCATTGTCTGGACATCGAGCCCCAAAGCACGACCACGTACACCTTAACCGCGAAAGATCAGGCGGGCCGCACTCAAACCGGGTCGCTCACGGTAACCGTGCATTAGCCCCGCTCGTCGCTTATACTGCCAATCTCCATACTGCAAACCATGACCAGCGATCAGCTAGCGCCGCAAACCAACGTAGTCGTAGAGGCGAGCCCGGCCGGGGTGAAACCCGAACGCCTTGTTTCGCTCGACGCATTCCGCGGATTGACGATGATGCTTATGGTTCTGGTAAACAACGCAGGTTCCGGCGCCATCTACTACCAGTTCAAGCATTCGCCCTGGAACGGGTGGACAATTGCCGACACGATTTTCCCGTCGTTCTTGTGGATTGTCGGCGTGGCCATTACCCTCTCGCTTGGCGGCCGTATCAGTCGCGGCGTACCGCGCAGCAAGCTGTTTGGACAGATTGTGCGTCGCTCCGCCATCCTATACGTGCTGGGCCTGATTGTTTATCTGGCGCCCGCGTTCGACCCTTCAACGCAGCGGCTGTTGGGTGTTTTGCAACGCATCGCCATTTGCTATCTGATTGTCTCGGTTATTTATCTCACAACCAGCATTCGCGGCCAGTTGCTTTGGATTGTGGGCCTGCTGGCCTCCTACTGGATGATGATGACCCTGATTCCCGTTCCCGGCTACGGAGCCGGAAACCTGACTGTAGCGGGCAATTTCGCACATTTCGTGGATCATCTGGTTCTAGGCCGCCACAACTATGTGTACACGAAGACGTGGGATCCGGAAGGAATCGTAAGCACGCTGCCTTCAATCGCCACCGCGCTCTTCGGAATCATGGCTGGCCACCTTCTCCGATTGAAACGGTCGCTCACTGAGAGGATCGTCTGGCTGTATCTAACCGGCACGTGTTTAATCTTCGTTGCTTTGGTCTGCGATATCTGGATGCCGATCAACAAGTCGCTCTGGACCAGTTCATTCTCGCTCTTCATGGCAGGGCTAGATTTTATAGTCTTCGCGGGATTCGTGTGGTTGATTGACGGCTGCGGCTGGAAGCGATGGGTGCGCCCGTTCGTCATCATGGGCATGAACGCGATTGCCGTGTACATGCTCTCGGAGCTGTTCGATGAGCTGATCAGCAATGTGGCGACGACCGGCGGATCGTCGGTTCGAAGCTGGATTTTCCATACGATCTTCGTGCCGCTCAGTTCGGCGCCAACCTCCGCCATGCTGTATGCCCTTGCCTATACCGCTTTGATGTACGCCTTCGCCTATTTCCTGTACAGAAACAAGTGGTTTTTGCGCGTTTAAAGCGAGCCGCGACCGCGAGGGAGCGGAATTGCGCTTTTCCAGCCTAAGAGAATTCCGCCTCCGCGAGAAAACTACCGCGCATTTGTCTCCTTATCTCCGAAGCCAATACATGTCGATTGAGGTGCGTCGCTAAATGACGCCCACTTCCGCGGGAGGTCCAGGGAGATGATATCGAATCGTAAATTCATAAGCCCCTCAATGTTGCGCCAGTTCTTGTTGACTGCCGGAACTGTTCTGTTCAGCTTTACTTCTTTCGGCCAAGTTTCTGCGCCGGTACCAGACACGGCGGCGAGCGCGCCGCCCAGGATTGCAAGAAGCGCGACCGAGGCGATGGATTACGCGATCGCCAACGAGAACCGGCTCGACGAGAAGCTGCGGAAAATGCAGCCGGTTATCGAAACCTACATTCAACAGATGCAGCCCGACCCGGACCTGGGCCTTGTGCCTCGGGCGGACAATTATTTTCTCGGAAGACTGGATCTGACGAGCGGGGTGAATCACGATTCGTTCGTTCCCCTGCAAGGCGGCGTTGGACACTCGCTCGCATCGCTCGCGAAATTCGCCAATTCACAATTCGTGGCACGCGGTTTCGCGCAGATGGTGCTGATGGATGACGGTGGTTTCAACCGGGATAACTACACCTTTCAATACCTGCGGCGGGAGTTTCTGGGCGATGTGCGCTGCATCGTGTACCAGGTTACGCCCTCGAAGAAAGCAGGCCGAGGCCGCTTTGTGGGGCGCATCTGGGTGGAAGATCAGGATTACAACGTGGTGCGGTTCAACGGAACGTACACGGCGTCGGGCCGAGACAATCCGTATACTCATTTCGACTCGTGGCGCGTGAACACGGGGGCCAATCTGTGGCTCCCTGCATATGTCTACAGCGAAGAGGGCATCAATCAAGCTGCAACGCACAAACTATCTTTCAAGGCGCAGACGCGGCTGTGGGGATATCAATCGGCTCAAGACCGCGAGCGCGAGGAGTTCACCAACATCACGGTTGAAACGCCGCAGGGCGTGAACGACAAAAGCGAACAGGCTGCGGACACGGCTCCAGTGGAATCGCTGCGGCTGTGGCAGCGCCAGGCTGAAGACAATCTTCTCGACCGCCTCGAGGCGTCGGGTTTGCTAGCCCCTGCCGGTGAAGTGGACAAAGTGCTGCAAACGGTGCTTGACAATCTTGAGATCACGAACAAGATCAACGTGCAGCCCGAAATTCGCGTGCGAGTGATGACCACGACTCCGATGGAATCGGTTTACGTCGGCCATACAATCGTGGTGAGCCGCGGCATGATAGACGTGCTGCCGGATGAGGCGAATCTGGCCGCCGTGATCGCTCATCAACTGGGGCATATTCTTTTGGGCCATCAGCTCGATACCGGATACGCGTTCAGCGACCGAATGATTTTCAACGACGACCAGACGCTTAGAAAGGTCGATTTGGCTCGCAACGAAGATGAAGAGAACGCGGCCGACCAGAAGGCCATCGAGCTCTTGAAGAATTCGCCTTATAGCAGCAAGCTAGGCAGCGTGGGCCTGTTTCTCCGCACTCTCTCGGCGCGGAGCGAAGAGCTTCCGCACCTGATCCATCCGCTATTAGGCAACGGCATGGAAGCGGGTTCCGGCGATCTGCGGCTGGCGTCTCTGATGCAGGGTGCGCCGGAGCTGAAACTCACGCAAACCGATCAGATCTCGGCTCTTCCGCTGGGAACACGGGTCAAGATCGATCCGTGGACCAGTCAGCTTGCCCTGGTGAAGACCCGGGGCGTCGCGCTGCTCGCGGCGAGCGAGAAGAAGCCCTTCGAGATCACGCCGGTAATGCTGCATCTGACGCGGCAATCCCCTTCAATGGGCTCGGCTGGTTCGGCCAGCCCGGCTGATGGCGTGAAACAGCCCGCGCAAAGCTCGACAAACGTCGAAACCGGCGTTCCTACAGCTCAGTAAAGCGCAGTGGTGGCGCAGGCGCTTTCGCCTGCGTGGGGCGACGCAGTTCCTCGCCCCCTATTCCACTCGCAGCGACTTTACGGGATCGATGCGGGCGGCTCTCCACGCCGGGAAAACCGTGGCTGCGGCCGAAACCAGAAGAACCATCGCGGTCACAACCACAAAAGTAACGAGGTCGGTCGCCGCAACGCCATACAGAAGACTGGCGAGGAAGCGAGTCAGGATTAGCGCGGCGACGACGCCAGCCGCGACTCCGTAAAACGCGACCCGCAGACCTTGCGCCAGGATCATCGACATGATCCGCTGCCTCGTCGCTCCAATTGCTACGCGCAAGCCAATCTCATACGTTCTCTGGCTGACCCAATAAGACACCAGGCCGTATATTCCAATCGCAGCGAGCAGAATGGCGGTTCCGGCGAAGCTGAGGAAAACCTTGATTGTCGAACGAAAGTCGGAAATAGAGCCTGACACGATATTCTCGAGCAGTTGAACTCGCCCGATCGGGACATTGGGGTTCTGCTGTTGCGCTAACGCCCGAATCTCGCTGTTAAGCTGAGGCGAGCCGGAGGCGGCTTTAACCAGCAGCGTCATTGCTGCGGGAATCTGCCCATCCTCGCGGACTGCTTGAGGATAAGGCATATACATTGCGCCTCCCAGCCAGCCGGGCAGGCTCTTGCTCAAACTGTATTGGCGCACGTCGCCCACAACGCCGACTACGGTTCGCCATTGCTGTTCTCCCGCGGCTTTAATGTGCTTCCCAATCGGATTCTGGCTGGGCCAGAAATGTTTGGCGGTCCACGCCGTAATCAGCACGACGGCGGACGAATGCTCTCCATCCGATGGCGCGAAATCTCTTCCTGCAAGTAACGGAATGCGCATCATCCGGAGATAATCGGGGCTGACCGCGCCGAACCAAAGCACGGGAGCGGGGTGATCGGCCGATTTCGGATGATCTTCGACATCTACCGGAAGCGTGGGCAGCTCTCCGTCGAGCGGGACTGTATTGGCGATAGCGACGTCGGCAACGCCCAACGTGCCGCGCGCCCTTTCGAGAAGACGATTGTAGAGGGCGATGCATGCCGCTCTGTTCATGCAGGACGATTGATTCGGACTGATCCGGACAGTGAGGAGGCGCGACGGAGTAAAGCCGGGATTGGTTTCGGTGAGGCTATACAAGCTCTTGATCAACAGGCCCGCGCTTACTACTAGGATCAAGGTCATTGCCACTTCACCGGCAATGAGCCAGCTTCTCAGCCGCGTCCAGACGCCCGTGGTTGAGCGCTGGCTTCCTGTCTTGATGCAGTCTGTCAGATCGATTTGTGAAGCACTCAGTGCCGGCGCGATTCCAAACGCAAGACCGGTGCCTAACGCGAGGGTCGTAACAGCCGCGACGACCAGCCAGTCGATTTTCGCCTCGGCCAGACCTGGAGTTGCGGCCGGTAAAACGGACTTGAAGATGGCAAGAGAACTCATTCCCAAAACGATTCCAAGCGCTCCGCCAATCAGCGCCAGCACCATGCTCTCGGTCAGCATCTGGCGCACGATTCGCGCGCGGCCCGCTCCCAGCGCGGCGCGCAGCGCGATTTCCTTCCGGCGGGTCGTAGCGCGGGATAACAGCAGATTCGCCACGTTCGCACAAGCGATGAGCAGTACGATGCCAACCGAAGAGAGCAGGATGATCAACTTGCCGCGGATATCGCCGACGATGTCTCGTTGAAGAGGAATTACCGTGGCATCCGCGTTCCAATCGCGCGCCATCGGATACGGAAAGGTTGGTCTGAATTGCGCCAGCAGAGTCTTAATTTCGGCCTGCGCTTGCTGAGCTGTCGCTCCCGGGCGGAGTCTCGCGACGAGCGGCACAAACTCGGTCGCCCAGAACTCGAGGAAGTTCGAAGGATCGAGACGCATGGGTATCCACACTTGAACGTTCGCTGAAGGAAAGCTAAAGCCGGGCGGCATGACGCCGACAATCTCGCGGTTGATGCCATTCAAAGTGATTACCCGGCCGATAATCGATGGATCGCCGCCAAACTTCCTCCTCCAGAGAGAATCGCCGATGATGGCAACGCCGTCCCGCCCAGGCGAATCGTCGCCGGCCTTGAAGCTCCGCCCTCGCGCCACCGAAACCCCAAGCACGGAGAAAAAGTTGGCTGAAGCAGTGCTTCCCGTTACACGTATTGCCTCGCCCTGCCCGGTAAGATTGAACTCGGAGCCGATGCTAACACCTGAAATGTCCATGGTGCGGCTTTGTTGTTGGAACGCGGGTATGGCCGCGCGCGGATAGGTGCCGGTAATGCGAACCAGGCGGTCCGGCTCGACATACGGCAAGGGACGAACGAGCAAAGCGTTGACGAGGCTGAACATGGCCGCATTGCCGCCGATGCCGAGCGCGAGCGATAGCACGGCAATCAGAGTAAAGACGGGTGTTCTTCCATACGTTCGTACAGCGAAACGCAGATCTTGCGAGAATCGTTCCAGTCTCATAAAGCTCCGCATGGCGCTGTTCCTTTCTTCCCGGCGGCGATCGGTGTTACTCATATCGCAGAGCGATCATGGGATCGATGCGCGAGGCACGTGCCGCCGGAATGAGGCTTGCGGCAACCGTCACACTGGCGAGCACCCAACCCGCGATAACGAGAGAAAGCGGGTCGCGCGGCTTTATTTCGAACAGGAGGCTTTGCATCAGGCGAGTCACGGCTAATGCGCCGATAAATCCAATGGCCAGGCCCAGAAAAGTTAAGGCCAGTCCGCCCTGTACGACCAGACGCAGCAAGTCAAGTGAAGTAGCTCCCAAGGCCGCTCTCAATCCCAGTTCGTGCGTTCGCTGCGTAACCGTGTAGGAGATCACGCCGTATAATCCCACCGCCGCGAGCAGTAGCGCCAAGCCGGCAAAACTGAGTAGCAGATACGTTCGCAGCCGGTTGCCTCCGAGCGATTCCGACTTGGTTTGATCGAGAGTCTTAACGTCGGAGATGGCCTGATTCTTGTTGACGTTCCAAATGGCTGCCTGGACCGATTTGACGAGCGTATTTGGATCGAGCGCTCCTCGGACAACTAAGCCGCCGGTATCCGTAGTTGGGCTTTCCGCTGTTGTGACATACACGCCAGGGCTTGTATCGTCGAGATCTCCCACTTTCTCGTCAGCGACAACGCCCACTACCTGCCATGGAATCTCGGGGCCGAGGGCATGCTTGGCGGGAATAATCTGCTCGATGAGAATTCGTTTGCCGATTGGGTCCTCATTCTTGAAATATTTCTTGACCATGGTTTCGTTGATCACGGTTACAGGCGGCGCGCCCGAAGAATCGGTTTCTGCAAGCCCTCTTCCGCGACGCAGCCGAATGCCGAGCGTTTGAAAGTAAGACGGGCTCACCATCTTGAAGAAAGCGCCCGGCCGGTTGGCCGGATCGAGCACGGGTTGCCCTTGAATCTGAAACGGCATGCCATAGCCCCAACCCTGCAAAGGAAGCGCGGTTGTATTGGCTGCGTCGCGGACGCCTGGAACGCTTCGCACCGCGGCCAGGATTTCGCGTTCGTAATTGACAATTCGCGGCCCATCGGTGAATTGTTTCGCGTCGAGAGGCAGCCACATCGTGATGACGTTCGTCGAATCGAACCCGGTATCGACCTCCTCGAGCGCGTGCAGGCTGCGAATGAGGAGACCGGCGCTTGCCACCAGCACGAACGCAAGAGCGACTTCGGCGACAATGAGAGTGCTTCTGAGTTTCATGCCGGTTGCGCTCGTTGTTGAGGTCCGGCCGCTATCACGCAGCGCGTCGACAGGCTTCGTTCGAATGGCCTGCAACGCCGGAGCGATTCCAAACAGCAGCCCCGTCAGCAAAACTAAGGCCGCCGTGAACAAAAGCACTCGAAGATCGAGCGTCACGTTCGCTTCGGAAGGCAGAAAATACGGTGGCAGCGACGTTTTCAGAATCCGTATCAACGCGAATGCGACAAGTAGGCCCGCGCACCCTCCGATCGCGGATAATAGAACGCTTTCACTAAGGAATTGCCGCAGAAGCTGCCAGGAGCTCGCGCCAATCGAAACGCGTATTCCGACTTCACGGTCGCGAGCCGCCCCGCGCACGAGCAATAAATTCGCCAAATTAACGCAGGCAATAAGCATGACGACGCCCACGGAGGCAAGCAGCATCCAGAGTGAGCGGCGCAAATGATCTTCCACGTACCGGTCCTGGTAACGGTCGATGGTCGCGCTCCAGCCTTTATTCGATTTCGGATAGTCGTGAGCGATCCGCGCGGCGATCGCTTTCATCTGCTGCCGCGCGGCTTCCAACGTGACGCCGGGTTTCAGTCTTGCCCACGCCATCATCCAATGAAAATCGCGCGTCATGTCCTGCGGCTCAAAGGCAAGCGGCATCCAGATATCGTTCCAATCGCGATCGAACCGCGTGCCGGCCGGCATGACGCCGATTACCGTAAATGGATGTCCGTCGAGGAGGATTTTTCGGCCGATGACGCCGGGATCGCTTCCGAAGCGGCTTTCCCAAAGCCGGTGGCTCATCACCACTACTTGCTCGTGACCGCGTTGGTCCTCGTCGCTCGCGAAGGTTCGCCCTAGCGCGGGCTTTACGCCCAGGATTCCGAAAAACGAGGCCGACACGCGCGCCGTTCGAAGCTGGACCGGCTCCTTGCCGCCAGTGAGCGTGACGGAGCCGCCAGTTTGCGCCGCCATCGCCGTGAACACTGTATTTTGCCGCTGCCAGTCGAGAAAATTCATGGTCGAAATGCCGTTCCGGTCGTACTGGGGTGGCTTTTCCCAGACGTTGACGATGCGCTCCGGCTCGGGGTAGGGCAGCGGTTTGAGCAGAACGCTATCGACAAAGCTGAAAATGGCCGTGTTTGCGCCTATGCCCAGAGCCAAAGTCAGTACGGCGACTGTGGAAAAGCCGGGCGCCTTTCGGAGCATACGCGCGCCGAAACGGAGGTCGTTCAGAATCGCTTCCATAGTTAGCGGCGATTAGACGTTCGGTGACGAGCGTTCGTTTGGCGCCTTTAACGAATGCTAGTGAATGGTGCGCGTTTTGCGGTTCATGTAATCCATCAAAAGATACTCGCCAAGATTATAGGGAGTCGTGAAATACGCCTTGCCGCGGCACATTTCGGTAATCTTTTGAACAAACTGAATCAGGCCGTAATCGCTGGCCAGCATGAACGTGTTGATTAAGATGCCTTGACGCTTGCAGCGCGCCACTTCCTCGAGAGTCTGGCTGATCACCAGAGGATCGAGGCCGAACGCGTTCTTGTAAATTCTTCCGTCATCGAGCGTCAGCGCCGAGGGTTTGCCGTCAGTGATCATGACAATCTGTTTCATGTCCTTCTTCTCTTGGGTGAGAAGGCGCTGAGCGAGGATCAACCCATCGCGCGTGTTCGTGTAGTAAGGGCCAACTTGCACGCGAGCGAGTTCTGATACACGCAACTCCTCGGCTGAATCGTGAAACAGGACGCATCGCAGCGAATCGCCGGGATATTGCGTCCGAATCAGATGCGATAAGGCGAGCGCCACGCGTTTAGCCGGTGTGAAGCGGTCTTCACCATACAAAATCATGCTATGGCTGCAATCGAGCAGCAGCACGGTGGCGCACGAGCTCTGGTATTCGGCCTGGTGAACATGCAGATCGGAGTATTCGAGGTTAAGCGGCAGACCGATTCCCTCCCGCTGCATCGCGGAAAAGAGCGTGGCGCTGACATCCAGGTTCAAAACATCGCCGAACTCGTAAGTTTTCGCTCCGCCGCTCGCGTCGATTCCAGTTGCCAGCTCACGCGTGTCATGAGCGCCGAAGCTCGATTTTCCAAGCGACCCCAGCAGATCCTTTAAGGTCTTGAAACCGAGAAAGTCGATGGCTTTGTCGGTCACCTCGAACTTCACCTGGGGCGCATCCTTGCCGCCGGTCGATCCGGGAGCATTTGGCGTTTCCGCTTCCTCGCCCTCGAAACTGACATAGCCCGACTGTTCCAGTTTTTCGATCAGACGCTCGATCAACTGTTCTCTCTGCTGGGCGCTCATCTGCTCAAGGCGCTGCTGCATTTGTTCGAGTTGTTCGGGACTGAACAAGTCGCCGCTCTGTAAAGCTCTTTCGATTGCCTGCTTCAGATCGTCGAGAGATTGACGGTTCATCTCCGAGAACTGCATATAGGGATCGTCGAATCCGCTGCGAAGAAAGAAGCCGGAAAGGGCGCTTAGAAGATCTTCGAGGTCAATGCCAAGATCGTCTTCGTTGAATTTCGTGTAGTCGATCCACTTCATATTGCCCTTTGTCCGGCCGGGGCCGGGGAAAAGAAAAAAGTCAGTTCAAATTGCGGCGACCACCGCCCTGGCCGCGGCGCATATCGAACCCTCGGCGCACATCTTCTTCGGGCCGCTCGGTTCGCGCCGGGCGTTCGCTGGCCGTAAAGGCCTGCTGTTCGTTGCGGCTGATGCGCTTTTGGGCGTACAAGCCTTCGAGAATGAATTCGGCCGCCGAAGCGCGCACGGCATCGCTTTCACTTTCGCCAAGCCCCACTTTTCCGGTGAACGCGAACAGATCCTGGATGCGGCCGAGCTGCCGGACCATCTCCGCCGCCGGCATGCGTTCGTCGAGTCGCAGGGTACCTCCGAGCTCAAACCATTGGACCACTTGCCGCAAATTCACGCCGTCGAAATAGGAATTGAACACTTTGCCTACCGCCATCCGGATGATCTCGCGGGCTACGGTCTCGCCGCCTTTGAGTTCGCCCTCGTACTCGAGCTCGAGTTTTCCGGTGATGGAGGGAAGGGCGGCGTAGAGATCCAGGATGCGGGGCACCGCTTCTGTCTCTTTTGCTGACAGGGCGCGCCGCTCCGCGTTTGAAATGGCGTTCTCCATCACTGAGATGGGCAGCCGCTGCGATACGCCTGAGCGCTTATCGACCCGTTTATCTTCTCGGGCAAGAAAGGCGATATGTTCGATTACCTCGCGAATGTATGCAGGAATTTCGACTTGAATGGGAGAACAGCGTTTCGACCACGCCTCCTGCTCTGTGATAGCGATGCCATGCTCGACGCATTGCGGGTAGTGAGTGCGAACTTCGCTGCCGATGCGGTCTTTGAGCGGTGTGATGATCTTGCCTCGCGCCGTGTAGTCCTCGGGATTGGCCGTGAAGACCAGCAACACATCGAGCGGGAGGCGAACCGGGTAACCTTTGATCTGAACGTCGCCTTCCTGCATGATGTTGAACAGGCCGACTTGCACTTTGCCGGCCAGGTCGGGAAGCTCGTTCACGCAGAAGACGCTTCGGTTTGCGCGTGGCAGCAGGCCGTAGTGAATGGTGAGTTCGTTCGAGATGTCCTGCCCGCGACGCGCAGCCTTAATCGGATCGATATCGCCAATCATATCGGCTATGGTCACGTCGGGCGTGGCCAGCTTTTCGACATAGCGGTCTTCGGCATTGAGCCAGGCCACAGGCGCGCTCTCGCCAAGCTCCGAAACAAGATCCTGGCATCGCCTGCAGATGGGACGAAAGGGGTGGTCCCGGATTTCGCAACCGGCCACATATGGCGAAACCGGATCGAGCAGGCGTGTCAGCATGCGAGCGATCCGGGTTTTGGCCTGACCGCGCAGACCAAGGAGGATGAAATTATGGCGGGACAGGATAGCGTTGATGATCTGTGGAATAACGGTATCTTCGTACCCCATAACGCCGGGGAACAAGTCTTCACCGCGTTCCAGTTTGCAGATCAGATTGGAGCGAAGCTCTTCCTTTAAATCGCGCCGGGGTTCCAAACGCTCCGCGAAACGGCTTGCGCGGAGCGCGCCCAAGGTGGAGGGAAGGTCGGTGTGTTGCATCGTGGGGACCAGAGGCTCCCTTATGTGCCGATTCTACCAGCGGCAATTCGGGCGGCTGAATGACTGATTCCCAACACACTCAAACTTGGAGCCAGAAAAGGCGATTGGTTGTGGCGTATGATGTGTAATCGAGTTCGTGAAAACAGAGGAATTAGCGTTAGAGCAGTTCGCGTCGTCGGACTTTCAATTAAACTGGCGAAAGCTTCAGCAAGTCGGTTTGAATGCATACGAGGCGCGCTCCTATTTAGTGCTTATCGGGCATCCCCGTTTCAAGGCGCTCGAGCTTGCCGCGCGATCGCACGTCCCGCGCCAGAAAATTTACGAAGTGCTGGACAGTTTGGTCGAGAAGGGCTTCGCGCGTGTGATTCAAGAGAAGACCAAACTGTTTTCGGCAGTCGACCCTAGTCTTGCGATTCCCGGTTATTTGGCGCGGAGGAACCGCGCGCTGCAAAACGAACTGACCGAGCAGGCGCGTCTGGCCAACGGATTGATAGAGGACTTGCGGCTGGCTTTCGAAGAAGGCCAGGGCGGGCGAGGCACGCTGGATTTTCTGAATCTGGTAAACGATCCGACACAGACGGCGTTTCACTATCGCCGGATGCTGGGTCAAGCCCAACTCGAGTATGCGGAATTCTCGAGACCGCCGTTTGCGGTCGATCCATTGGATGAGCAGCTTGTCCGCGACGCAAATTCCCGCGGCGTCTCCTGCCGTCTGCTGATTGAGAACGGTCCCATGAACGAAGAACATCGCAGCCGGCTGGTGGACTACGGAGCGGCCGGTATCGCGATTCGTTTCCATGAGAAGCTGCCGCTGAAGCTCGCGTTGTTCGACAACCGCTGCGGCCTCGTAGCGCTGCTTGATCCGGTTTTGACAAAACCCTCGTGGACTTCAGTAATTTTCGAACACGTCGGCTTTGCCGAAGCCATGAGTGGCTTGTTCGAAAACTATTGGAGCAAGGGACAAGCGGAGCCAGCCGAGCGGATTTTGGGTGCAAATGCGGGATGAAGTTCTCATTCTGCTGGATTATAGGAGGAATTCTGGTTTCGGTCTCCTGCGGATTTGGGCGCTGAGTCGTTTTGCGAAACGAACTTCGGCATGGGAGCGAAGGGGGCCATGATGAGGCGTTCGATTTCGCGCTGCACGGCCGCTTCTTCCTCGTCTTCTTCTTCCTGTTCTTTCTGTTTGTCGCGCTCGGCATTGCGAGCGATGAGCGCCTGAACGCGCTGGAGTTCGACGAGGGCTTTATAGAAGCTGCGCTCTGCCGTGGTGCGATAACGGAGGGCTAGGGCGAGAGCAGCGGGATCAAGAGAGTCATTCTCGAAGGCGGCGAGTTCGAGCGAGAGAGCGCGATCCATGCGCCACTGGCTGAGGGCCATTTGGGCGAGGAGCATACGCTCAGTTTCGGTTTGCGGTTCCCAATCGTTGTCCAGCCTGGCGCGGATCTCGTTTAATTCGTCGAGATCGGAGCCGGTGAGTTTCTTGGAACAGAG
>JBAUZG010000446.1:0-1989 GCA_049585195.1 Bryobacteraceae bacterium | reverse complement strand
GCAGCTTGTTCGAGCATCGGAGTTTGTGTATCGGCCAGCCACTTCGCTCGTTTAAAGAAGGAAACGAGCGACGGCGGCGAAATAACATAGCCGATTCGCAGGCCGGGAAACATCACTTTTGAGAATGTTCCGACGTAAATGACCGCCACTCCGTTCGCAATTCCCTGCAAAGATGGCAGCGGGGGACCGCTATAACGATATTCGCTGCAGTAGTCATCTTCGACGATGACGGCGCGGGAGTGCTTGGCCCATTCGATTAGCTCCAGTCGCCGTGCCAGCGACATCGAGACGCCAGTCGGATATTGATGAGAAGGCGTGACATAGACAAGCCGCGTCTTTTGATCAAGCCCCCAGACAACGACTCCGCTCGCGTCGATCGGAAGCGGTCGCAACCGTGCGCCATAGGCGGTGAACACATGCCGCGCGCCCTGATATCCCGGGTTCTCGAAACCCACCTCGTCGCCAGGCTCGATCAGAAGCCGGGCAGACAGGTCCAGTCCCTGCTGTGATCCGCTGACGATAATGATCTGCTCAGGAACGCAGCGAACTGCCCTGAGTCGGCTGACATAGTTGGCGATTTCCGTACGCAGTCCCTCGTGGCCAGCTGATCGTTCGATGTAGTCGAAAGCCGCAGGCGCCAGTCTACGCAGCTGTTGCCCCATCAATCTCCGCCACAACACGATGGGAAAGTGCTCGCGATCGGGAATACCTGGCGAGAAGCGAATTACCGCGCGCCCGCCTGAGACCCTTCGCCAGTCATCCGTGAGCCGGGCCCCGTAGCGAGACAGCCTCACGCTCACTTGGCCCGAAGCTTTGGCGGACTTTATGTGCCGTGAGAACACAAGGTTGTCCGGCAGTTCCCGGCATACGAAAGTTCCTGAGCCTTGCGCGGTTTCGAGGTAACCCTCCGCCATCAACTGGTCCCAGGCTTCTGAGACGGTGCCGCGGGAGATCGATAGAGAGGCGGCCAGTTCGCGAGTGGAGGGCACACGTTCGCCGGCACGGAAGCGTCCCGTCAGGATAGCCTCCCGCCATTGTTCGTAGAGCTGCCGTTGGAGAGGAATCGAAAGCTTGCGATCGATGACTGTGGCGAAATGCATAAAAATAACTGGACCACTCAATAATACAAGAAGTGGCTCTTACGGTCAGCCAGTTCATTTACTAGACTTGAAATCGCTATGCAGGCAATCGCTCCTACAATTCATACCCAGGTCCGCCGCCACGCCGCGCGCGCAGTCTACGATCTCGAGCAGATCCATTCGATCCTCGATCAAGGTTATGTCTGCCACCTTGGTTTCGTGGTTGACGGTCAGCCCTTTGCGATCCCGACCGCCTATGGACGTTCGGGCAATCAGATTTATGTCCATGGGTCGGCGGCCAGTCGAACGCTTTGCTCCCTGGCGGCGGGGATCAATGTTTGCGCTACCGTCACTCTGGTCGATGGCTTTGTGCTCGCCCGATCCGCTTTCCGTCACTCCATCAACTACCGTTCGGTTGTCATCCTCGGAAAAGCGCGACTTGTAACGGATCCTGCGGAGAAGATGGAAGGGCTTCATTGCCTGACCAACCGTCTGGTGCCAGGGAGGTGGGAAGAGGTTCGGCCACCGAACGAAACCGAAATGATCAAAACCAGCCTTCTGTCATTGCCACTAAACGAAGTGTCCGCGAAGGTGCGTTCCGGCCCACCGCTTGACTTGGAAGACGATTACCCGATCCGTGTTTGGGCAGGGGTTGTGCCGCTCCGCGCTCACGTGGAAGAACCTATTGCAGACCTTCACGTATTGCCCGGAATTCCGGTGGTGGACAAGGGCAGATTTGATCGTACTTACGGATTCGCCAGTCGCCCGACGATGCTGGCCGACGTGCGCTTGCCTTAACTGCCAGTCGACGGGTGCAACGGAACCGGGGAGTGCAAACTTGGAGGCTGACGCTCAATTCCAGACATGCTCGGGGGCAGACGGCTTGCTCTAAAGAAGCACGCTCCTGCCA
>JBAUZG010000445.1:0-2746 GCA_049585195.1 Bryobacteraceae bacterium | reverse complement strand
CGTCCGCGCCGGTCACAATGTAGATCACCCCAGCTTCAGCGATCGGCTGCGCTTCCCCGGAGTATTTCGCATTCATACCAGAACCATCCAGCCGCGCACGCCAGACGCCCTTTAGATTGGCAACGTTTTGGCGACTCACCTGGGTCAATGGTGAGTAATTCTGGTTGAAGAGATCGCCGCCATTCTTGGGCCAGCTTGTCGTGGCGGACTTCGCCAGTTGCTGGTGCAAAACCTCGGGCCCCTTTCGAAGGTCATGGGAGCCTGGTGCGCTCGCCAACGGCGACTGTGCGAAGCCAATTGCGGCGAAGAGGTTTACTGCACATGCTAAACGCAGCAATGAGAGATTGATCGTATGTCTCAATCCTGGTCTCCTTCCGCCCCAATGCAAGATCATGACAATACGCCCCTAAAGATTGCTTACAAGTATTACGCGAGTGTCGCGGCAGTTTAACATAGCCGTTGATAATGGCATCTGATGGAAACGCCGGGGACGCGGCAAATTTCGGCACATTTCTACGACCGATTCTGCGCTTGATCCAAATCGATGAAACTAACGTTGTGATGGCTAGGATTCGTTGGTCATGTTGTTTCACCAGGCGACTGGCGGCAGCGGCCCTTGAGAGTGCACGACGAATGCTTCAGCCCGTTTACACTGATGTTCCCGGCCACGAAATAACTCCATCTCTTCGTGATAGGCGTAGAATTCTGCCGGCTGTTGGCTCGCGTGCACAAAGCAAGCTTCTTTTTTCTTTTCCCAAGTTTCCGTTAGATCAACGTAGAAATTGGGAGAGAACTGTTGGGTCTGCTCACCGCTCATCACCTCAAAATAGACGAGCGTGTATTTCTTTCCACTCCGATACCATGACTGGATCATCAAAGACGCGGCGCAATGATCGCGATGCGTATCCACTGGCCAATGCGTAAAGACTACGTCCGGGTGTTGCCCGTCCAGCCAGTGGTCGAACTCTTCATAGCGGGCGTTGCTAATCTCAGTTGACCCGTCTATCTGGCCGACGAACATCGATCTGGCACCGAGCACGCGTCAAGCTTTTAAAGCTTCTTCCGTCCGAATTCGGGCTGCCTCCTCGTGTGTGTTGCTGGGAACTCCCGCTTCTCCTCGCGTCAGATAGACGATGGTGACGATATGTCCGCGCGCGGAGTAGCGGGCTAGCGTGCCACCGCAGGTTGATTCTGGGTCGTCGAGATGCGCCCCCACACAGACGATGTTTAACTTATGAGATCGCGTCGGCGCTTCATCGGTAAGTCTGCGCGCAAGCGGAGTGGCTACGGCAAGAAAACTATCTCTTCTGGTCATACGTAATTGGCCATAGTTACCATATACATTTCCGTGGTCGCGTCATAGGGGTGGTCCTCGGCGGTGCATTCTGGCAGTTAGGCATTGGACTTGCGCTTGGCTTTCCGACGGCGATGGCGGCAGGCAGGCTGATGAGCGACCAGGTGTTCGGCTTCAGCCATGGGATCCGGTTATGCTGACGCTCGCCACATTACTGCTCGGCTTGGTCGCGCTGCTAGCGTCGCTGATTCCTGCGTGGCGAGCGGCAGGAGTAGAGCCGATGGTGGCACTGCGGGCCGAGTAATGAAAGAGCGGGTTAAATAGGAAGTCGAAACTTCGGGGAGTCGCAATGCAAATGGAAACACGGCGTTGTACGTCCGTGTCCGTACGTCGGCAATGTTCGCCTGCACGTAGGTAACGATCAACCCGACTGCTCCCGAGAGTAGCCGTTGGTTGAAACATCTCGGTAGGTGTGGTTGAAGTAGATTTGCGATGCGTCGACCGCGCCCGTTGGTATACCTGCATCGGCGTTACTGAGGCTCGTCGTTACAAACTGGCCGGGACGATCCGGCAGGGGGATCTAAGAACCTTTGCACTTTGTTCAGATTGTCGGCCTGGGAACTCCACTGATCTTTCACGGCCTGTTTCTGACTTCGATTGAGTTGCCAGGAGAGCGGTGCGCTGGCACCGGGGAATCCGAACGTCACATTGCAGAATGCGGCCTTGTCGCGCCGCGAGTCCTCGAACGACCTAAGTTCCTCTTTGTCGCGAAGCAGTTGGCCAGTGACGCGGACACTCTCCAGACCATCGAAGGGCGCGTAGACCTGGTAAAACCAAGTTTTCCATTTCGCGTCCGGAATTTCGTCTTCTGGGAATGAACGAATCTGCAACACCAGAATCTCCGGTTTGGGATTGTTAGCGGCGCGTTGGTCGAGAGCTTCGGCCAGCCATGCCATCAGACTGGACAATCCGTAGTTGTCGTAATATCCCCCGTCTACCTGATGGTAGGCCGCACCTCCCTTCAATGGTCTCGCGGCGGGCGTGACGAACGGGAAGCTTGCCGCGAGCCGGGCTGCTGTGACGATTTTGATGTCGTGCCCGGCGAATTCCGCAAAGAAAGTCTTGCGATGCGCAGTTTTCTCCTCGATCTTTACACTCGGGCTATATGTCAGGTTCGAGGTGGCGAACAGGAGGGGCTCACCAGTTTCCGCGAACGTGGAATTGAAGATTAGTGCAGGACGGTATGCATCCTTGACACCGCGGCTCCAGGCAGAAAGACTGACATCGCCGATTTTGCGCCTCCACGCGTTTTCGAGAGCTCTTCCGCGGTCGTCTAATTTCCAGTTGCCAAATTTCAGAAAAGGGAAGAAGACTCGTCCAACGTCGGGATTCGTAAGGCCCCATGCAACATCATTCAAGGTCGGCGTTTCCGCGTCACTGACGATCTTACTT
>JBAUZG010000444.1:0-13491 GCA_049585195.1 Bryobacteraceae bacterium | reverse complement strand
AGTCCTATCAGTGGAACTTCGGCATCGAACACGAATTCGGCGGCAATTATGTGTTTGAAACGCGCTATCTCGGGACACGCGGCCTTGACCTCCCGGTTCAGGATCAACTGAATATCGCGCCCGCACTGAACGCATCCAATGCTTTGCCGTTGTACAGGTCCATGCCGGGCCAGGCGGCCCTTAACTCGCTTCCGAATACGCTCGGGTCGCTACTTGCTTTCTACAATTCGCCGGCAGGCGGCCTTGTGCCGGCCTACTACCAAGCCGGGTTCGATAGCTCAATTTTGACGTCATTTCAGCCGTATGGAAGCTCCACCTACAACGGCTGGGCGAACCAATTGACCCGCCGCTTCTCGAATGGCCTTCAGTTCATTGGCGCTTACACCTGGAGCCACAATATCGACAATTCCACGGCAGAAGTCTTCAGCACGTACGCAACGCCGCGCCGGCCGCAGGACTCCCAGGATGTCGCCGCGGACCGTTCGAGTTCGGCGCTCGATCATCGCCAGCGATTCAGCCTGGAAGTTCTTTACGATGTTCCTTTTTTCAAACATGCCAACTGGCCGATGAGAAATATTCTTGGGAACTGGGAAATTGCTCCGATCTACACGTATCAAAGCGGTCAGCCCTATACTGTGCAATCCGGCGTAGATTCGAACCTGAACGGCGATGTCGCGCCGCAACGGGCTAGCGTTAATCCGAACGGCGGAACCCCTGGAGTCAGCTCCGGCACAACCGCTCTGTCCAACTCGGCAGGTGCTACTGTCGCTTACTTAGTAACCAATCCCAATGCTCAGTATGCGGCAACGCCAGAGGGCGTCATCGCAACAGCTGGTCGAAATACGGCAAATTTCCCACCCATCAACGACCTCGATGTTACGGCTGCCAAACGCTTCAACTTCACCGAGCGGATGTCTCTCGAGTTCTCGGCGCGCATAGTCAACGTGCTGAATCACCCACAGTATGTGAATGGGAACATCAGCGATGTGGCGCCTATCGGATCGGCGGCGAACGCTTCGACGCACCCGTTCTACATCCCTACCAGTCAGTATTTCGGCGACCCTTCTGAGTTCTTTTCCAGCAATCCTCGAGGCATGGTGCTCGCGCTGAAATTGATGTTCTAGCAGTTGAGCAATTGACATCGAGGCACGGCCATCGGAGGTAAGGACTGTGGTCTGGCTCGAGCGGCGCTTGCAGGACGTGCGCTACGTTGCGCTCATGCTGCGTCAGTCCCCGGGGTTCATGATGGTTACACGCATCCGCTCATTATGAGATATTCAGGGCTGGGCCGTCCCGTCGCCGGACGGGCATCGCTTCGCGTTCCTGGACCGCATCGTCGCTACTAACGCCTGGCTGATCGACAGACGATGAATGTTGTCTGCAATTTACGAGATTTCTGGTCGGGCAAAGCGGCTGCAAACGTGTGCTTTTTCGTCCAGTTCCCTCGATCCCAAAAACTGTGATTTCATAGCCTTTAGGGGAGGGAGCGCCTGTAACTCAGACGACTTTTTCTACGCCCTTAACAAGAAGCTTGATCTCGAACGTGACGCACGCCCACTCTTGCAATCGATATATCCCCGTTCGTAAACTTGTCTTGGTATTTGGATTGGTTGCCGCGGCAACCGGCACCCTCGTCGGTCAGCAGCCGAAAGCCGCGCCGCCCGAAAATGGCTTCGAGCAGACGGTTGCTCCGTTCGTCAAGCAAAACTGCGCGATGTGCCACAACGAGCAGCTCAAGACGGGCGGCCTGGTTCTCACGAAATATCACGATGTTTCCGACATGCTGCGCGATCGCGATCTATGGGAAAAAGTTGTGCGGCGTGTCCGGGCAGGCGAGATGCCGCCCAAGGGACTTCCCCGCCCTACGCCGGAGGCAATTTCGAGCGTCACCAATTGGATTGAAGCTCAGTTTGCGGAAGCCGACAGGACCACCCCGCAAGATCCCGGTCGTCTTACGGCGCACCGGTTAAACCGGGTTGAATATAACAATACAATCCGCGATCTGGTTGGCGTTCACTTCAAGCCTGCGGCCGACTTTCCAGCCGACGACTCCGGCTATGGATTTGACAATATCGGCGACGTGCTTTCGGTTTCGCCGGTGTTGATGGAGAAGTATCTAAATGCGGCGACCAAGATCGCAAATAGGGCTATACCGTCCGATGCCCTGCCCCGGCCCACACGCATCCGCTACTCTCCCGAGCATGAGATGAACGACGATGGGATGTCGCTCGATAACAAGTTCGAATTTCCGGCTGAGGGCGATTATGAAATTCAAGCGGCGGTGAGCGGCCGCAAAGAGTCATTCCACATCCGTGTCCTGCTGGACGGCAAGCAAATATTCGAGAATGACGTATTAATTGAAAAGGACAAGCCGCGATCGTACGAAACGCGGCTCCACGTACCCTATGGCGAGCACGTCGTGACGGCGCTCATGACGCCGCGCCAGCCGACGCCTGAAGAAGTGGTGACGGCGCAGAAATTGAAAGCTGAAGCGGACGCGGCGTATCAGCGGGCGCTCGCCAAGCATCCCGAGGATGCCGCGCAAATCGCCAAGCAGCGGGCTCTTTCGAATCCACCCACGTTTGTCGACGCGCTCGAAGTACGCGGGCCGTACAATCCGCTTCGCCCGCCGCTGCCGGAGAGTTACCGCCGCATCTTCGTTTGCGGCCACGCCCCTGGCCATCACACCGAGGAATGCGCACGGCGCGATCTCGCTCATCTTGCGCGCCTGGCCTATCGCCGTCCCGTTACGGATCGCGAAGTGCGCGAGGTGACCAATATAGTTGCTTCCGCTCAGAAGCAGGGCATGACGTTCGAGCAGGCCATGAGGATCGGCGTTGAAGCGATTCTCGTTTCGCCGAACTTTCTGTTTCGGATTGAGCGCGATCCGAAACCCGACGATCCCGCCGCTGTTCACCCCGTCAACGATTACGAACTCGCATCGAGGCTCTCCTATTTCTTATGGAGCAGCATGCCCGACGAACATTTGCTCGATCTAGCAGACCAGCACAAGCTGCGCCAGCCCGAAGTTTTGAACGCGGAAGTGCAGCGCATGCTTCAGGACCCGAAATCGAATGCGCTGATTGAAAATTTCGCGGGCCAGTGGCTCGAGCTACGGAATCTAGATAGCATTCGCCCCGATCCGGAGGAGTTTCCGCAATTCAACGCGCAACTGCGCAAAGCCATGTACACCGAAACGGAGATGTTTGTCACCGCGGTCGTGCGGGAAGATCGCAGCATTCTCGATTTCCTGGATGGCAAATACACGTTCCTGAATGAGCGGCTGGCGCAGTTCTATGGAATTCCAGGCGTCAAGGGGAATGAATTCCGGCGCGTTTCGTTGGACGGGACCGAGCGCAGCGGTGTGATCACGCAGGCGAGCGTCCTGACCGTCACGTCCTATCCCACGCGCACTTCTCCGGTGTTGCGCGGCAAATGGATTCTCGAAAACGTCTTGAACGCGCCACCGCCTCCGCCCCCTCCGGGCGTTGGTTCCATTGATGCCCAAGGCGGTCCGCTTTCGGGAACGATGCGGCAACAAATGGAAAAGCATCGCGCGAGTCCCATGTGCGCGGGCTGTCATACTCGTATGGACCCGCTCGGCTTTGCGCTCGAAAACTACAATGCCGTGGGGCAATGGCGGACTCACGAGGGAAATTTCCCGATTGATGCGTCGGGAACGCTTCCGAACGGAAGAAAATTCGACGGCCCTGCGGAATTGAAATCGATTCTGGCGTCGAGCAAGCAATCATTCGCGCAATGCCTGACTGAAAAATTAATGACTTACGCTCTGGGCCGCGGGCTCGAAGGATACGACAGGCGCGCGGAGGACAGCATCACCGCTCAACTGGCCGCGAACGGATATCGTTTCTCGGCCTTGATTAGCGGCATCGTGAATAGCGCTCCCTTTCAGATGGGACGGGGCGATGGATCGATGCGTACGATGGCGAAATCCAATGGAGGAAATGGAAAGTGATTATCACCAGGAAACATATATCCCGCCGGACGCTTCTGCGCGGAGTAGGCGCGGCGGTTGCCCTGCCCGTCTTGGATGCCATGGTCCCGGCACTCACGTCGGCGAAGACAGTGTCGGCGAAGTTGTCTCCGGCCCGCATGGTCTTCGTCTACGTTCCGAATGGAATTGACATGCGGAACTGGACTCCGAGCGCAACCGGCGCCGGCTTTTCTCTTCCGAAAATCCTCGAGTCGCTCAAGCCGGTCCAGGACGATGTCCTTGTCCTCACGGGCCTCATGGACCACAATGGCATGGCGCTTGGCGATGGCCCAGGCGACCACGCTCGCGCTTCCGCCAGTTTTCTCACCGGAGTTCACCCGAAGAAGACCGCCGGTTCCGATATCTCCGTCGGCATTTCGGTCGATCAGCTAGCCGCGCGGAAAGTGGGCACGGCCACGCGCCTCGCTTCGCTCGAGCTCGGCTGTGAAGACGGGCACCTGGCCGGCAACTGCGACTCCGGCTATAGCTGCGCGTACGTCAACAGCATCTCCTGGCGTACGCCTACAGCGCCTAATCCGCCCGAGGTGAACCCCCGCGAAGTATTCGAGCGCCTCTTCGGAAGCGACGAGAATGCGGGCGATCCAACTGCCCGGGCCCGCAGCGCCCGCCTCCAGCAAAGCATCCTCGATTTGGTAGCCGACGACACTCGCCGCTTACAGGGGAGTCTCGGCCCAACTGACAGAAGGAAGCTAGACGAATACTGTACGTCGGTACGCGAGGTAGAGCGCCAAGTGGAAATGATGGAGAAGCAAATCGCGGATAAATCGGTCGCGCTGCCGTCGATGGCTAAGCCGGATGGTATACCGATTGAATTTGGCGACCACGCGCGCCTGATGTTCGATCTATTAACGGTTTCTTTTCAAACAGATACAACCAGAATCTCAACCTTTATGTTGGCCCGCGAGGGAAGCAACCGTTCGTATCGCGAAATCGGCGTCCCGGAAGGACATCATGGTTTGTCGCATCATCGAAACGATCCGGCGCTCATGGATAAAGTCGCTGCGATTAATACGTATCATATGCAGCAGTTCGCTTACTTCCTGCAGAAGCTGAAGCAAACGAAGGAGGCCAGCGGTTCGCTCCTTGACCGCACGATGGTCGTATACGGCAGTGGAATCAGCGACGGAAACCGGCACAATCACGATAACTTGCCGGTGCTGCTCGCCGGCGGCACAAACGTCTTCCGCTCTGGACGGCATGTGAAATTCGATCACGACGTTCCGGTGACGAGCCTGTACTTGAGCGTGCTCGACACGATGGGCGTTCCAACCGAACGTTTCGGCGACAGCCAGGGGCAAATCAACTACCTGAGTGATCTAACGTAAATTCCGAGAACGGACCGCATGAAAAGCATTGCGATAGCCGCGCTTGCCGCGGGGCTGGTGTGCGCCGCCTCGGCCCAGATACATCCGCTGGCCCAGTTGATCGAAGCCGCGCGGCAGGGACCCGATGCACCGGGTCTTGCCGACCTGATCACAAAGACGCTCCCGCCCAAGACGAACGCCATCGTATGGGGTGAGGATTATCTGTTTGTAATCGAGTCGGCGGCGCCCGCCAGGGTATCAATCGACCAGCAGCCGGCAGTTGCCATGTCGAAGATTGCGAACTCCAATCTCTGGATGCGGCTCGTAAAAATGAGGGTAGGCGTCACTCACGGGTATCAGTTTTATTCCGATGGCAAGGCGCTCGGAAACCGGTCCGATGTCCCAGGCTACAATCCCGATTCCTATCCAAAACCAGGCGTTCCCGAGGGCAAGCTGAGCGAGAAGCACACCCTCGCGAGCAAAATTTACGACGGAATGAAAGCCGACTTCTGGTTCTACGCGTCGCCAGGCGTCGATCCCAACGTGCCCGCGCCGCTGATGGTCTGGCAGGACGGTCAGGGGCTTGTGGATCGCGAGTTCTCGCGTCTTCGCTTGTTCACTGTGACCGAGAATCTGGTCGCCCAGAAACTGATTCCGCCGATGGTTCACGTCCTCATCGCTCCAGGCTTCTCGCCCGATGGGAAGCCGATGCGATCGATTGAATACGACACCGTCAGTGATCGCTACGACCGCTTTCTACTTGAAGAAATCTTGCCTGAAGTCGAAAAGGTCTATAAGATTCGTCCCGACGGCTACAGCCGGGGCATTGCCGGAGAATCTTCAGGCGGCATCTGCTCGCTGAACGCGGCCTGGTTCATGCCCGATAAGTTCGCGCGCGTCCACTCGACGATTGGCAGCTACACCTCCATTCAGTGGCGTCCTGAGGACAAACTCGATGGCGGTAATCTCTATCCGTTCATGGTTCGAAAAATGCCCAAGCGCAACATTCGAATCTGGATGAGCGACGGGGCCGACGATCTCGAGAATAACCACGGGTCGTGGCCCCTCCAGAACATTCAGCTCGCGAATTCCCTGAAGATGCGCGAATACGATTTCCACTTCCGTTTCGGCCAGGCAACTCACGATTCGGCTCAAGCCGCCATCGATCTACCCGAATCGCTGGCCTGGTTGTGGCGCGGCTACGATCCGGGCAAGACCTCCGATCAATTCACCATCGACCCGTCAGAGAAGGACAAGCCTTACTACCGAGTTACGATCTCGAACCGCGACTCGTGGTAGGCGAGTGTGGCAGAACCACCGCCTTTTGTGGTTCTTTTTTTGGCCCCAATCCGACTCAGTGTTCGTCCGGTTACTATAGTTATGATCCTGGGTTGCCGGGGGAACGTGCCCGTCCACACGCTCGATCTTTCTAAATGAAGCCGAGACTAAAAAATGAAGGAAATAAAAGATGGACAAGCTCGCGCAAAACATCCAAGAAGCCTTCCTGAATAATGCCCGGAAAGAGAAGACATTCCTCACAATCTATCTGATGAGCGGCGTTAAGCTTTCAGGCCGAATTAAAAGCTTCGACAAATACTCGGTGGTTCTCGAAACGAATAATCAGGAACAATTGATATTCAAACATGCCATTTCGACCGTAGTTGTATCGCGGCCCTTCCACGGGTCGGCGCCTCAAGCTGCCGGCGCCTCGACCGGAGCGACGGCAGGCGCGCCGGATCCGGAAGTGCCAGAGCACTCACATTGAGCGCTGCAGAAGTGAGAAAGTCGAGGACCGCTCCTTGGCGGTCGCGGCTCGGTTTAGTCTTACGGCCTGATGGAGCGTGCGGCGTTCAAAACGGGTGATTTTTACAGCGCAACCAACTCCCGGCGTGACAATAATTAATAATCAAGGTCGGGGGTCTTGCGCTTTTCACCGGATGCGACAACGTCAAGAACGCACGCTGATTGTAGGCGTCGACGTAAGCAGCGGACAGAAGCGCGATTCGAGTCCCACTGATCCCGAAGAATCGCTTCAAGAACTGCGTGTGCTCGCCGAGAGCGCCGGAGCCGAAGTTGTGGGCGAGGTTCTCCAGCACCGCGCCGCCCTTGATTCCGCTACGCTGGTCGGCTCGGGCAAGGTGGGCGAGATCAGAGCCCGAATTGAGCCGGACGAGCTAGACAGCGTAATTTTCGACCGCGAGCTTTCGCCCACGCAGCTCCGAAACCTCGAGCGTTATCTCGGCTGCAAAGTGATTGACCGAACGCAGCTGATTTTGGATATTTTTGCCAGCCGGGCCCGCACCCGCGAAGGCCAGCTTCAGGTGGAGTTGGCTCAGTTGAATTATCTGCTGCCGCGGCTTACCGGCTTCGGGGCGCAGATGTCGCGCTTGGGAGGCGGAATCGGTACGCGGGGACCCGGCGAGACACAGCTCGAAACGGATCGCCGGCGCATTGGCCAGCGCATCTCGAAGCTGCGCGGCGAGATCGAACGCGTCCGCGCCACTCGAGGCGTTCAGCGCTCACAGCGCCAAGCCGTGCCGCTATCGACCGTCAGCCTCGTCGGCTATACGAACGCAGGAAAATCGACGCTATTTAACAGGCTGACCGGCGCCGGCGTTCTGGCCGATGCCCGGATGTTCGCCACGCTCGATCCCATCGTCCGGCAGATCCGGCTTCCATCGGGACGCCGTGTCCTGATAAGCGATACGGTGGGGTTCATACGCAATCTACCCACTACTCTTGTCGAGGCTTTCCGCGCAACGCTCGAAGAAGTGACTGCGGCCGCCCTTCTGCTCCACGTTGTGGACGTAACCTCGCCGTCGGCGCCGGAACAAACTACTCATGTCATGAAGGTCTTGGGCGAAATCGGAGCTCAAAAAACACCTCAGATTTTGGTCCTTAACAAGGCGGACCGGCTCCACAACCAGGACCGCGAACGGGACCTCGGAACTCTTGTTCACCGCATTCTAGGTGAAACGGCGCGGCAGAATGCGACGGAAGCGGCAGTCGTATCCGCGCAGACCGGCGAAGGACTCGAAAATTTACTGCACAAGATTGACCCGAAAGTCGAGCTCGACCCGATAGCGCGGCAGAAGTTCCGGTTGCCCGTGGCCGAGGGTCGCGCTTTGCACTTACTCTATGAACGGGCGGCCATTGTCTCTCGCGAATACGTGGACAACTACTGCGAGATCGTCGCCGATGCGCCACAATCGCTCCGAAACCTGCTCGAACAGTTCGCAGTGCCATGAAAGTTGCTACTGTAGCAATTTGCCAACACGTCAACCGCACTATCTCACCCTTACATTTTTAGCAGCCGCCGCTACGCTTGTGGTCTGTGCAACCGCTCAACCGCAGCAAGGGAGTTCAGCGGGCTCTTCTTTGAAAGGATTGCCGCTTAGTCCTGCTCGCACTATTGAGTTTTCGACAGACGAGGGGACATGGATGTCGGTAGACGTTTCGCCCAATGGAAAAACCCTCCTGTTTGATTTGCTCGGTCACCTGTACACCATGCCCATCGGAGGCGGTCCGGCGAAAGCGATCTCGAGCGGAATGAGTTTTGACAGCCAGCCGCGCTATTCTCCGGACGGTAAACACATCGCGTTTGTGAGCGATCGTTCCGGCTCCGGCAACTTATGGGTCGCGGATGACGATGGACAAAACGCTCGGCCGCTGAGCGCCGAAGAGCATACGATGTTTGTTTCACCGACCTGGAGCGCGGATGGACAGTATGTTCTCGTCTCTCGCAAGAAACCATACTTTTACAAATCGGCTTTTGAAGTTTGGGAATACGACCTGAACGGCGGGTCGGGCGTCCAAGTCACTAGAAGCAACGCGACCGACGGCACGCCTACAGAAAAATGGCAGAACGCCCTTGGCCCTGTTGCCTCGCGGGACGGCCATTATCTTTACTACGCACGGAAGAGTGGCTACTTCTCTGCTCAAGTGAAATTTCCGCTCTGGCAGATCGCGCGGCGCGACCTTCGCACCGGCGAGGAAACCCCAATTACTTCCGCGCAGGGCAGCGGGTTCCGGCCAGAATTATCTCCGGATGGAACGAAGCTCGTTTATGCCACCCGGTATGATTCGGAGACGGGGCTGCGGTTGCGGGACCTAATCACAGGTGAGGACCGCTGGCTAAGATATCCTGTTCAACACGACGACCAAGAATCTTATTTCTCGAGCCGCGATCTGCTTCCTCAATTCTCATTTCTTCCCGATGGAAGAGAAATCGTGCTTTCTTACGGAGGAAAGCTCCACCGCATCAATATCGAAACGAAAGAAGACCGGCTCGTTCCATTCACTGCCACGATTTCGCGAGGACTGGGTCCGCGTCTCTACTTTCCAAAGCGCGTGGACGAGACCCCGGTGCATTCGCGTCTCATTCAAGGAACAGGCGCCTCGCCAGACGGCCAGCGAATCGCATTTTCCGCGCTGACACATCTCTACACTGCCAGCCTGAACGGAGGACAGCCGCGGCGCGTTGTAGCGGGGAACGAGCGTGAATATCAACCCGCATGGTCGCCCGACGGCAAATGGCTGGCTTACGTAACGTGGTCGAACGAGGAAGGAGCCATCTGGAAAATACGGGCCGATGGGACGAGCAGTCCGCAGCGTCTTACGTCTGTTCCGGCATACTACACCTACCTTGCGTGGTCTCCGGACTCGTCGCGTATCGTCGCACTGCGGGCTTCGCGCTATCAGGCCATGACACAACCTGATGAATGGGGCCATGAAATGCAGATCGCAGATTTGATCTGGATTCCGGCAAACGGCGGCGCGCCGACGGTCATCGCCCCGGGAGAGGGTTTTCGTGGACCGCACTTTACGCGCGATGCGGAACGGATTTATGTGACAGTAACGAGAGCGGAGACGCCGCTCGCGGCGCAATCGGAACTCATTTCCCTGCGCTGGGATGGAACGGACCGGCGGACGCTGTTTCGCGTGAAAGGGAAAGATGAATGGGGCGCGGAGTTTTCGCCAAACGTCCAGATTTTCGCCAACAACGATGGCAAGCGGGCGCTGATTCTCTACCGCTATCAGCTTTACCTCGCTGACGTACCCCAGCTGGGAGGAGATGTGCCTGTCATCGATGTCAGCGCCCCGCCCGCATCGGTTGTGCGCCTTACCACCGGCGGCGCAGATGAAATCAGATGGATAGACGGCTCCGGAACAATTGCCTGGACGGTGGGAGCGAGCCTCTTCCGGCTACCGTTTTCAGACGTGCTTTCGGCTGTAGCCCAGGATCGCCGCAAAGCGGAAACTGCACCGGCGACTCAGCAGCCGAATACCGTCACCTGGGCTAGGCGTTTGCACCCTTCAGAGGTGCACTTTGACATTCAGACGCCGCGGCATACGCCGAGAGGAACAGTAGTGCTGCGCGGCGCGCGCGTGATTACGATGCGAGGCGATGAAGTTTTGCCGGCGGCCGACATAGTGGTTACGGACAACCGGATTGTTTCCGTTGGACCGAGTGGATCGGCTGGCAGTCCGCGCGGCGCACGGGTTATCGACGTGAGCGGAAACACCATCGTGCCTGGGTTCATCGATACGCACGCGCACTGGTTCAACATTCGCCGAGGAGTATTGGATCTCGAGAACTGGGATTTTCTCGCGTCTCTAGCTTATGGCATCACCACGGGCCGCGATCCGCAAACTTCGACTAACGACACCTTTGCCTACCAGGATCTGGTCGACGCAGGCGAGATTCTCGGCCCGCGCATCTACGCCACTGGGCCCGGCATTTTTTATGTAAACGACTTTCAATCCGCCGATGAGGCTGCGGATGTCGTGGCGCGGTACAAGAACTACTACCGAACATCCATGGTCAAGTCGTATCTTGTGGGCAATCGCAGGCAGCGACAGTTCATGGTGGAAGCTAATTTGCGGCTCCGGATGATGCCGACCACCGAGGGCGCTGCCGACATGGTACTTGACTTGACCCATGTTATTGATGGATTCAGCGGCGCCGAACATCAGTTTCCTATCTTTCCTCTCTACAAGGATGTGACGGAATTCGTCGCAAAATCGGGCATCTTTTACACACCCACATACATTATCGAGGGTTACGGCGGACCCGGCACAGAAAATTACTACTACGAGTCAACGGACGTTCACGGCGATCCGAAGGTCCGCCGCTTTCTGCCCCCTAACGTTGTCGATGCGAAAAGCAGCCGCACTACGTGGTTTCGGACCGATGAATATGTGAATGCGCGGATGGCCGAAGGAGCAGCCGCTATCATGCGCGCGGGCGGCAAAGTGTGCGTAGGCGGACACGGCGAATTTCAGGGGCTCAGCTACCACTGGGAGTTATGGTCGGTGGCGGCAGGAAAGCTGAGCAATCTGGAAGCTCTGCGGGCCGCAACTCTGAACGGCGCCGAAGCGATCGGACTCGCTCAGGATCTCGGAAGCATTGAACCGGGAAAACTGGCCGACCTGGTTGTGCTTCGAAAGAATCCGCTCGACGACATTCATAACACGACCCCGATTCGATACGTGATGAAGAATGGCGAGTTATTCGATGGGGACACGTTAGACGAGGTCTGGCCTCAACAGAAGCCGCTTCCGCCACTGTGGTGGTGGAGCGAGCGGCCGTAACAGCGGCCCTTGTTGCCCGTAACTGACGGGGCATGTCATAATTCTGTAATTCGCGGGTCCAAGCCGACCTGAATCCATCCATTTTTGGGGGTCCAGTCACTGCCATGCAAAGGCACACACTCGCACTTTACTTGTTGATACTGCCGGGCATGCCGCTTTTTGCGCAAACGGCCGGGAGCCTGACAGGCCAGGTTACTGACGCGTCGCAAGCAGCCATCTCCGGAGCCACTGTTTCCGCCGATAACATCGCCAACGGCCAGCACCGTCAGGCGAAGACCGACAATTCGGGCCGCTACACGATTGCCGATGTCCCTGTCGGCAGGTACAAAGTGAGCGTCTCGCAGCCAAACTTTCAGATGGCGGTGCAAGAATCGGTCGCAGTTGCCGTCGGAGCGACAGTAGCTGTCGATTTCAGTCTTCAGCCAGGAACGGTGAACCAGGTAGTGAATGTCACCTCCGAAGCGCCCCTCGTTGACCCGAATCAGGGCCAAGGCGCGACCTTTAGCAATCGCGAGGTTCTCGAATTACCCATTAACGGACGGGATTACGCCCGCTTCAGCTTGCTCGCTCCCGGAGCGGTGGCGCGCAGCAACTACATCGCCGACCTCTCGTTCAACGGCCAGCATACGGTTCACAATCAGTTTTCAATTGATGGGGTGGACGCCACACGCGTAGATCAACCGTATATGTCGAACGGCTATGAACGCGGAGCAAGGCTGCTGACCGGCAGTCTCGACACAGTGGCGGAGTTCCGCGCGCAGACGAGCAACTATCGTGCCGAGTACGGACGCGCAGCCGGTTCGTACATCAACATCGTCAGCAAGAGCGGCAGCAACCAATTTCACGGCGATACCTATGAGTTCTTCCGCAACAACTTCCTGGACGCGCGCAACTTCTTTAACACGATACCGTCGCCTCAGGCGGAATACCGCTTCAACGATTTTGGCGGCAACATCAGCGGGCCGATCGTAAAGAACAAGACCTTCTTCTTCGTGAATTACGAAGGATCGCGCCAGCGGATCGGCATAACCGGCTCTGGAACCACGCCCAGCGCCTTACTGCGTCAGGAAGTACTGACAACGTCTCCTGCGCTCGCGCCCATCGTGGCTCAGTACCCGTTAGGCACCGGCCCGACCTCGAGCCCGCTTGTGGACAACTACGTAACGACGGGTGTGTCGCAGGTACGCGAAGATACCGGGAGCGTCCGGCTGGACCATAGCTTCACAGACAGAAACACAGCATATGTTCGCGTCAATGTGAATGATTCGCATGTCTTCGGCCCTCTCTTTGGCGTTATCTCATCGTCGCTCGGCGTGAACGATTATCAGAACGTACCCATCCGCACGAGCAATGTGGCGCTGCACGATGTCCAGATTTTTGGACCCGCTTTCCTGAACGAATTCGAGGCTGGAATGCAACGCTGGGGCAGCCACATCATCTCCGATGAACCGTATCCGCTTGTCGACGTTACCGGCCTGACGATAGATCCCGGCACGCAGGGACGAACCAAATCGAACAACACGAGCTATCAGATCGGCGACTCGATGAGCTATACGCGCGGCGCGCACAGCTTGAAAT
>JBAUZG010000443.1:0-25556 GCA_049585195.1 Bryobacteraceae bacterium | reverse complement strand
GGTCTCGAGCGTTCCGGGACTGATCGAATTCAACAAGCCCCAGCCCCAGAAAGACGCCTTTATGCCGCGCATCGGAATCGCCTGGTCTCCGGGCACGAGCGGCAAGACCTCGATTCGCGCGGGATTCGGGGAAAATTATGACATTCTTCCCGACAATTTCGGCACGCTAACAGTGCCTCCGCAATTCGAGACCACCGTTGACTGTACGGGCGGACCCGCCACCGGCTGCACGCAGTTGGGAGGACCAGGCTCCGGGTTCCTGGCGAATGGCGGCATCAAGCCCAACACAACAGTGACTCCGACCTTAGCTCAACTTCGCGCGGGCACCGCCGGCTATGTGCCGAACCAGACGCGGCCCAAAGCCATTCAATGGAATTTCGGCATTCAACATGTATTTGCGCAGAACTACACCTTCGATACCGAATACATCGGGACTCGCGGCATCGATCTTCCGATGCAGATTCAGTTGAATCGCCAACCTGTGGTGAACGCCTCAAATGCGCTTCCGGTTTTCTATAGCATGCCGAGCCAAACCGCGTTGAATGCGCTTCCGAATACGCTTTCGGGACTTTTGGCGACCCAGTCAGCGGGCGGAGACATCGTTCCGGCTTACTACAACGCAGGCTTTACCGGCGTCCTCACGTCATACCAACCGTGGGGCAGCTCGACCTATCACGGTTGGGCTAACAGTTTGACGCGTCGTTTTTCGAACGGCTTGCAGTTCATTGGCGCTTACACCTGGAGTCACAACATCGACAACTCGACGGCTGAAGTCTTCAGCACCTGGGTCACTCCGCGGCGAGCGCAGAATTCTCAAGACGTCGCGCCCGACCGCTCGAGTTCGGCGCTCGATCACCGGCAGCGGTTGAGCTTCGAAACGCTTTACGACGTCACGGCATTCAAGAATAGCAACTGGTTCATGAAGAACGTTCTGAGCAATTGGGAGATCGCGCCGGTGTATCAGTATCAGACCGGAACCCTCTATACAGTTCAGAGCGGCGTAGATTCGAATTTGAATGGAGATAGCGCGCCAGACCGCGTGTTTGTGAATCCCAACGGCCAGGCCGGCGTGGGATCGGGGACCACCGCTCTGATGAATAGCGCGGGGCAAACGGTCGCGTATCTGGTAAACAATCCCAACGCCCAGTACATCGCGGCGCCGAAAGGGACACTGCCAAACGGCGGCCGGAACACCGGAATGTTTCCGCCCATCGACGATGTGGACATTACGCTCGCGAAGAATATCAACATCACGGAGAAGCATCAGCTTCAATTCGCGGCGCGGGTCTTCAACCTCTTTAACCATCCACAATATGTGGGCGGTTTCATTAGCGATGTAAAGCCGACTACCGCATCAAATGGCGTTGACGAGACGGCGACTCTTGTGCACAACTTCCTGATACCAAACAACCCAATCTTCGCGAACCCGTCGCAAGCGTTCTCGAGTAACCCGCGCTCGTTGCAGTTGTCTCTGAAGTTCGTTTTTTAGGGCCTCAATCTTTTTTTGTCGGGTTAGAAGCGGAGGAGCGTTACTCGAGCGCTCTGCTTCTGGGCAGCCGGAGACTTCGGTCTCCGGCTTTTGTCTGCATACAGGCCAATAATCGACTGTGACATCTACAACGATAAAGTACCCCGCATAGTACCCTTTCAAACGTGTTCGCACTTTTGCGTGGTGGCTCACTCCCTTTTTCGCGAAATAGGGCTTTTCACGCTGCTCGTACTAGGCTATTCTGTGCTTCTAGCCTGCTATAGGTGCGGCCAGTCGGTTGAGGATGAATAGAGCAAGCATACTTCCGTACCAGCACCGCGTAGTGCAAACCTGGCAAGAGCTACGACCCGCTCCAATGTTCGCCACCTTCATAGTTTCGGCTAGCGATGAAGCGAGATTGTTACAGTGCGCAGCGCGCTGACATCTAAAGAACACGCAGAAAGTTGCTTTAACAAGGGGGTCTTACATGAAAGCGTTTTACACGCTGATTCTACTTTTGGCGCTGTTAAGTTTCGGCCCTATCAACGCCTTCCCTCAAGCGGAAACCGGTCAAATCGTGGGAACCGTCACCGATCCTACCGGGGCTGCCATTGCCGGCGCCAAATTGACTGTAAAATCGGTTGCAACCGGTGCCGAGCGGACGCAAGCAACCAACGACAGCGGCGGCTTTACGTTCGCAAATCTGCTGCCCGATACCTATGAAGTAACGGCTGAAGCTCAGGGCTTTGACACCTTAAAGCAGCGAGCGACCGTCACAGTCGGAATGAAGGTCGGGTTGGACCTGAAACTAGAGGTCGGCAAGAGCGAGACAGTGGTGGAAGTGACAGCCAATGCTGACGTCACGGTCAATACCGAAACCCAGACCGTCAGCCAGGTGCTCTCCACTCAGCAACTGAACGAACTCCCAACCATCACGCGAAATCCTTATTTGTTGGTCGTCACGTCGGGAAATGTCAGTGAGGACGATCCCTCCGGACGGGGTGCCGGAGTGGCGATTAACGGCTTGCGCTCGGCCGGAACCAACATTCTGCTGGATGGCGTCGCCAATAACGATGAATTCAACGCGACAGTAGGCCAGCAGGTACCGCTCGATTCGGTTCAGGAACTTGGCATCATTACGAATAACTTCACGGCTGAGTACGGCCGCGCCGATGCCGGAATTATCAACGTCACTACCAAGTCCGGAACAAACGATTTTCACGGCACGGCGTATGAGTTCAACCGGGTTTCCGCTCTGGCTTCGAACAGTTTCAATAACAATGCGTATGGCCTCGACAAGCCCATCTACACGCGCAATCAGTTCGGTTACTCGGTTGGCGGCCCTATCAAGAAAGACAAACTGTTCTTCTTCAGCAGCACCGAGTGGACTCGCGTGCGCAGTGCCTCGACGCAGACCGCGATTGTGCCGGACCCCGCTCTTATCGCCGCCGCCTCGCCGGCCACCCAGGCCATATTTTCCACATACGGCAAATTCCCTTCCACCACTTCCGTTCTGGGAACCTTGAGCCGGAATCAATTAACGGCGCTGGGCTCGGACCCCTGCGCAACTGCCTCGGCTACGGGCGGATGCGTGGCCTACAATCCCAACGCACCTATGTTCGACCTGGTCGGCTACACCGCGCCCGCCAACTCCGGTGCGGGACTTCCGCAAAACACCTACTCGACCGTGCAGCGGGTGGATTACAACCTCAGCGATCGGACGACGATTTATGCTCGCTATGCGTTATATAGCGAGGATGACGAAGCAGGAAGTGTCGCCAACAACCCTTACGCCGGCTACAACGTTAGCGCGACCAATTTCGACAATAGTGTGATCGTGTCGATGACGCACACCTTCTCGCCTCGCTTCGTTTCGCAGTCCAAACTCGATTTCAATCGCTTTAACTATCTCAACCCGGTGCCGTCCGGGGGAGTGGTGCCCACCTATTATCTCGGAAGTTATGAGTCCACTACCGCCATTGGACCCTATAGCGTAGCGCTTCCCGGGCAAGATCCCTTCTCTCCTGGTAACGGCGGAACTCCCTTTGGAGGTCCGCAAAACTTCGGCGAGGCTTACCAGGACTTCAGCTATACCACTGGCAAGCACGAGCTCCGCTTTGGAGGCTCGATAACCTATCTGCGAGACAACCGCAGTTACGGGGCCTACAACTCGGGGCTTCAAATCTTCGGCAGCACGGTCGGCCAGGGTATAGACAATTTCCTGGCCGGTCAGCTTTACGAATACGAAGCTGCCATCGATCCTCAAGGCAAGTTTCCGTGCATCAACGGAGTCCAGACGCCGGCCTGCACCATTACCCTGCCTGTTGGTCCGCCGCTCTTCGAGCGCAGCAATCGCTATCACGAAGGCGCACTCTACTTCCAGGATTCGTGGAAGGTTCTTCCCCGCTTGACGCTGAACCTTGGACTTCGCTGGGAGTATTTCGGAGTGCAGCACAACGTGAATCCGAACCTCGACTCGAACTTCTACCCGGCGAACGCCGCGAATCAATTTGCAGCCATCGCGCAGGGCGTGGTTCTGACCACTCCCAACAGTCCGATCGGTGAGTTGTGGCAGCCGAGTTGGCATAATTTTGCGCCTCGCATTGGCATCGCCTGGGACGTCTTCGGCGACGGCCGGACGGCTTTCCGAGGCGGTTATGGCATCGGTTATGAACGCAATTTCGGCAATGTGACCTACAACGTGCTGTTCAATCCGCCCAATTACGAGATTGTAGACCTCATCGCGGGAAGCAACATCGCCACCATTCCTGCCACTGTCTCGAACGCTGGAATTCTGAGCGGCGCGAACGGATCGGTACCACTCCCTCCGGCCGAACTCCGCTACATCCAAAACAACATTCCGCAAGCCTACGCGCACTTGATCAGCGCCTCGCTCGAGCATCAGTTCGGCAATAGCATGCATCTAGAGGCCGACTACTCCGCTTCGATCGGCGAAAACCTGTACGACATCTCTTATGTGAATTCCCCGGGAATGGGCAACTACTATCTGGGCATTCCCTGCAACCCCGCCGACACGCTGGTGTCCGGAGCAACAGACGGCTGTCAGGCGACGATGAACAACCAGTACGCAGGCATCAATCGCCGAGGCGCCGGCGGCTACTCGACCTACAATGCGATGAACATCCGCTACGATATCCAGAACATCAGAAATAGCGGGTTGACGCTACGCCTCAACTACACCTGGAGCCACTCTCTGGACGACTTGAGCGACACGTTCAGCAGTTCCTTCAATCAATTCAACCTCGGTTACACCGATTTCGTTCATCCCATGGTGGATTATGGCAACTCCGAGTTCGACAACCGGCACCGTGTTGCCATCGCCGCGATTTGGGCCGTTCCGTTCGCGCACGGCATGAAGGGTATCGGCAAAGCCCTGTTGGACGGCTGGGAATTTGCGCCGGTCTTCACCGCGCGCACCGGCGCGCCCTACACCATCTACGACACCACGAACACGAACTACATATACACTCGCGTCGCGGCGAACCAAGTGATACCGGTGAACGGCAACGAATTTCAGAGCGGCGGTCCGAATACCTACAACATCATGAACTTCAGCAATATCGCCGTGTCTGAATATATAAATCCGACGACCGGCGACTCCGATTTCGGCCCCTTCCCGGCTAACATGACGGGTCGCGATTATTTCCACACCCCCGGCGTGTATAACCTCGACATGGGCATTTACAAAAGCATCAAGTTTAGCGAGCGGACGTCGTTACAGCTTCGCCTAGAAGCATATGATGCCTTTAACCACTCGAACCTCTACGTGAATATCGGTTCCGCCGTCACCAGCGGAGGCGCCGGCAACATAACCGCGAGCTATGGGGTCCTGCCCAATACTACTCCGCAGGCGTACGAGAATCGGAATATCCAGTTGGGCGCCAAGTTCATATTCTGATTCGTAGCGGAAGTTCGTCATAACCGCTCCCTAGCGGTCGGCTGTAGGGGCGAGGCCTGCCTCGCCCGAGTGTCCCGTTACACCGCGAAGCTCTTGCCGCAGCTGCAGCTTCGTTTGGCGTTCGGGTTATGCCAAACAAACGAGCTCTCCATCAGCGACGACGCGAAATCGAGCCTCAAACCGTCGAGATACGGGTAGCTCTTTGGATCTACATAAACGCGAACATCATCAAACTGAAGTACATGATCGGCAGGTTTCGGCTTTTGATCGAGTCGGAAAAGATAGCTCATGCCCGAGCATCCACCGCCCTGCACTCCAAGGCGCAGTCCGCCCTGGCAATTATGTTTGGTTAGCAACTCCCGAATGCGCTCGACAGCCTTTTCAGTAACCTCGATCATGCTTTTTCCCTTTTAGTATAGCCAATCTTGACCGAAAGGTATAGATTCGGTAGCCTGGAAGTGAAGACCCTTCATGGCTACACAACTCAACTCGATCGAGACACTCGCCAATCAAGAGTATAAATGGGGATTCGTCACCGAAATCGATGCCGATACGGTTCCCCCCGGCCTCAATGAAGATATTATTCGCCTGATTTCAGCCAGGAAGAACGAGCCAAAATTCATGCTCGATTGGCGCCTGAAAGCGTACCGGCAGTGGCTGAAGATGAAAGAGCCAACCTGGGCCAACGTTCATTACCCGCCCATCGATTATCAGGAAATCATCTACTACTCGGCTCCAAAGACAAAGAAAGATGGTCCGAAGAGCCTCGATGAAGTCGATCCCCAACTGCTCGCGACCTACGAAAAGCTGGGCATCCCTCTTCGCGAGCGGGAGCTGCTCGCAGGCGTCGCGGTAGACGCGGTATTCGACAGCGTGTCCGTTGCCACAACGTTCAAAGAGAAGCTTTCCGAACTGGGCATCATTTTCTGCTCGTTCTCCGAAGCGGTCCAGGAGCATCCGGAACTGGTTCAGAAATACCTCGGCACAGTGGTTCCTCATTCAGACAATTTCTTCGCGGCCCTGAATGCGGCTGTTTTCAGCGACGGCTCGTTCTGCTACGTACCCAAAGGTGTCCGCTGCCCGATGGAGCTGTCCACTTATTTCCGCATCAACGCAAAGAATACCGGCCAGTTCGAGCGTACGCTGATTATTGCCGATGAAGGGGCCTACGTCAGCTATCTGGAAGGTTGCACCGCGCCCATGCGCGATACCAACCAGTTGCATGCTGCTGTAGTCGAATTAGTGGCCCTCGATAACGCAACCATCAAATATTCGACCGTTCAGAACTGGTATCCCGGCGACAAAGAAGGCAGGGGCGGCATCTACAACTTCGTGACAAAACGCGGCAAGTGCCTGGGAGTGAATTCTAAAATTTCATGGACGCAGGTTGAGACCGGGTCGGCAATCACCTGGAAATACCCCGGCTGCCTGTTGATCGGCGAGAACTCGATTGGCGAGTTCTACTCGGTTGCGCTAACGAACAATTACCAACAGGCCGACACCGGAACGAAAATGATTCATTCCGGCAAGAATACCCGCAGCACGATTGTTTCGAAAGGCATCTCGGCCGGGCACGGCCAGAACACGTATCGCGGCGCGGTGAAGATCTTGAAGGGCGCGACGGGCGCCCGGAACTATTCGCAGTGCGATTCCATGCTGCTGGGCGACAAATGCGGCGCGCACACGTTTCCGTATCTCGAAGTAAAGAACACGTCTTCGAGCATCGAACATGAGGCATCCACCTCGAAGATTGGCGAAGACCAGATTTTCTATTGCCGCCAGCGCGGAATTTCAACCGAGGATGCCGTCGGCATGATCGTGAACGGCTTCTGTAAAGAGGTTTTCCGGGAGCTGCCTATGGAATTCGCGGTCGAAGCGCAAAAGCTGCTGGGTGTGAGTCTTGAAGGAAGCGTCGGATAGCGCAAATGGAGAAAGAAAGGTTGTCGAACATTCCGGTTCTCGAGATCAAAGACCTGCGAGCCAAAGCGGGCGAAAAAGAAATTCTACGAGGCATCAACTTGACGGTCTACCCGGGAGAAGTGCACGCCATCATGGGGCCGAACGGCTCGGGCAAGAGTACTCTCGCCCAGGTGATTGCCGGCCGCGATCTCTACGCGGTCACCGAGGGCGAAGTCCTCTACGAAGGCAAAAACCTGTTGGAACTACAGCCTGAAGAACGCGCGCAACACGGACTCTTTCTCGCCTTTCAGTATCCGGTCGAAATTCCAGGCGTGAGTAATCTCTATTTCCTCAAAGCGGCGCTGAATGCTATTCGAAAACGTAAAGGCGAACCGGAACTCGATGCGATGGACTTCCTTTCCCTGGTGCGTCAAAAGATGGCGCTGATGGAAATGGACGAGGCGTTGCTGAATCGCGCCGTCAACGCAGGTTTCTCAGGCGGCGAAAAGAAGCGGAACGAAATTTTTCAGATGGCTGTGCTCGAGCCGCGCCTGGCGCTGCTTGATGAGACCGATTCGGGTCTCGATATCGACGCTCTGAAGATCGTCGCCCATGGCGTGAATACGCTTCGCGGCCCCGACCGCGCTATTGTTGTCATCACCCACTACCAACGGCTGCTGAATTATATTGTGCCCGACTACGTTCATGTCCTGGCCGAGGGCCGTATTGTCCGTTCGGGCGATAAGTCGCTGGCGTTAACGCTCGAAGAGAGCGGGTACGCGGGAATCGAGGAATTCGTGGAGACGGCGCAATGACCGAAACGATAGCCGTCGACCTGGCCGAGCTTCGCAAGCGCGCTGCTGAGCTCTTTGAGGCGCGCGGTTTCCCCACGACGCGACAAGAAGAGTGGCGATTCACAAGTGTGACGCCAATTGCCAAAGCTCACTTTCCAACGATTGCGCCAAGCGTTAATGGACATAGCCTGCGTACCGCGCTCGAACGCCATCCTGGACAAATCGAAGAGCATCTGGGCCAGTACGCATCATGCGAAAACCCATTCGTCGCGCTGAACACCGCCAACTTTGAAGACGGCACATTTCTTCACATTCCGCCGAATACCGTTCTCGAAGAGCCGTTGCGGATGGACTTCAGGGCGGTTCCTGATCGTGCCGCTCATCCGCGCAATCTGATTATTATCGGCGCCGGAAGCCAGGTGCACATCGTCGAGAGATACACAGGCCGAGGCCGGTATTTCACGAATGCCGTCACCGAAATCGTGGTGGGCGAGAACGCCACCGTCGAACACGTCAAGCTCGAAGAAGAAAGCCCGGACGCATTCCACGTCGCGACTATTCAAGTACACCAGTCGCGCAATTCCAATTTCAAATCGCATAACATTTCGCTTGGCGGATTGCTGGTGCGGAACGACATCAACGCCGTCCTTTCAACCGGGTGTGAGGGCACGCTGAACGGCCTTTATCTCGTCAACGGCAAACAGCACGTGGACAATCATACTGTGCTCGATCATGCCGCGCCGCACGCCGCAAGCCACGAGCTATACAAAGGCATTCTCGATGGAGCGTCGAGCGCCGTGTTCAATGGGAAAATTTTCGTTCGAAAGGACGCCCAAAAGACCGACGCGAAGCAAACCAATAAGAACCTGGTCTTGTCAGAAAATTCGACCATCAATACCAAACCCGAGCTTCAAATCCTGGCCGACGACGTTCGTTGTACGCATGGCGCGACTGTGGGGCAACTCGACCAAGAAGCGCTGTTCTACCTTCGTACGCGAGGCATTTCGAGCACCGACGCGCGGGATCTTCTGATTTATGCCTTCGCCCGAGACATCATCGACCGCATCGGAATTCCGAGCATCCGCGAGTATCTCGAGAAAGCGCTTTTCGAATCGCTGATGCATTCGCGCCAGTTGGCGGAGGCAGCCGTATGAGCGTTCAGGCTGAACTCGTTCGCAGCGCGCCTGTATTGGACGTGGCGCGAATACGAGAGGATTTCCCGATTCTCCAAGAAAAAATTCATGGAAAGCCGCTGATCTATCTCGACAATGCCGCAACCAGTCAAAAACCGAGAGCGGTGATCTCCACGCTCGTCGATTACTACTCGCATTACAACGCGAATGTTCATCGGGCCGTGCATTTGTTGAGCACTCGCGCTACGGAAGCGTGCGAACACACGCGCGAGAAAGTTCGCAGCCTGATTAACGCGGCATCGACCAACGAGATTATCTTCGTTCGCGGCACAACCGAAGGCCTGAATCTTGTCGCGCAGACGTATGGCCGGCAGAACATCAAAGCTGGCGATGAGGTGCTGATCACCGGTCTCGAGCACCACTCGAATATCGTCCCCTGGCAGATGCTGTCGAACGAGAAAAAAGCGCGCCTGCGCGTTGTTCATATTGACGACCGGGGCATCGTTCCGCTCGATCAATTCGAAAAAGCGCTGAACGCGAACACTCGATTGGTAGCTTTGGCGCACGTATCGAATTCACTCGGGACTGTAAACCCGCTGGCGCGCATGATCGAAATGGCGCACCGCTGGAACGTTCCCGTAGTCGTCGATGGCGCGCAGGCTGTGCCGCACATGACAGTCGATGTTCGAGCGCTTGGCGCGGATTTCTACGCATTTTCCGGCCATAAATTCTTTGGTCCGACGGGCATTGGCGTTCTGTATGGAAAGGAAGCGCTGCTCGACGCGATGCCGCCATTCGAGGGCGGCGGTGAGATGATACGGTCGGTGACGTTTGAGAAAACCGATTATAACGTTCTGCCGTACAAGTTTGAAGCTGGAACCCCGGACATTGCAGGCATCATAGGGCTGGGCGCCGCTATCGACTACATAAATGGCATCGGCCTGGATGCAATCGCCGCGTACGAACATGAGCTGCTCGAATACGCAACCTCCGCTTTTTCCCGACTGAGCGGCATACGGATTATCGGAACCGCGCCGGACAAAGCAAGCGTCATCTCGTTTGTCGTGGATGGCGCGCACCCGCACGATGTCGGCACAATTCTAGATCGGGAAGGCATCGCGGTTCGAACCGGCCATCACTGCGCGCAACCGGTGATGGACCGTTTTCAGATCGCCGCTACCACGCGGGCTTCTCTCGCTTTTTACAACACCACGGCCGAGGTGGACGCTCTGATTGCTGGAATCCGTAAAGTACAGGAGTTTTTTTCGTAGTGTCGGACCTGCACGATCTTTATCAGGAAACGATCATTGACCACAGTAAGCGGCCGCGCAACCGTGGCGCGCTCGCGCAGGCGACGCATAGCGCCGAAGGTTATAACCCGCTGTGCGGCGATCGTGTGAAGGTCGAGATCAAGCTCGAAGACGGTCGCGTTGCGGCAATCGGCTTTGAAGGCGCCGGCTGTGCCATTTCGACTGCGTCGGCTTCCCTCATGACCGAGTCAATCAGGGGCAAAACGCCGGAAGAGGCCGAGAGCGCGTTCCAGAAGTTTCACAGTTTGTTGACCGAAGAGAGGCCGCCTGCCTCCGATCTCGGCAAGCTGGCTGTGTTTTCCGGTGTCCGCGAATATCCCATGCGCGTGAAATGCGCAACTCTCGCGTGGCACACGCTTCGCGCCGCGCTGCGGGGCGAAGCAAAACCGGTCTCGACGGAGTGAACCATGTCTCAAGACCTGCGCTCGCGCGTTATCGAGGCATTGAAGACGGTATACGATCCGGAAATCCCGGCCGATATCTACGAGCTTGGTCTGATCTACGACCTCGAGGTCACGCCCAACGGAGAGGTGCGGGTCAAAATGACTCTGACCGCGCCAAACTGCCCCGTGGCTGAGATTTTGCCGAACCAGGTGAGACAGAAAATTCTAGGTATTGAAGGTGTCACGTCAGCTAACGTCGATTTGGTTTTTGATCCTCCCTGGGATCGGGACAGGATGTCGGATGTGGCAAAGTTGGCCCTCGGTTTCGATCTGAGTCCCCAGACCGTGCCGCTTTCGAAATTGCAACGATGAAACTGAGCTCTCACGAAGAATACGGATTGCGCTGCCTGTTGCGGGTCGCGCATCAAGGCACGCATGGGAGCGCGACTATTCCGGAGATCAGCCGTCACGAAGGCATCTCAATGGCGTATGTGGCCAAGTTGATGCGCATTCTGCGCCAGGGCGGTTTTGTGAAAGCCGCGCGCGGCAAAATGGGCGGTTATACGCTCGCTCTTCCTCCCGAGCGAATTTGTGTTGGCGATGCGCTAACCATACTCGGAGGCCGCATCTATGAAGACGATTTCTGCAACCGGCATTCCGGCACGCTAATCAGTTGCTCGCATTCGACCGATTGTTCCATCCGCACTCTTTGGCATGCAGTGCAGGGAGCCGTCGATAAAATACTCCGTGGAACCACCCTTCGCGATTTGCTGGGCCCCGATAACGAGACTGTAGCTGGCAGCGTTTTCGAGAGCGGCCTGACGCGAATCTCTCACGAATCGAGCCCTCGGGCCACGGAAATCCAGGCTAAACAAGCGGAGTAGGATTGCGCCTTAGATCGCGAACTGGTGGATTCGAGCGCGAGAGCATCGATTCGAAACGGTCGCGTACGCCGCCATCGAGTTGTGGATGCGTAAGGATCCAGAACTGGTTCTCGCGAACCGCTTTCATCATTTGATCGACGATCTCTTCTGGAGGAGTGCCCTCTTCGACAACCTGCTTCAGCGCGTCGTAAAAACCGAAAGACGCAGCCGGATCCATCTCCACGCCTTCGGGCTTATTCCGTGCGCTTTCCGCCAAACGAGTTTTCGAGAATGCCGGGCATAGAACCGAAACGTGAATCTTATCCGTTGTGAGCTGCAGTTCAGCGTAGAGACATTCGGATAAAGCGACCACGGCGTGCTTTGAAACGTTGTAAGCTGACATGAGCGGCCGCGTGGTCAAGCCGGCGAGCGATGCGGTATTCACGATGTGAGCTTCTTCATTCGCTTCAAGCATCCGCGGCACAAACGCATGTACTCCGTGAAGAACGCCGAAAAAGTTTACGTTCAGCGTCCAATGCCAGTTGCTGAGCGGCTCCTTCCACACTGGCGCGCCAGGCGGTAAGATGCCGGCGTTGTTGCACAACAGGTGTACCGCGCCGAACTCGCCGTACGCTCTGGCAGCAAGCATTTCAAGATCTTCCGGCTTCGACACATCCACGCGTTCTGAAAGGACGCGCACTCCGGCGGCGCTCAGCTCATCGGCAAATTGCAACAGCGGCGCGAGCTCAATGTCGGCAAGCGCCAACCGCATGCCTTGAGCCGCGAAGCGTTGAGCCATTGCTTTGCCGATGCCACTCGCGGCGCCAGTGACCACGGCAACTTTGTTTGTAAAGTCCCGCACCCGTTGAGTCTACAAAACTTGTTTCCGAGCCACGACCGCTAGAGAGATCCGCAAGCCCGGAACCGAGCCGCGACCGCGAGGGAGCGGTCTTCCGCGTGTTTTTCAGTTCGAGTAGCTCAAATACGCACACCTAAATACCAGAATCGGACAGATCTGCGCGAGTGTCGGGGCCCATCAAAGGCGCAGACAGCAGACAAGCTGGAAGGCTAATTGCTTCCTCCTGAACGGATTGACTACCAAATGAAATTTCGAGCGGCAATTTCGTTGGTTTTCGCCGTTCTCGTGTCCGCCCAGACGCCCGAAATATCGATTACCACGCCAAAATCCCCGTCTATTATCAGTCCGATTCTTGAGCCGTTTCACTTCGAGCGTAGGGTTGTTTCGCAGGCCGTACTAACAAATTCGCCCCGCTTGGCCTCGCTTGTTCTAGGCGGTAAGCTCTACCTCTCTGTCCAGGACGTGATCGCCTTGGCGCTCGAGAACAATATCGACATTGCCATTCAGCGCTATGGACCTGTGCTCGCGCGCGAGGTGCTGCGCCGCGCCGAAGGCGGCGGATCTCTCCGCGATTTCGGTACTAGCATCAATCCTGGTCCTGCGAGCGTCAGCCTGGCCGGCGTCAGCGCGAACAACGTAGGGCTGGCCGTTAGCGGATCGGGCGTCGGGTCGGGAGGCGGAATTGTCGTGCAGTATGGCGTTGCTCCGCCTAGCCTCGATCCCCAGCTAATCGCTTACGCCAGCTTCTCTCACTCCACAACCCCTCAGAGCATCACGCTATTGAATGAGACTTCCGCGCTCGTCAACGACAGCCGCTTACTCGAATTCGGATACGAACAGCAATTCGTAACCGGTACGAGCGCAGAGTTTACATTCTACAGTTATCGAAGCAGCGTAAATAGTCCGGCAGATGTTCTAAATCCCTACACGCAAGGTTATCTCGACTTCTATCTCACGCAAAACCTTCTGCAGGGATTCGGCGTCGGGGTCAACAATCGCAACATCCGTGTTGCCAAAAACAACACCAAGGTGAGCGAACTGCAACTGAAACGGCAAGTGATTACGACGATCTCCGCAATTCTCAATCTCTATTGGGACCTGGTCAGCTTTAATCAGGATGCGCGCATCAAGCAGCGAGCTGTGGACACCGCGGAAAAGCTCTATCAAGACAATCGAAAACAAGCTGCAATGGGGACGCTCGCTCCGCTTGAGGTCACTCGAGCCGCGGCAGAGGTTTCTGCGCGGAAGGAGGATTTGCTGATTGGCCAAACCAACGTCGCCCAACAGGAAACGGTCCTCAAGAACGCTCTCACAAGAGATGGCGTGGCAAGCGAATGGCTGGACGAAATCGAGATCGTTCCGCTCGACCACTTTTCTATTCCGGAAAAGGAAGACTTGAAGCCCATACCCGACCTGATTCAACAGGCCTTGGCCAATAGGCCGGAGATCGAACAGAGCAGAATCAACATCGAGAGCAGCAGAATCAATCTAGGCGGCACGAAAAACGCTCTGCTGCCCACGATTCAGGGTTTCGTCGAGCTCACCAACAACGGATTAACTGGGGTGCCGAACGCGCTCAGCAACGGTTCCGCGGGATTACCGGATCCAGCTTATCTAGGCGGATATGGGAACCTGCTGGGCCAGATCTTTCGGCGAAACTATCCCAACTATTCCGCCGGCTTCTCACTAAATATCCCCTTCCGCAACCGGGTAGCACAAGCCGATTATGTCGCCGATCAGCTCAGCCTGCGGCAGAGCGAACTCCAGCTCCGGCGCACATTGAGCGATTTACGAGTCGAGGTCAAGAACGCGGTCATCGGGTTGCAGCAGGCGCGGGCGCGCTACGAAACAGCCGTCGATACACGCCGTTTGGCCGAGCAAACTTTGGATGCTGAACAGCAGCGATTCAAGTTCGCTCAATCCACCATTACCGACGTTGTGCAAGCGCAGCGCGATCTCGCCCTCGACCAAAGCGCGGAAGTGGAAGCAATGGCGAATTACACTCACGCGAAGATTGCTTTTGACGAAGCCGTGGGACAAACGCTCGAAGTGAATGGCATCTCCATGGACGAGGCAGCTGCAGGCAGAGTAAAGCAACAGTCCTATTTACCAGCCATACTGCCCGATCAGAATATTTCAGGCGCGGAGCGGCGATAGCCATGACTTCAGAGCGATTACTTCGAATCTTTCTAGCGTGCGCTTCGACAGTATCGCAGGGCGCCGCGCAACAACTGCCGGTCCGCGTCGACAAACCAAAGAGCCCAATTTTTTTCAGATCGTATGAGGCCCCAATAGTTCCCCGCGTTCGAATCACGAATTCCGATCTGTTGCGCAGCTTGGTTCGCGGCGGGAAATTGTATTTGACCGCCCAAGATACGATCGCAGCCGCCATTGAAAATAATTTGGATCTGCAGGTGGACCGATATGGCCCGCTAGCCGCCAAATGGGGACTTCAACGGGCCCAGGGCGGTGGACCTCTGCGTGGAGTAACCAGCGGTAATTCGCTCGTCAGCCGGGCTCAAAGTGGACAAGGAGTAGTCGGCACCGAAGTAAGCGCGGGCCTCGTACAGAACGGAAATGGAAGCACCAGCAATAACGGAAATGCCCTTGTCTCGCAAATCGGACCGGTCACCCAGAATCTGGACCCGGTTCTACAAAACGCCACTGCCTGGTCCCATACCACCACGCCGCAACCCAACAGCGTAATCAGCGAAACAACTGCATTGATAGACACCAAGTATGTCTACAACACGTTTGTCCAGCAGGGATTGCTGTCGGGCGGTTACGTGCAGGTAACCGCCAATGCATCCTACCTGAAGGAGAATACGCCTACCGACGTTCTCAACCCATCAACCGCGACGGTCGCGCAGATGTATTTTCGTCATAATTTCCTCAACAGCTTCGGAACAACCGTAAATAGCCGCTTCATCCATGTGGCGGAAAAGAATGTTCTGGCCGCGAACGAGACCTTTCAATCGCAACTGCTTAACTTGGTGACGAGCGTGTTAAACGCCTATTGGGACCTGGTGGCGGCAGACGAAGATTTTAAGATCAAGCAGCGGGCGCTTGAAGCAGCCGAGGAATCCGATGCATATATAAAAAAGCAAATTGGACTCGGCGTGCTCGCGCGAGTCGAGCAGCTTCGAGCTGATGCCGAAGTTTCAAGCCGTAAGCAGGCGCTCGCCATCGCTACTGCCTCCGTTAGCCAGCAGGAAAATTCTCTCAAGGAGATCTTGACCCTCAATACAACCGACGATCCGCTGATCGACGCGGCTGAAATCGTTCCGCTCGATTATCTGCGAGTCCCAGAAGAAGAGGATCTGCCGCCACTGCGCGTACTCGTACGGCGGGCGCTTGCCAAGAGACCAGACGTCGCTCTCACGAATCTGAATCAGGAAGTCGCGGAAATCTCTTCCCTTGGCACGGCGAATGGTTTATTGCCGGTGCTTCAAGGAATTGTCGCAATCACCGCAAACGGTTTGGCAGGTACGCCGACGCCTCAGCCGCCCGGCAGCGGAGCGAATCCGTATTTCGCCGGCGGGGTAGGGACGGCGCTCGGGCAGGTTGCAAGGCGCGATTTTCCAAGCGATCGAGCCGCTGTTCTATTTGAAGGGAAGCTGCGGAATCAGGTCGCGCAGGGCGACTACGGTGTCGAACAGCTTCAATTGCAGCAGAATAAGCTGGCCGCGCGCAAGAGTCTGAATCAGGTCGTGGTCGATATTTCCAATCAAGTCGTCGCTGTGAGACAGGCTCGAGCCAGGTATTCCGCCGCGCTCGAATCGCGGACGCTTGCCGAACAGCTTCTTGCCGAGGAAAAACAGAAGTTTTCTCTCGGAAACTCGACCGTAGCCAGCGTCATTTCGGTCCAACAGGATCTTGTGACCGCCCAGTCGACGGAGGTAAGCGGGCTCTCCGGCTATGTTCATGCGCGGATCGCTCTAGACCAGGTGCTCGGCGAGACTCTCGAGAATAATCATGTATCGACTTCGGACGCGCTTGTGGGACGCGCCATGCAGTAGCTGTGTGTGAAGATGCAAAAGGAGCCGGAAGGGTGAGCGACCGGCCACTACCGCGGTTTTATGTGCAGCATCCGATGGACGGCGAACAAAATATCCGGATGGAATTCCCGATACAGAGCCTTCCCGAAGTAGCCCCCGTAGCAAATGCCCGCTGCCTGAAGAGCGTATTGAGGGCTCGTATGCTCCCGATAAAACGCCGCGCCAGCGAAACCCGATCCAAGCGATCCCACGATGGGCGCAAGAGCGGGACGGCTGCCCTCGTCGCTTCTGGTGACCAAAACGCTCAGAAGAGCGCTTCCCACGCGCTTTTTGAAAATCGTTTGGCCGGACGGGTGAAAACGAGGATCCTCATGATTGAGATACCCGGCGATTAGCTCACCTGTCTCCCGGGCACTACGCTTTACATAGTAGACGGCAAACCGATGCGCGTAATCATCGGCATCCTGGCCCTTTACGTAAGGATCGTTTCGCCATTGCCCCATGCCGGTGCTGAATCCCGCTCGCACTGCGGCCCACGGAGAAAGCAGTTCGGACCCATGCCAGCAAGCCCTCTGTCGAAGCGTTAGCTGCTTGGCGGCTTCAAGTTGTTCCGAATTGCAAAGCGAGAGCTTCCCCGGCGGTGCTGCTGGGAAAGGGAAAACAGCCTGAGCCGTTACCGTTCCGGCTGCCGCGAGCAGAGCGAACAAGAGATGTACGGCGCTATGGTTCACCAGGCGCGCTTGGCCTGCGCCCCCGGGCAATCTAGCGTTCGGCATCAAGGGTCTCCATACCCCTTGCCTGGCCAAGAGGAATGCGTTCAGCCCGGCCACCCCAAGCTTGCGTTGTGGTTTTAGGTAGTGCTAGCGTAATCGACTTCCGCCGCTTTGTCGAGAAGAATCGCCTAACGAGCGCCAACAAATCGAACATCCCGGATTCATCGGCGGACAATCTGTAGGTGTCGTCGTAGACCAAGACCTCTCAGAGGCCAAACGGCTGTTCATCTAGTGCGAAACTAAGGGAGGACTTCGAAACTGCGGTCCCTAGGGAGGCATCTCAACAGTATGAGCGGCAACCACAGGCGGTTCGCGCCGGGAGCCTACTGGCTTTTGCTAGGTATTCCCCTCGTGGCATCAGCTTTGGCCTTGGCGCAGTTGCCCGACTCGACCATTCCGCCCATACAGCCAAGCCAGTTGCCGCCTGTACAACCAGGTCAGCCCGCGCAAAAGGCCCCCGGCCAACCCAAAGACCCGAATACAGACAGCGAGGATGCGTCCTCGTCCCGGCCTGACGCGCCTAATCCGGACTACACGATTCGCACTACTACCCGTACTGTCCTCGTCCCGACAACCGTCAAGGATAAAGATTCGGGTGACTTCATCAATGGCCTGTCGGTTTCCGACTTCACCGTATACGACAACGACCGCCCGCAAAAAATCAACTCCGATTTCAGTTATGAGCCGCTCTCGGTCGTCGTGGTCGTCGAAGCCAATTCGGACGTTGAACCCATGATGCCGAAGCTCAGAAAACTTGGTGTTCTCCTGCACGGGCTGATAACGGGCGAAGGAGGCGACATCGCGGTAATCAAGTTCGACCACCGCATCGAGATGTTGCAGGACTGGACTTCCGACCCGGACCGCCTCGACGATTCGTTTCAAAAACTGCGTGCCGGCTCCTCGACGGCGAGAACCATCGACGCCGTGGTTGAAGCCGATCACATGCTGAAGCGTCACGACCCTCAGAACCGGCGCCGGCGCGTCGTTCTTCTTTTCAGCCAGGGGTATGACAAAGGGAGCGAATCGAAAAGCACCGAGACCTTGCGGCAGATGCAGTTCGACAACGTCGTGGTCTATTGCATCGACATTTCGCAGATCACGCTACTTGAGAAGAAACCGCCGACCGACGCGCCGCCCGTGATGGGAGGGGCGCCGCCCGAGGCCATGCATTCTCCGACTGGAAACACGCAGAGCGCCACGGACGTACTCCAAAATCATCCTGGCGGAAATGCCTTGAATGTAATTCCACCCGTTTGGCGTTCCATCAAGGACCTTTTCAAGCAACCGCCCGACCGTGCGTTTGCTGGCCTTACAGGGGGGCGCGTATACTCGTTCGCCCGGCAAACCTCGCTCGAACAAGCGATGAGCGATTTGGGGAAAGAGCTGCACAGCCAATATTTGCTGTCGTACTCGCCTGACGCTGAAACGCAGAAGGACCCTGGTTTCCATAAGATACGGGTAGAAGTCGATCACCCACGCCTGGATATTCGCGCCCGCACCGGTTACTACTGGGGCGGCGGCGTTCAGTGAACGCTTTGTTTGATTGCCTCGACGAGTGCGGGAACTGTGTGCTCGTCAGGCTGCGCGTGCACCAGTAGCCCGTGAGCGAGGACTGAAGCGGAAGTAATCGGGCCAATCGACGCGATTTTCATTCCACGAAGCCTTTCTGCGCCGATCAGCTTCACCAGATTGTCCGCCGCCGACGAGCTCGTAAACGTCAGCCAGTCCGGCAGCGGCTCGGTTGAGAATATTTCTAGCGCCCGCCTCTCGATTCCCTCCGGTAGGACGTTGCGGTAAGCTTCCACAACATCGACCACCGCCCCCTTTTCCATCAGCGCCTGCGGAATCACCGGCCGTGCTATGGCCGATGTGGGCAATAAGACCCGGCTTCCGCGCAGCGTTTCCTCCGCAAGGCTTTCCACCAGCGCCTCCGCCACGAACCGATCAGGGACGACATCCACGTGCCAGCCCAGTTCTTCCGCCGCCTGCCGCGTGGCTTCGCCAACGGTTGCGATGCGCACTTTCGGCGGCCAAGATATTGAGCCGAGTTCTTCCCTGATCGCCTCCACTGCATTTGCGCTACTGAAAATGACCCAGTCGTATTGATTCAACCGAGCCGCCGCCGCTTTCAGGGGCTGTGGGTCGGCCGGTGGAACAATACCGATGACCGGAACCAGAATCACGTCAGCACGCGACTCGCGGAGCGGCGCAGCCAGCTCTTCCGCTTGATGCGCGGCGCGAGTAACGACGATCCGCTGGCCGGCGAGCGTATTCATAGCTGGGCGGGAGCAAGCGCGCCGAGTAGTTTCGATGCGCCGCGCAATCGCAGTCTCTCGGCCACCAGCCCGCCGAGTTCAACCGGCTCAGACGCTAAACCTTGCTCCTTTTCTCGGATAAGAGTCGTTCCGTCGGGCGAAGCCACCACCGCCGTTAGCTGCAACCGGCTGCCATTCACAACCGCGAAAGCGCCGATCGGCAATTGGCATCCTCCGCCCAGGGCCGCAAGCACCGCGCGCTCGCACTTGACTGCACGCTCCGATTCGACATGGTTCAAGCGACTGCAGGTGTCGCGTTCGGCGCCTGACTCACGTGTCTGAATGGCAAGCGCGCCCTGCCCCGGCGCGCAACACATTTCATCCGGGGAGAATACTTGGGTAATCGCCGCCTCGAGCCCTAGACGGCGAAGACCGGCCACGGCAAGAATAATCGCGTCAAACTCGCCTTCCTTCAGCTTCCGAAGGCGCGTGTCTACATTGCCGCGAATCGGCACGATGTTGAGGTCGTCGCGCAGGTTCAGGAGCTGAGCGCTTCGCCGAGGTGAACTGGTGCCCACCCGCGCGGCGCGAGGCAAAGAATCGAGCGTATGTCCGGCAAGCGCGTCTCGCGCGTCTTCCCGTTCCGGAATCGCCGCAATCGCAAGCCCCGGCGGAGTCTCCGTCGGGAGATCTTTTAAACTGTGGACCGCGACATCAATCGCGCCCGAGAGCAAAGCGTCTTCAATCTCTTTCGTGAACAGACCCTTCCCCCCTGCTTTAGACAGAGAGGCGGAAGCCATGTGATCGCCGGACGTCTTGATGATTTCAATGCGTGTTTCAATCTTCAGTTCCCGAAGCCGGCCGGCCACATAGTTGGCTTGCCACAGCGCGAGGGCGGACCCTCGGGAACCAATAATCAGTACCCTACTTCCCAACTTCGCGCTCTCCTAACCGGAACATCCGGCGGATGAAGCTGATTGCTTCACTGGCTTGTTCGCCCTCCTTCTCGGCCGCCTCGCGCCTAATCTCAGAAATGGGCCCATGCGCGATCTTATTGATGATGGTCCGGGTTAAAGCGTCTACCGCCTCTTCCTGCTCAGGCGTCAACTGGCCCAGGCGGTAGCGATAACGGGCCAGCGCATCCCGCCGCACCGACTCGAGCTGCTCCTGGAGGCTCACGATCGTCGGCGCAATGTCGCGCGTCCGTAGCCGTGCCAGCAGGCGATCCACCTCCTGCGACACGATCTTCTCTGCTTGCCCGGCGATTTCCTCTCGCCCTTTCAGATTCTGGTCGACTAGCCGCTGCAAGTCGTCAATGTCATAAAGAAAGGCGTGTTCCAGCTCGTTCACGTCCGGCTCGATGTTCCTGGGCACAGCGATATCGATCAGAAACATCGGTTGGTTTCGCCGCGCCTCGATAGCCGCCCGTACGTTTGCCCGCGTGAGTACGTAATGGGGCGCAGCGGAGGATGTAATCACGATATCCACCTCCGGGAGGTGCTGGAAAATCGATGTGTAGGGAACAACCGCCGCTTCAAACAGCCTCGCCAGCTCGTCCGCGCGCGTTACCGTCCGGTTCGCAATCAGAATGTCACGCGCTCCCGCTCTTTGGAGATGCCGCGCGGCCGCCTCGGACATCTTTCCGGCTCCAATGATCATCACCCGGCGGCGCTCGAGCGATCCGAAGATCTCACGCGCAAGTTCGACGGCAGCATAGCCCACCGACACTGCGCTCTGCCCAATCTCGGTTTCCGTCCGAACCCGCTTAGCCACGCTGAACGCTTTGGTTAACACGGCATCCAAATAGCTACCGATCGCCCCCGCTTCTCTTGCCTGCGAATAGGCTTGCTTCAACTGGCCGAGAATCTGCGGTTCGCCCACGATCATCGAATCCAGACTTGCCGCCACTCGAAACAGGTGCTTGATAGCCTGTGCATCTTCGAGTACATATAAATGAGGCTGTATCGCAGCCGCAGTCATCTGATGAGTCGAAGAAAGAAAATTACAGAGGATTGGCGTGGCGTCCACACTGTCTTCCAGAGTGGCGGTGATCTCGACGCGATTGCAGGTGGACAGGATCAGTCCTTCGCGAAGACCGGGCTGCTCCTGCAGTTGATGAAGCGCTTCGGCCAAATCCTCGGTTCGGAACGCGATCCGCTCCCGCACCTCGATGGGCGCCGTCCGATGATTGATACCGGCGAGCGCAAGCTTCATTGGGTTGCCACGCTCCGAAACCCAAAATGAATGCCCCATGTCACAATCGCGCAACCCAGCACTCCCACCGCGAGCCACGCCAATCGCCGGCCTCTCCATCCCGCCGAGATGCGCAAGAAAATCATTGCCAGATAGAAGGCCCACGTGAACAGGAAGAAATCGATTTTAGGATCGAGAACCCACTGGGCTCCCCGATCGATAAACGCCCATACGATGCCTGCTACGGTTCCGATGGTTATGAATAAGAACCCGAGATTGAGAGATTGCGTGATCAGCCGGTCGAGCGTGGCTAGCGGCGGCAGCCGGTTCTTCGACGGCGCAATTTCTTTGCGCTTCAGGTGGCGCTCCTGGACGAGATAAAACATGGCGCCGACAGAAGCGAGTATCAACGCCGCATATCCAATCAGCACGGTCGTAACGTGCACGATCAGCCACGCGTTCCGGAGCTGTGGGTTTCTCCAAGGCGCAATAGGAAACTCCGTCGCCCCGATCAACGTCATGAAAAATACAAGGGGGAACAAACAGACGGCAAAAACGGAGATTCTGTAATAGCCGTAGGCAATCAGAAACAAAACAGCAATCAAGAACGCGCAAAATGAGGTAGTCTCGTAGAAGTTGCTCAGAGGGAAGTGGCCAAGTTCCGCCCGTAGTTCCACGATCGAAACCAGGTGAAGGATAGCACCGGCGCCAAAAGCAATTAGGGCAGGCGTAAACAGGCGTGTACCCCGTTTAAAGACGACTAATAGGGCGTAAACCAGCCCACACGAGTAAAGGGCCGCTGCGGCGCGCAGCCAGAAAACGCTCATGGTTCGTCGAGGGAGTGCCCTGTACCAGTATAGAAGCCGGTGGGGTGTGCCAGGCTGCATCCTCCTCTCCTCGCGAGTATCTAGGAATTAGCTGAATAAATTCACCATAGGGGTGAGATTTGGTGGTGGTAAACGGCCACCAGTAAGAGAAAGGTAAACGGACTTTAATGGCGGGGTTCCTTACAGGCAAAAAGGCCATCGTCACCGGAGGAACGAAGGGCATTGGGCTCGAAGTAGCGCGTGCGCTTCTCGCCGAAGGAGCCGCCGTCGTGGTGTGTGGGCGCGATGTCGCAGCCCTCGACACGGCGGTAGGAGTTCTCCATGAGGCCCAGCCCCGCAGTAAAGTCTCCGGCCACGCCGCCGATGTGAGTAACAGCGCGGCGGTAAGCAACTTGTTTCAACTCGCCGATCGTGACCTAGGAGGTCTGGACATTCTCGTGAACAACGCCGGCAGTGGGGTGTTTCGGGCAGCTTCGGAATTAAGCGTAGAAGAGTGGGACCGAACCATTGGCACCAATCTCTCGGGGGCTTTTTACTGCAGCCGCGAAGCTCTCGCCCGCTTCAAAGAAGGGGAAGGCGGATGGATCGTCAACATCAGCAGTCTCGCTGGCAAGAATCCGTTTGCGGGCGGGGCCGCCTACAACGCGTCGAAGTTTGGCCTCAATGGCATGAGTGAAGCGATTATGCTCGACCATCGGTACGAAAACGTGAAAGTCAGCTACATCATGCCAGGCAGCGTAAATACGAAATTTAACGGGCATTCCCCGTCCAGTTCCTCCGATTGGAAGATCGCGCCGGAGGATATTGCGGAGATCGTGATCGACATACTCCGAAAGCCGGGACGGACGCTCGTCAGCCGTGTCGAAGTGAGACCCGCGAAACCGCCGCGGAAGTAGTCAGAAAAAACAGAAAGACTGAGATTCATTCATGAAGCGGGGCGCGTTAACGATGAGGCAAGTAGCAAAGAAGGAGTCAGGAACCAATATGGCACCTGGCTTGCTTCAGAAACAGATAGCAGGTGGCAGAAAGGAGGAGACGACGATGAGCCGACTCCATCAACCGCTTGATCCGACCAAGACCGGAAGAGAAGCAGAATCTTTGGACCGGACGCTCCGCAGGATGGTAGTGGGGCAGGATGAAGCGATAGACCAAATTGTCAATATGTACCAGATGTACCTGACAGGTATGACTGCTCCAGGTCGTCCGGTCGCGAATTTCCTGTTCCTCGGGCCAACGGGATCGGGCAAGACGCGGACGGTGGAAGCTCTGGCGGAGTCTCTGGTACACAATCCAAGGGCAGTCATTAAGATCGACTGTGCAGAATTCCAGCACAGCCACGAAATCGCAAAGCTGATTGGCTCGCCTCCGGGCTATCTCGGCCATCGCGAGACTCACCCTTTGCTAAGCCAGGAGGTACTAAACCAGTACCACACCGACACGGTGAAGGTGAGCTTCGTCCTGTTCGACGAGATCGAGAAGGCCAGCGATGCGCTCTGGAATCTCCTTCTTGGAATCCTGGACAAAGCCGTTCTCACGCTCGGCGACAACCGCAAGGTTGATTTCTCACATTGCATGATCTTCATGACCAGCAATCTGGGCGCAAACGAGATGGCATCGCTCACTACTCCGAAACTGGGCTTTCAACGGCTGCAGAGTCTCGGAGCCGACAAGAACCTTCAGCCTGACGCGAAGCTCAACGACAAGATGGCAAAAACCGGCGTCGAAGCCGCCCGCCGTAAATTCACACCTGAATTTATGAACCGCATCGACAAAGTTGTCGTCTTCAAGCCTCTCGGAAGGACGGAACTGCGTCGAGTTCTCGACATCGAGCTCGGCCAGGTTCAACAAAGAGTTCTTCATTCAGCAGCGGACAAGTCGTTCGTATTCACCGTGACGGCTAACGGAAAGGACTTTCTGCTGGGCGAAGGAACCGATCTGAAATACGGCGCGCGCCACCTGAAACGCGCCATTGAGCGCCTGCTCGTTCAGCCGCTCTCGAATCTGATCGCGACCGACCAGGTCATCTCCGGCGACTGGATTCAGATCGATTTCGATAGCGACAACACCCGGCTTGCCTTTACCAAGGAAGCCGAAGGGCTCGAAGTCGCTGCCATGGCAAGCATGCTCGAGAACACTGCCGAAATGCCGCCCATGGCCGCCGCCGCCACCGTGCCTCAGGAACAGCACAAAACTCAGTTGGCCAAGTCGTCCAAGAAGTAACTGCCTCCTTCCTCTACCACCTGCTAGGGCGGCGCCAAAAGCGCCGCCCTTTTTTATTCTTAGGTGGAGCGGGCCTCCGGGCCTGCCATGCCGCCGTCCGCGGCGGCATCTTTTCCCGTTCTGATTGGGGTCAGGCATAAGAGTCGGTTGGAAAACCGACTTTGCAGGCCAGAGGCCCGCTCCACCATGCAAACCGAGAACTCGACAAACGAAGTGACGGTGAGCTACCGAACCAGCCTGCCGTTCATCTGCTTTTCCGCGCGGTGCTCACCGTTTTGAACCAGCCGTACCGGTTTGGGCGATTGATCGCAGATCGGTACCGGCGCTCCGCGATAGAACGCCAGCCCATACTCCCAGGCGCGATGCAGTCCCGCATCGCAAACCTCGTTCGAGATAGGAGCGATCTCGCGCCAGAATCCTCGCGGCGAAGCCTGTTCATCGAGCACTGGGTAAATGGACGATTTCACTACGATTACGGCGAACGCAAACGACATCAGCAGAAGCGGCGCGGCGACCGCCCGCCTGGCAAGCACTGTCACAGCCAGAGGCAACACAAACAGGATCAGCATCGTCGCCGTGGCGGGCAGAATATCCAGCGCCAGCGCTCGAACCGAACCGATTTTCGAGGTGAGCAGCATTGGAATCAGCGGCGCAATCAGGGG
>JBAUZG010000442.1:0-38035 GCA_049585195.1 Bryobacteraceae bacterium | reverse complement strand
GTGTAATTCTTCGATTCACGTCCGGTTACGCCGACCCATCTCGGCCCGGGCCTCGGCCTGCATTTCCCGCGCCCGCGTGGCCTCGCGCTTGTCGTGGAACTTCTTTCCTTTCGCCACGGCGATCTCAATTTTGATTCGGCCGGCCTTCAAATACAGCTTTGTCGGAATTAAAGTGAGACCCTTCTCGCGCGTATCCGACAATAATTTATTGATTTCGGACTTATGGAGCAGGAGCTTGCGCTTTCGCGCCGGCAAGTGATTCATGATGTTGCCGTGCGAGTACTCACTAATATGTGCGTTCAGCAGCCAAGCTTCGCCATCAGAAACTTCCGCATAGGCCTCTTTCAATTGAATTTTGCCGGTTTTGGCCGCTTTGACCTCGGTACCCATGAGCACCATACCGGCCTCGTAACGCTCGAGCAGATGGTAATTGTGACCAGCCGAACGGTTTTCGCTAAGGATTTTGATAGCTACGATTTGTTGTGCCACTGACTTGCTATTCTGGGCGAAGGCCGTTAAAGCCCCGGCCTTCGATTGCCAAAGTCGGGCTGCACGCCGGACTGACCCTCACCGTCTTGTTATGCGTAAGACGCGAAACGGGGCCGAAGTGTGCCGGCTGGGGTCGAATCCCCTCACCGGAACAAGCGTGGAAACGATCGGCATAGGTAGTCTAGCACAGGCCCATCAGCCTTAAGGTGATGTATTTGAAGCAATTACGGGTTAGTGTGGCGCTCGTGGCGCTGGCTCTTCCGTTGGCAACCGTTCTGCATGCCAACAACAAGAAGGGCGACAAACTGATGAAGCAGGGGGCCCAGGCAGAGGCTCAAAAAGATTACGACAAGGCAGTCGATCTGTACGGTCAGGCGATACAAGCCGATCCGAACGACCCTGGCTATCAGCTTGCCGAACGCCGTGCGCGCTTCGAATCGGCGGAAACTCACACAAAGGACGGGATGAAACTCCGCAGTGAGCAGAAGCTCGAGGACGCCCTCGTCGAGTTTCAAAAGGCTTACATCACCGACCCGTCGTACACGGTCGCTCTTCAAGAGAGCCGCAACACCGAGGAGATGATACGCGAGAAAGCGAAGCTGCCCGCCAACGTTCCCGTGCTGTCGCCCGCGCAGAAGGCTGAGAAAGCCATTGACGATCGCGTGAAAGCGCTCGAAGGGCCGCCCGAGCTGCGGCCTTTGAACAACGAAATCACCAACCTGCGGATGAACAACCAAACGACGCACGTGCTTTACGAGACTGTGGCGAAACTGGCTGGCATCAACGTGCTGTTCGACAGCCAAGGGACGGAGGGTCTGGGCGGTGGTCAGAAAAACTTCAATTTGGCCCTGAATCGCGTCACGCTTTCCGAGGCGCTCGACTACATTGCCCTCGAAACTCACACATTCTGGAAGGCCATATCGTCGAACGCGATTTTTGTAACCGCTGACAGCGCGCAGAAGCGGCAGGAATATCAGGATCAGGTTGTGAAGGTCTTCTATATCCAGAACGTGAGCTCGACAGCCGAATTTCAGGATTTTTTCAACGCTGTCCGCCAGGGCGCGAATATGACGCGTGGATTGATTCAACTGCCAAGTCAGAATGCCTTGATTGCACGGGGAACACCGGACCAACTTGCGGTAGTCGAGAAGATTATTCACGACCTCGACCGCGCAAGGCCCGAAGTATTGATCGACGTGATGGTTTTGGAGGTCGACAAGACATACCAGAGAACGCTTTCCGCAGCACTGGCCGGGGCGACGGGGGGCCTGAGCGTGCCGATTATTTTCAATCCGCGAAGCTCAATTGCAGTCTCTACCAGCACGACCGGAACGACGACCAGCACGACCGGAACAACAACGAGCACGACGGGAACCACGACCAGCACGACAACCAGCACAACTGGGACGACGACGAGCACTACGACCGGAACGACAACCAGCACGACCACAAGCACCACCACCAGTACGTCCAGCGGCTTTATTGGTTTGAACAGTCTGGGCCACATCTCGACCGCCGATTTCGCAACCAGTTTGCCGGGTGCTCTGATCCAGGCGTTGATGCAGGACACGCGCACGCGAGTGCTCCAACGCCCCCAATTGCGCGCCACTGACGGCGGAAAGGCGTCCCTGAAAATCGGCAGCAAAATTCCTTATGTAAGCGGTTCACTCAACTCCGCTGTAGCCACGCCTGGCTCCATTCCGTATGCGACCACCCAGTTCCAGCAAATCGACGTCGGCACCAATCTTGATTTGGAGCCGCATGTGAATGGCCCAAACGATATCAGCATGCACGTAAAGGTGGAAATCTCGGAGGTGACTACAACTGTAAACATAGGCGGCATTAACGAGCCGGAGATCGGGCAAACCATAAACGAAGCCGTCATTCGACTGAAGGATGGCGAAGTGAGCGTTTTGGGCGGGCTGACCGACAGAAGCGATTCTTTGACAACAAACGGCATACCGGGCCTGGTTAATATGCCCGTTCTCGGGTACCTGTTCGGCGCCCGGACGAAGATGCAGAATAACCAGGAAATCCTAATCACTCTGATCCCGCACATCATCCGTGCCCCGGACTTAACTGCGGTAGGCGAAACGCCCATTGAAACTGGCACCGAGAACAATATTCGTGTCTTGCGCTCGATTCCGTCCTCGGCCTCAATCACAATATCGCCTGGGCAGGAATCGGCACCCCAGCCGGCGCGGCCGCAGCCCATAACTCCGAAGCCCGGTCCCGCTGCTCCCGCTCCGAATCCTCCGGCCATTCTGCAGCGTCCCGCTCCCTCAGAGCCAGGCACGCCGCCAAGCAGTACGCCCACGGCGGGCGCGGCTCCTCCAGCGAAGCAATAGAATCCGAGATGCAGCAAGCGATCGACAATCCTAACCGAGCCGCGACCGCGAGGGAGCGGTCTTCCGGTTTTTTCACAGTTTCCAAGCGACCGGGCTTTAGTGAAACCGGCTTCACGCTCGTCGAATTGATTGTCGCCTTCACTATCCTGCTGGCTTTAAGCGCAATGGCCGTGCCCGCTGCACGCGCCCAAATAAGAAGAGAACGCGAAGTGGACCTGCTGCGGGCGTTGCGCGAGATGCGCGCGGCCATCGACAAGTATAAGGACATGTCGGACGCGGGCAAGATCCAGATGCAGAACGATACCTTCGGCTATCCCAAGACGCTGCAGTCGCTGGTGGACGGCGTCCCCATGCAGGGTCAGCTTTCGAGCGCGGGCGAATCGAATAAAGTGCGGTTTTTGCGCCGGATTCCGAAAGACCCGATGACCGGCGGAACAGATTGGGGATTCCGAAGCATGCAAGATGACCCTGATTCGACGAGTTGGGGCGGACAAAACGTATTCGATGTATACACGAAGTCTACAGAGAAGGGCAGCGATGGTACCCCGTACTCAGAATGGTAGCCCGGTCTCGAGGCGTGAATGGGGCTTCACGCTGATTGAGTTGATGATCGTGATGACGATCATCTCGATCCTGCTGGCGGTTGCCGTTCCCATCTATCAAAAATCGATCATACGCGCAAAAGAGAGTGTATTGCACAATAATCTTTTCACATTGCGGCAAATGATCGACGAATATACAGTCGATAAGCAGCACGCGCCGCAGACTCTCGACGACCTCGTTACCGAAGGATATTTGCGGCAGGTTCCCGTCGATCCAATGACCGGCAACAACCAGTCCTGGAAGACCATCATGGAAGACACACCGGTGGGTGGCGACAACCAGCCTCCTGGAATCTTCGACGTAAAGAGCGGAGCGGAAGGAAACGGGCTCGACGGAACGCCTTATTCCGACTGGTAAACAAACAGCATGCTGGGCGCAGTGGAACGCATTTTGCGCGGATCAACACAAAGAATAGGCGCGTTTCCTTTGCTACAATCGGAGAGGTTTTCAGCCAATCCACCCTTTCGATCCCCGGTCGTCTAACGGTAGGACAGCGGCCTTTGGAGCCGTGAATCGTGGTTCGAATCCATGCCGGGGAGCCAATTCTTTAAGAATCTATAAGATACAGATAGTGAAAAGCCCGTTGTACACGGGCTGGTACAAAAATGGGGTGTAGAATGGGCCTGTGCCGCTCTCCATCTACCGCCGTCACTCGGTGGACTGCCGCGTCCACAAGCTCAAACTTTCGACTTCCCAGAAGAGATTTTTCACGGATTGCGAGTGCCCGATCTGGCTGACGGGCACAACGGATAACGAGAAATACCCGCGCCAGGCGCTCGGCGTCCGCGACTGGGCGGCGGCGGAAGCGAAGCTCCGCTCGCCCAACGCCGGTGCTAAGGATCAGACGGTCCACGGGCCGAAGCTCGACGACTGCATCGCGCGCTATCTCGACGCCCGCGAGGATGTGAAGCCGCGGACGCTGGCGCAATACAAGCTGCTGCTCGGCAGGCTAAAGGACTTCGCGCACGGCAAGAACAAATTCTTCATCCGGGAACTGACGGTCGATGTCCTTGAGGACTTCAAGACCTATGGCCTGCCCGGTCTGGCAGGAACATCCAAGGGCACCAGCATCGCGAAGCTCGCGCACTTCCTGCGCGAGTCGTATCGTCGCGGGTGGATCACGGAATCTCTTGTCGAAAAGATGCGACGACACAAAGCCGTCTATGAACAGAAGCAGCCCTACTCCGACAAAGAGGTGACGGCCATTCTGGATGCAGCCGGAAAGATTAACGGCGGCACGACGGGTTATGCGAAGTCAGCCGCCACGTTCCGGGTTCTGGTAGAACTCATGTTGGGGACAGGGCTGCGCGTAAGCGACGCGGTGAAGTTTGATCCGGCGCGGTGCAAGAAATCGAAGTTTCTCTGGGTCTATTCGTTTCATCCCCGCAAGGCGAAGAAGAACGATGCGCCCAAGCTGGTCGACGTCTACCTGACGGCGAAGCTGAAAAAGAAAATCGACGAATGCGAATGGTTGTCAGAAAAACTTCCCTTCGCGTATCGCGCCGTCTCGGACGATGGGGAAACGGATTATCTGGGCCAGGCCGTCTATGAACGGCTCCAGGCGGTGGGAAAGGCCAGCGGCGTCGATGACTGCCGGCCGCATCGCCTGCGGGATACCTTCGCCGTCCGATTACTCGTGAAGGGCGTGCCGTTGGAAGACGTTTCGAAGCTGTTAGGACACGCGTCCATTGCGGTCACGGAGAAATACTACGCTCCGTGGGTTGCGTCGCGGAAGCTGCGCCTGGAGCGGCTCCTGAGTGAGACGCTCGTGAACGCGAAGGGCCACTGATTCCGGTACGGAGAAGGTCGTATAGCTTCTCTTGCCGTGGGAAATCCCGGCGCCTTGTAATCTCACTACGCCAGGTTCGTCCCGGATGAGCTTGCGGATCGTAGCGGGGGAAAGATGCCACATGCTCGCCAATTCACTTGGCGTGTAGTGCTTTTCCTCGGACAGTCTGCGTGCTTCTGCGCCCGCCGGTGGTTCCTGGCGGGCCGGGCAGAGTTTCCGGACGCAGAAGCGCGCCGCGAGATGCTAGCGCTCCATCTTAAGGGCAGGCCTGTTGCGACGGATTTGGACCTCGGAGGGTTGTCCGAGACGCTCGATGGCTACTCCGCCAGCGACCTTCGGTTTCTGGTAGACGAGGCGGCCAGAGATGCGTTCAAAAGGCTACAGGACATCACCAATGAATCATTTCGCTTCGCGATGAGCCGAGTCCAGCGATCAGTGACTCCGGAGATAGAGGTTGAGTATCGGTCAATCGAGCAGAGAGGCTTCTAGTCTAAAGCAGCTCCGGTTCGCTAAGTTTCGCGAATTCGCTCCAGTGGTTCGAGTTATTTCTTATGTATTACAATGCTTTGACCAAGCCTTGTCTAATTCTTGTACGCATTCAATACACACAGCCATTGACTCTGACGGACTTTGGATGTACTATTTGAATATGTACGATAGAAAGGAGACTCGCCATGCCTAGAGTAGCGGTCGAAGACAATAGCCGGATGTCCCTGCGGGTTCGGGCTGAGGAAAAAGCGATGCTCCTGCGGGCGGCGGCGCTGAAACATACCGATTTGACGGACTTCGTCCTTCAGCAGGCTTTACGTGTCGCCAAGACCGTCATCGAGGAAGCCGAGCATATCCAACTTTCGGAAAGGGACAGTCTCCGGGTTCTGGACCTCCTGGAAAATCCGCCCAAACCGAACGCAAAACTGCGGGCCGCCGCTCGGGCGCTGCCAAAGAGATCATGAGCGTCCCGGCATGGCACGAGGAGCCGATTAGGAAGACACATGATCGTGAAGCCTTCGATTGCGGCGAAGCGGCGCTGAATGAGTTCCTGAAGCGCTATGCCCGCAGAAGCCACGATCTGGGCGGCGCGAAAACCTTCCTCGCAATCGACGATGCCGACGAGAAAGCCATTCTCGGTTTCTATAGCCTGAGTCCCGCTTCAATCGAATATGCCCGGACGCCAGAGATCGTACGGCGCGGGCTGGCACGTCATGACGTGCCGGTATTCCGGTTGGCGCGCTTGGCTGTGGATCGCAAAGTACAGGGGCGAGGGCTTGGCGGACAGCTTTTGCTCGCAGCAGGAAGACGCTGTTTGCTGGCGGCGGCCGAAGTCGGCGGCGTCGCCCTTCTTATCGACGCCAAGAACGAGAGGGCGGCAAAATGGTACGCGGGTTACGGCGCTGTGGCGCTAGCGGACGCGCCTCTCAGCCTACTGCTGTCGCTTGCAACCATCGAAGCCGCGCTGAAATCAGCCGCAAGGTGGCCGTGAGATACCTAGAGCGTTTTCCGCGAACCCTCACTGATCCGACATGGGCGGAGATCGTCGAGCGCGAGCCTTTGATTGCGTTCTCTCACTATTTGTCTGGCCGCGTAAATGTGCTGTGCTCTTTTGCTGACGAAATCATTGAAAACCTCGACAATGGGTTCTCAAGTCAGTGTATCGATGCTGGGCAGGTTGGGCGTGCCGAATCGTTGATGTGGCTCTGGTTGTTGGGCGCATATGAAGTCGTGCGGACAATGCATCAGGCCAAAGAATGTTTTAGTGAAAGACTGGCTCAGGATCTTGGCAGCCTCAAAAAGACGCTGGCAGTTGTTCGAATGCCCGCGGCAAAGATGGAGAAGCCGGGCAAGAAAGCCGCCGTGACTTCGAACAGAAGTCCAGCGGGTTGGGATGTAGAGAACCGTGACTTATTTGTGAATGATCCAGAGGAAGTCCCTGTCATCTCAGCCCGATGGATGCTATCGGAATTTGACCGCGTGTTTTCGTCCATTACAGAAAGCGACGTGCTCGCTCGCCACGAAGAGGCCTATGCGAGTGAACCTGACAAGGCTTCCCCGCCATAGACGGCAAACAGCGACTTCCCGGTCTTTCGGCCGCGTCAGCAAAAAACCTCCGCTCCTTGCGTCGCACTAACTCCTTGAGGATCGACGAACGAGATTGTACCGATTTTGTACCGCAGGCCTGCTTTTGAGGCTTTTGACGACTTCAGCGACTTTGTAGAATCAGTAAGTTACGAGACATCAGAATCCTGTCAAGTTCGTGGTTCGAGTCCATGCCGGGGAGCCAACGCTTCTAGAATCGCCTTTTGGGCAACTCTCAATCTGACGTCCCGACTCCTTGGGACGCCGGCTCCAATTTAAACGGCGCGAAACTCGCGCTAGTGGGCAGGGTTGTAATTAGTTTGCCGCACCGGGTGACGACAAGATTGGGCACGTGGCTAACAATTTTTGGCAACTTCCCGCCCTGGGAAGTGTTTAACTTGAATTCGAGCGCCGATGTTCTCGCTGGAAGCTAAATCAGGCGATCCGTTAACGACCGTTTTATGCAACGCTGCCACGCCCCAAATGAACAAGCGTGGGCAAACGATCCACCAACAACAGTACTATCAGTACTGCATATGAGTCGGCGCGTTGAACGTATGCGTAGAGTCCGATGGTCTGCATCGCTATTGCGATCTGAGACGGTTACTACTAGAGCGACGGGCTTTTCGAGCATTTACTCATACTGCGCTTCACTCGCTAAGCGCCAGAACGCAACCGTCGAATGCCGTCCAGTGTCGCGCGGGATTGCGGCATTTACTCTTGACAGATTCTCAGAAGAAATGCAAAATGTAACCCGATTGAGTGTTAGCTGAATATCCGGCTTTGGTTAGGGTTCCCGTAAAGTATAGCTTTACAAACTGCGGAGGGAGTAATAAGTTTGGGACCCGTTGGGCGTGAGCTATATACTTCGACGCCATTTTTTCGCTTCTGGGCTGATCTCTTCTTTTTCTAAAATCTGAAGTTGCCAGCAGTCATCGAACTGTTACGGCAAGTCGGTTCTATAACTCGGCTCACGCTGAGATTTTTAGTCGGCATTATTCGAGTAGCTCTTGTGATAGGTTACCTTCATTACACGTGGTTAGCTCGCTGGCTTTGGTATAGCAGCTATGCGATTGTAAGTCTCTCTCGAAAGTCTGCGTGAATTTATGATCCTCGGTAATCTCGTGACTCAATTCCTCGTTTGACTGATTTCGACCGCTTGACTTGTTCCTAACGGAGGAGAGGTACATACTATGAGTGGTGAAATCGTGAGCCGCCGCGAATGGTTTGCAATGCGCGTGCGTACGAACTATGAGAGAAGCTTTTCAAGAGCAATGGAGTTTAGAGGATTTGACTCGTTCCTTCCGACGTATCAAAGGGCACGAGCCTGGTCTGACCGAATCAAACAGATACATCAACCTCTTTTTCCCGGTTATGTGTTCTGCCGGCTGAATCATCAGGAGCGGACTCCTGCATTGCTAGCGCCTGGTGCGATGTGTTTTGTCGGGATTGGAACCAGTCCCATTCCCATACCCGAAGCTGAAATTGAAAGCCTGAAGACTCTTATCTCGTCGTTCCAAGTCAAGCCTTGGCCTTTTCTGCGGCTCGGCCAAAAGGTACGGATTGAGCGAGGTCCCTTGGCCGGCGTCGAAGGAGTTATTGAGGCATTCCGAAGCGGCTACAGAATCGTGGTCTCGATTGAACTATTGCAGCGCTCCGTTGCCGCCGAACTCGAGGGAAACTGGCTAACACCCCTGATCGATACGATTGACGGCTTGTCCAAAGGCGTTCGGCCTGTTTCAACTGCCGCCCAAAACTTCGGCGACGATAGAGGTAACTTGCCATCGGCCGCTCGACACCGGGTTCTGCCGAGAGCTTATTGAAGAACTTCGTCTATGTTGCTCCTAAAGCGTCGTTGGATAGTGGTATTCGCTTTAGCTTCGGCCCTATTGGATGCCCGGCTGGCGATGTCACAATCGAACCCACCTTCGTCAAACGCGCCGAGCCAGGTTCAGCCGCCTTCAAGTGGGCAGAGCCCGGCTCAACCGCTAGTCGCTGTGAATCCGTCCTATCTGTTAGGTCCGGGCGACGTTGTAACCGCCTGGGTCGCCGGCGGGGATGAATTTTCCGGTAAGCAATTTATGGTTAGTCCCAGCGGATTCATCGACTTTCCTATGGCCGGACGCGTGTTAGCCGCCGGGAAGACCGTCGAGGAGTTGAAAGCCGCACTGATTGAGAAGTTGAAGCTTTATATCAACGATCCGGAAGTTTCACTCAGTGTTGTGGATTTTCGAAGCCAGCCGGTTTCCATTCTAGGATCCGTGAAACAGCCCGGGGAGCATCAATTACAGGGGGGTAAATCCCTGATGGAAGCGTTGTCGCTAGCGGGCGGAGTGACCCCCGACGCGAGTAGCACGGCGATCATTACACGGCAGGCGCAATGGGGCCCAATTCCTGTACCGGGCACAACGAAGGATGCAAGCGGTCAGTACTACATTGCAAAAGTTAACTTAAGCGATGTAGCCGAGGCGAAGAAGCCGCAGGACAACATCCAGATTTGTCCCCATGACGTTATCCAAGTTCCGCGCGCGCGATTGATTTATGTCATCGGCCAGGTTGCGAAACCGGGCGGATTTGTGCTCAATGACAACGAAAATATATCGGCGCTGCAAGCTCTTTCCATGGCTGGAGGTGCGACACAGTACGCTTCCCTTAAGAACACAAAGATTCTACGGAACGTCCCAGGGGCTCACGACCGGCAACAAATCGCGGTCAATCTAGGTCAGGTCCTCCACGGCAAATCCAGCGATTCGATTCTCAAGCCGGATGACATTTTATACGTGCCCAGCAACTTGGCCAAAAATGTGAGCATACGAGCCATCGAGCAGGGAATAAACGTCGGCACCGGTCTACTCATCTGGCGATAAAAGCCAGAGCGAAGGAAGCCCATGATCAACAATCAGGTTTCGAAGTTCCGAAATACCGGCTTGCCCGTGAGTCGGCCCGACGACAATTGGGGTCCAGGCACCTTCGACTCTAGAGCTAACCCGGAATCCGGCGGCAATCTAACCGCTAGCCTTTGGAGGTTGCTGTGGCCTCGGAAGAAACTCATTTTGGGTTGTGGGTTAGCCTGCGGATCGGTAGCGTTCTTGACGTCGCTCGTCCAGGCTCCGCTTTATCGAGCCAAGACTTCTATTGAGATCGAGGCTCTGAATTACAATTTCCTACAATTAAGCGACATCGACCCTATAAGTCGTGGAAGTACCCCAGACTCATATCTACAAACGCAGCTCGACGAGCTGACCAGCAACGCGCTGCTGGAGCGTGTTGCCACGCGTCTGCACATGGTGGAAAAGTATCGGCCCACTGCTAAGCTGGGCTTCCTCGATTATGTGCGAGAAAAGATCGGACTGCCCCCACCGGCGCCCGCAACTCCGAAAGAAATGGCCGTCGCCGAAATCAGAGGCAACCTGGACGTTGCTGCCAGTCGCGGAGCTTCCCACGTCGTAACCATCGAATACAGGTCAAACGACCCCCAATTCGCGGCCGATTTTGCCAACACACTTGCGAATGAGTTCATTGAGCAGGGCGACGAGCTCCGCTTGAGTTCGGTTCAACGTTTGAAGGAGTGGCTGACCCGCGAGTCCGAGCACTTGAGAACGAAGCTTCAAGCCTCTGAAGACGAGCTGCAGAAATACGGGCAGTCCGCCGGGCTCCTCTTCACGGACGAAAAAAATAGCGTCGCCGAAGCGAAACTCACACAGTTACAGGCTGAGCTGTCGCAAGCGGAGGCCGATCGCATGCGAAAGCAATCGACATACGAAATGGCTGAGAAAACAACTCCTGAAGGGCTGGCTCAGCTAACAGAGAACGGTCCGATTCGGGACTACGAGATGCGGCTGAACGACGCCCGGCAGCAGCTCGCTCAGGCGAAGTCCTTTTATACGCCAAATTACTATAAAGTTAAGCAGCTTCAGGCTCAAGTCAACGAACTGGAATCCACTCTGAAGAGCCAGCGGACCGAGGTTTTGAGCCAGATTGACAGCGACTACAAAGCGGCAGCCCGGCGCGAGACTCTGCTCTCGCAGGCTTACTCGCAGCAGGCCGCGCTTGTCACCTCACAAGATACCAAGGCCAGCCGCTACAACATTTTGAAGAGCGAGGTCGAGAGCAACCGGCAGCTCTACGATTCCATGCTTCAGAAGCTGAAAAGCGCCAGTATGGCTTCGGCGATGCACACCGGCAGCGCAGCCGTCTTCGATCCAGCGGAAGTGCCAACTCATCCGTTTGAACCGCAACCTGCGTTTACGGCGTTGATCGGACTTCTGAGCGGGATTCTACTGGGAGTCATCTACGTCTTCATTCGCGATCGGTGGGACAGCAGGCTTAGGGTTCCCGGGCAAATCGAATCGCTTTTGCACGTTCCGGAGCTCGGTGCGGTACCTTCGATCGAAGCGGTTGGCCCGGCTTGGCGCAGGAACAATCTTTCGCTGCCAAATGGCGAGGCGGGCAAGGGAGCTGAACATGCGATGATCCGCGGTCAATTCCGGCCGCAGACCGCCGGCAACAACGAGGGCGGATCTCTCATTGTCCATTCTTTTCGCGCTATTCTCGCCTCACTGGTGTTTTCCGGCGAAGGACAACTCAAGAGCAGCATTCTGGTTGTGACGAGTCCGTCCCCTCGCGAAGGAAAGACCACTACGTCGGCCAACTTGGCAGTCACCCTAGCCTCAGTGGGTAAAAAGGTCCTTCTTGTGGATGCTGACCTTATTAATCCCAGGCTTCACCAAGTGTTTTCGATCCCAGATGAGAACGGCTTGAGCGACTTACTCTTGGAGAAGAGCGTCGGCGGGAAAATTGAGTTATCGGACTACGTGCGGAAGCTCGATGTCCCTGGCCTTTTCATACTCACCGGCGGGTCGGTCAGGATACAGGCCGCAAATCAGCTTTTTGGCACTCAGATAGCGGATCTATTCAGCATGCTGCGAGAGCATTATGACTTCGTCGTAGTCGACAGCCCGCCGATTCTCCCAGTCGCAGATGCTCGACTCCTCAGTTGGCACGCCGATGGTGTCGTGCTGGTGCTCCGGGCAGGCGCGACAGATCGCGAGAGCGCTCGAGTTGCCACCGAGCGCCTCATGGCCGACGGCGCTCGCATCGTTGGAACCATTCTTAACGATTTCGATCCGCGCGGAACCGCAAATTACAATAGCTACAACAAATACTACAAGACCTACACGCCTGGAGGGCGGCGGTAACCCGGACACCAAACCGCCACTTGCTAACGCGCGCCGTGCTGTAAGTTCTTATGGATCGAAGTGCCTGTCTGAACCGCGACCGTAAGGGAGTGTTTCTTTGCAATCTGGGTGCCCATTGCCTCCTCGCCTGCGAATTCTAATTTCAGCCTACGGATGCGGTCCCGGGCGTGGATCGGAACCGGGCGTTGGCTGGAATTGGTCACAGCAAATCGCGCGGTTTCACGATGTGTGGGTGCTGACGCCCGAAAGCGAGCGGCACTCCATAGAAACATACCAGGATGCAGGCAGTCCCGCTAATCTGCACTTTGTCTACTGCGACCTTCCCCGCTGGATGCGGCCCTGCAATCAGGGAACGACGGTCAGATACCACCTGCATTATCATCTCTGGCAAATATTGGCGTTTTTTGTTGCGCGGCGTCTGCATCGGCGTCTTGCCTTCGATTTTGTTCATCACCTCACACTTGGGGCGCATTGGAAACCCAGCTTTCTCGCGCTGTTACCGATTCCTTTTATTTGGGGACCGGTAGGCGGCGGCGAATCCACTCCTGCGCGTTTGTCTCCAGTGCTGAGCAGTAAGGGCCGGCTATTCGAGATGATCCGAACTGTTCGCAGAGCTTTGGCTGAATCCGATCCGTTCGTGAAGATTACAGCCCGCAAGGCGCAAATTATCCTTGCGAAAACAGAGGATACAGCCGCGCGGGTTCGTAAATTGGGAGGGCAACATATACGCGTCGTCTCTGAAGCTGGATTACCTGAAAAGGAACTCCGCCGGCTAGCTCTGCTGGCGCCGAAAGGTGGAGGGCCATTTAGGTTTCTAAGTCTGGGCCGTCTTCTTTACTGGAAGGGATTCGAAATTGGCATTCGAGCATTTGCTCGAATGAGCATCGAACTCCCTGATGCTGAATTATGGATAGTTGGCGACGGACCTGAGTTGCCGCGCCTTACGCGCGTAGCTCAAGAACTTGGCGTGGCATCGAAGATCCGGTTTCTGGGGGGTATGCCGAGAGCGCAGGCGCTCGAAGTTCTGGCAGAGTGCGATGTGCTCGTTCACCCGAGTCTTCACGACTCAGGCGGCTGGGTCTGTCTTGAGGCGATGGCAGCCGGCCGCCCGGTCATTTGCCTTGACACCGGAGGACCAGGTCTGCAGGTGACGACCGACGTGGGAATCAAAATCCCGCCCGAATCTCCAGACCAGACGGTCACGCAAATGGCCAAAGCCATGTACAGGTTAGCCACAAATCAGGAGTACACGGGCCGCCTTGGGGTAGCGGCACACCATCACGTAAATCGGAACTTCAGTTGGGAAAGACGGGGGCCGGTCCTCGCACGGCTCTATTCAATCGCCTACATCGATCCGCAAGATACAACCCTCCTTGATGACCACGTTCAACTTACAACACCGCCGGCAGCTTAGGGCCGCCTTGCCTGGTGTGGGTCTAGCTGCACTCGTCACGCTGACAGGCAGTAAGGCATTGTTCTTTGCTATCGCCATTCCGCTGTTTTGGCTTTCGGTACGCGCCGATGCGAGACAGGCGATTTTTCGTTTCTTACGAGAAGAACCTGGATTCATACTTGTCATCGCGATGATGACGGGCTTGGCGCTCGCCGCAAATGTAAATCGCAACAATCAACGCTATTTCAGGCTGAAAGAGTATAACCTCGCGGTTAGTAAGTTTTAGTCTTCCCACAATTCCCGTCCCAGTAAAGAGCCCCCGTTGCTAAACGCGATGGCCAAGATCGGCAAAATCGATCAGAAGGCGTCCGAGTTGAACCGCACAGGCACGCTTAATCCTCATCCGGAAGCGATAACTGACCCCTTATTCAAGGGAAATCCGTTCTTCGATCCTACGGATCTTTTGCAGATTCGCTACGAGATGCTGCGACGCCACTATGCGGAGGGGATGTCAATTGTCGAAGCAGCTCAAGCGTTTGGAGTTTCACGTCCTACTTTTTATCAGGCGCAGGCGGCCTTTGAGCAGTCAGGTTTATCGGGTCTTCTCCCGAAACAGCGCGGCCTCAAGGGCGGCCATAAGCTATCGCCAGCCGTTCTCGATTACGTCGTGAAAATGAAGAGTTCGCTGACCGGAGCGACGACAAAGCAATGTCTGCAGATTATCCAGAATCGCTTCGGGATTACCGTCCACCGGCGTACGCTTGAACGTGCGCTCTTACACAGCAGGCAGCATCCGGAGAACCGGACCTGAACCTAAAACATACTTGTTCGTATTACGTCGAGCCCAGGAATTCGTTCGCCCATCAGTTCCCGCGGTGAAAGCTTATGACCGTTCTAGTGCTGCATAATCGATATCGTCAAGCTGGCGGTGAAGACGCCGTCGTAGATTCCGAGATTCGCTTGTTACGCTCTCACGGAATTAAAGTTTACGATTGCCAACTCACAAACGAAACGGAGAAAGAAGGAATGCGAGAGAGCATTCAGCTCGGGTTGTCGTCCGCCTGGTCTGACTTCTCGTATCGCTTGGTGAAACAGCTTTGTGCGGTCGTACGGCCCGATCTCGCGCACGTACACAATTTTTGGATGCGATTATCGCCTTCGGTGCACCTGGCATGTCAGGAATCTGGTGTCCCAACAGTGCAAACCTTACATAACTTTCGGCTTCTGTGTACACGAGCAGACCTTTCGAGGGATGGTCACATTTGCCAAGAGTGCATCGGAAAAAGCCCTTGGCCCGGCATCATACACCGATGTTACAGAGACTCGCTAGTCGCATCGAGCGTCGTAGCGAGAATGATAATCACGAACCGAACGTCTCATACGTGGGACACGCAAGTCAACGCGTTTGTCGCTCTGAGCGAACATTCGAGATCTAAATTCATCGCAGGCGGCATTCCAAAAAGCAAAATATTTGTAAAAACTAACTTTCTCGACGACATCGGAGAGCCGCGGCAAACACCTTCGTCTTCCGCCTCAATTCTATTTGTAGGCCGGCTTGCAACCGAGAAGGGTGTCGACGTGTTACTCCGTGCATGGAGCAGAATTCGTGCGAGGAAATTGGGACGTCTTCTCATCATCGGCGATGGCCCCTCCCGCGCCGATCTGGTAAGAGTTGCTCACTCGCTTGGTCTTAGCTCCGATGACGTCGAGTTCATGGGTGCTAGACCATACGAGGAAGTACTGGGTGAAATTGCCAGGGCCAGGGCAATTGTTCTACCATCGCTCTGCTTCGAAAACTGTCCACGTACTTTACTGGAGGCGTTCTGTTGCGGAAGGCCGGTGATCGTTTCAAGCTTGGGAGCCATGGACGAAATGGTTCGCAATGGGGAAATCGGGTTGAAATTCGAACCGGGCAATGAAAATGCCTTGGCTGAGGCTCTTTCGAGCATCTTGTCTGACCCATTGCTTGCCGATCGGTTGGGTTCGAACGCGCGGCGCGAATACTTTTTCCGCTACACTCCGGAGAAAAATTTCGAAGCCTTAAGCCGCATTTATGACTTTGCGCTGGGGCAAGCGCGCAGTCTCGCAATGGCTCCTACGGCAACGTGGCATTCAGACCTCTGTCAGGACGTCCCGGCATTCGATGTGGCCGCAGGCGATGTGTCGCGCTGACGATTATGGCCTTCAAGAATCGAGAGTAAGTATGGCCAGTACAGCCGCTCATCCTGCTGGACGCTCTGATGCCGCGCCTCTTAGTTCTAAGTATGTGCGTCGCCGGGTCGCCGTACTTACCAACATACCTGCGCCATATCGATTAGAGTTTTTTCGATTGCTAAGTGAACAGCACGACTTACGAGTGTTTTTCGATGCGCCGTCGGAACCGAACCGATCGTGGACAACGCCACCCGAGTTGCCTTTTCCGCACACGTACCTCAAAGGAGATGTCATACCTTATCAGCGAAAGCGTCCGGATGCAGTACCCGAAGACGAGCGATTTCGGCACCTCCCATATGACCTGCTTCTCTCGTTGCGACGGTTTCGGCCTGAGGTGATCGTCTCCGCCGAGCTGGGATTTCGAACTCTTCAAGCCAGTCTGTACGCCAGCGTTTATAGAGTGCCTCTCATTATCTGGTGGGAAGGAACGCTACATACTGAGGGTTGGGTAAAGCCGTATCGAAAGCTACTGCGCCGGCTTTTAATCCGCCGAGCCCGGCGATTCTGGTCGAACGGTGAAGAGTCGTCACGTCTATTGCAATCTTATGGCGCCGAGCCATCCCGTATCGATAACGGCATGATTGGAACCAATACTCATCATCTACGGGCGGAGACAGATGAGGCCACGAAGACACGCGATCAGACTCGTCGCGAGCTTGGCTTATCGGGAGTGGTCCTTCTCTATGCGGGTCAGTTCGTCAAGCGTAAGGGAATTATTGAGTACCTGAAAGCTTTGGAGATTTTGCGCTCGAATACGGCAGCCGATTTCTCGGCCCTTTTCGTCGGTGAAGGGACGGAAAAGCAACTTATTGAGGACTGGAAGCGAAGCCGTTCTGACGTTAGAATGTCTATTCTAGGATTTCAACAGCCAAATCATCTGCCACGTATTTTCGCAGCGTGCGACGTTTTCATTCTTCCGACGCTTGACGACAACTGGTCGCTTGCAGCGCTCGAGGCCGCGGTCGCCGGCGTGCCGCAAGTGTTGTCCGTCTACAATGGCGCCTCAACCGACCTTCTGGGCTACGATGCTCCTGGAATTTGCATTGATCCTCACGATATCCATGTGTTCGCTGAGGCACTAAAGAGGTATGTTGAAAACCCGCCAGAACGGGCAGACAACAAGTCGAGAAAGAGCATAGCGGAGTTTTTTAGTGCAGAAGCTGTTGCGCTCCGAGCCTGCCAGTCCATCGGCGTGCTTGCGAAGTAACTATTTTTTGGACAGATGACTAATCTAGTGGGCACGAGCCCGTCACAAGCCGAGAGCGAGCGCTTGACGCCGGCCGTATTCAATCGGTGGACATGGCTCGCTCTTTTAGCTCTGATGATAGGCGCGGCAACGGGAGCGGGATGCGCCATTTTTGGCTTGCTCGAAGGATTACTAGCGGCAGACAGCGGCAACGGGCAGGCTTTTGAACTCTTTCATAGTAAGTTAGAGAGCCGCCGAATCGGCGAGTTTTCTTTTTCAGAGTTGAGGCGCCTGGAAAACAGCTCGAATGTGTTCGGGCAAGTAGCTGCGTATAGCCCCGTCCCGGTTACTGTTGGAGACGGTAACTGGCACGAAAATATAGATGCCAGCTTCGTTACAAAGGATTATTTCCGGACTATACGCGCGCGGTTTGTTGCTGGCCGGGAGATCTCGTGCGAAGCCGAAACTCCGTGTTTACACGCTATTCTGAGTTCTAGAATTTGGCAGGAGCGTTTCGCTTCCGATCCCAATATCATCGGCCATTCGATTCTCATTGACGGACAAATGTTTGCAGTGCGAGGCGTTTTGGCAGCTAACGCGCTCAGAGTGGACGTCGGCCGAGACCCTCAGCTCTGGATCCCGGTGGAAGCCGAACCGGCACTCTTGCGGGTTGACTGGATCAATGAATCGAACAAGGTACGTTGGCTGTTACCGATCGTCCAGCTGAGATCTGGGATTGCCCCAGACAGCGCCGAACGCACGGTGAGCAGCATGTTTGGCCACCAGGGCGACTTTATCTTTCTCACGCCTGGACAGGCCAACTTAGCGCGAGCTTTTCGAATTCGCGGAGGCGTGGTACAGGCATTCAGCGGCGTGTTCCTAACGGCAGCCTTCTTCTCTGGCGTATTCCTATGGGCGTTGGCTCTGAACAGGCTTGCGTTGTCTGGGCTTGGCAAGCGAGTCTCGGCGGTGGAATTTCTTGTACTTGCACTGGCCGAGACCGTGATTGCCGTTGTAGCGAGTTTGATCGTCAAGCGTGTGCTTAATGCATCCTTAAGCCTATTCGGCACGCCCAACCTCGCACGACAACATCAACTCAATTGGCAGATGTTTGGCGGCATTGCACTGGCGTTCGCATGCGCCGGGCTGATTGTCTATCTCTCGGGAATTGCCTCGAGGAGTCTGCGCGATAGCGAGGCTCCGCGGCGCAGGATGTTGAGCGCAAGCTGGCTCAGAATTATCGGCGATCACCGGTATCTGGTTCTTTCCACGGTCTTGCTTATGCTCATAACCGGCTACACGGCAAATGGCCTGTGCGTTTCCGATTTCTGGGAGCATGCGGCCGTGGTGCGTGAGTTAGCGGCCCACCCAACGCATCCGCCGAACCCGATCCTGCCAATTAACGTCCCACATGCGGGTTATTCTCCGTATGCCCTCGCACTCGGTCTCTTTTCACGTGCCACGGGGCTTTCTGGGGTGGATACGTTGCGAACGGCTGGAATACTGAACGTTCTCTTACTGGTCTGCACCTTTGGTCTTTTTGTACGCGCCAGTTTCCCGGCGAAACACACCGATTTCTACGCGCTCCTGTTTGTGCTTGTGCTCTGGGGTTTGTTCCCGTGGTATTTCAGCGGTTTTCTTCACCTGAACGCCCTCGGTATAGTCGCGGGTAATCCGTCGACATTCGCGACAGGAATGGTGTTCCTGGCTTGGTACATCTCCATCCTGGTGGCGAGAAACCGAAATCCGGGGTTATTGGCGTTACTTACGCTCATTACAGCCGATGTTTGTTTAGACCACCCGCTCACGGCCATCTCGATGTTTGTGGGCCTGTTTGCTCTGACGGTCGATTTTGGGAGGTCGTGGGCTTCGATGCTTCAACTGGCCGCTGTTTGCATTGCGGCTTTCCTACTCGCTTGGGCATGGCCTTATTACGATATCCGCGCGCTACTACTAAGCCGAACGGGACATTTCGATGCCGCGACCAGCGGCATGTATGTCGGTTTGATAAAGACATTTTTGGCGACTTTTCTGGCGCTTATCGGTGTGCCCCTGCTCCTACTCCGGCTTCGGTCAAACCGGCGCGATTTCGTCTCGCTCATATTTCTTTGCTTGGTATTCGTTTACGCAGCCGGTTGGTTTACGGGCAAGTTCACGCTGGGCCGTGTCATGCCGTTCATTGTGCTCATGCTCCAGCTAAGCGTGGCGGATTGGCTGGCACGCTATCAGGCGGGCGCAGTCGCGATGGGTTCTGCTCGAGGACGCGCGCGATGGACACGGAATGTGATCTTTGCTGCAACTGCGGTGGGGGTGATCATGATGCTACCTGGATTTGTTTCTTCGATTCCCATCTTTCAGAGCTCGTACGGCGAATACAAGTTCTTGCCCAGGTACATCCCGGAAACTCATTCGGTCCTGTCGGATTTCGATACGAGCCTGCGTATTCCGGCTTTTGGGCCGAAGGTTGTCGCCTATCCGCCGGTACACGTTCTATTTTTTGTCAATTCAAAGCAGCGCGAGGACGACGACGAGCGCTTCTTCGCCGCGACCACAAGCGATGTGGAGCGAAAGCAGATCTTCAAGAGATACGGTGCCCCGTTTCTTCTGCTTAATAAGTACAAAACCGACACGTGGCCGACTATCTTGCGATCGGTCGGCGACAGTAGTTCAGTCGTCTATTCGGACGGCGACATGCTTCTGCTGAAGATGCAGGACTAAAGTCCTGCGCAGGCTGAAGCCCACCCTCCAGGAGATTTTTCGAGGTGTGATGAGATGAGCACTTCAGAAGCTACTGCTCCGGCTCTAGAGAGCTATTCAATTGCTGCGCCCGCTTCGGCAGAACGAGTCTCGATTAGCGTTATCATGCCGTGTCTAAATGAGGCGGAAACGCTGGCTGTCTGCATTCGCAAGGCGATGAAAGCCATCGATGCGGCGGGCGTTTCGGGCGAGGTGATCGTGGCCGACAATGGCAGCACCGACGGATCGCAAGCCATCGCGATCGGAGAGGGCGCCCGAGTGGTTGATGTAGCTGTGCGCGGGTATGGGGCTGCGCTGATGGCCGGCATCAATGCGGCGCGTAGCGAATACATTCTGATGGCAGACTCGGACGATAGCTATAATTTTTCGCACTTGCCCCGCTTTCTCGCAGCCTTGGAATCGGGCGCCGACCTGGTGATGGGGAATCGCTTCAAGGGCGGGATCGAGCCGGGCGCGATGCCTTTTTTACACAAGTACCTTGGCAATCCAGTGCTTAGTTTCCTGGGAAGACTGTACTTTAAAGCACCGGTTGGCGATTTTCATTGCGGGATACGAGCGTTCCGGAAGTCGCCGATCAAAGCCCTGGATTTGCAAACCACGGGAATGGAATTTGCGAGCGAAATGGTGGTGAAGGCGACTCTTGCGCGGTTACGAATCGGCGAGGTGCCAACAACACTTTCTCCCGATGGCCGCTCTCATCCCCCGCACTTGCATACATGGCATGACGGCTGGCGTCATCTTCGATTTCTCCTTCTTTATTGCCCGAGATGGCTCTTTTTCTATCCAGGAGCCCTGCTTGCCCTGATTGGGGTTGCGCTGGTAGCGTGGCTGCTGCCCGCACAGCGCACTATTGGGAGAGTCAATTTCGATGTGGATACACTTGCCTATGCTTCCGCCTGCATCCTGATTGGATTCCATTCCTGCGCGTTCGCTATTAGCGCGAAGGTCTTTGGAATTTCACAGGGACTGCTTCCGGCCGATCCGAAATTTGAACGTTGGTTCCGTTATCTAACACTCGAGACCGGTCTACTTGCCGGAGCGGCATTGTTCGCGGCCGGTCTCGGTGACGCGGTCTACAACGTGTGGGCCTGGTATCAAAGCGGCTTTGGACACCTGGTGCCTTCGCAGGCGCTGCGCGTGACCCTGCCCTCCGCAACGGCCTTGATGCTTGGGTTTGAGGTTTGTTTGACGAGCTTCTTTCTCAGCCTACTTGGTTTGAGGCGGAGATGAGAAATAGTTGTCAGCTATGAGCTATCAGCTAAGCCGCGTTTTTAGCGTTTTCCAAGGCCCAGTCGAGAAATAGGTCGGGCTCGATAGTTGTCGAAGCTCCTAGCTGGGCCGGAGAGTAGCACCGGGATGGGCGGAAACGAACTAAGCAGCGGAAAACTCGCTGTACGTAGAAGAAGCCATTGGAGAAAAAGTTTGGCGATTTCCGTGACTGAGACGCGCGGAACCGATTGGCGGCTGCGCGTCTGTCAGGTGCTGGCTGCGGTTCTAATCGTCTGGGTTTGGGTATTGCCCATGGCCAACAGCTTTTGGCTTGATGAGACTCTGGTTGCCGTGCTCATCAAAGGCACGCTTGCCCAGGCGTTGAGCAACACTGCGCTGTGGCCGCAGTCATTTCTGTTTTCAGGGATCGAATGGATTGTTTTGCACATTGGTGGAAGCTCGAGTGAGATCGTGCTACGACTTCCTTCACTGTTTGCGGCGTTAGCCACATTGTATGTGTGGTATCGCGTTGGTTTGGAGTGCTTTGATCGCGACTGCGGCGTGATTTTCGCGACTCTCTACGCCTTATTGCCACAGGTGGCTCGCCAGGTTCCGAGTGCGCGCCCGTATCCATTGGGCCTGCTGGCGGAAACGGCTGCGCTCCTTTTCCTCCTGCGATGGCTCAAATCTCATGAGGCCTCGAATGCATTCCTCTGGTCGGTGTGCTCAGCCATCGCGGTTCATTTCCAAATCACGTTTGCGCTCGCTTTTGGGATCGAATTGCTCTTTGTGTTTGCCTTAAGCCTGTACAAGCGGTCGTTGAACATCTGGGCGGTTTTGGGTTGGGCCACGGTTACGGTTGCTCTGGTAACAGCTCTAGTCCCGCAAACCCTCATGATATTTCGGGAACGCAGGCTTCTCGAAATGCCCCTTGCAGCGCCGGGAATCGGAGAGCTTTTAAGAGCCGCTGTTCCAGTCGTGTTCATTCCAATCGTCTTTGTGTTAGCGACTGACTTTTTTGATGGCTTGATCGAGGGCGCCTCCCACTTCGCTATGAACCACCAGCATGTCGAGCGGATCGGGCAGAGCGAGCCGGATCTGCTCTCTTCCCCTGGCGATCAGGCGGTCCAAGACCAGGCCCGGGGCCATGTGACCGTTGTCATTATCCGGGCTTTGTCCGTTCTGGAAGGGGCTTCAAACAGGAAATGGAATTGGGACGAGGCTTTCTTACTGGGCCTTGCGTTGATGCTTATCCCGATATTCGGATTCTTTGCACTCTCGCACCTTGGAACGGCTTCCGTGTTCGTGCCACGCTATCTGCTGCCCGCCGCTCCCGGTTTGATTATCGTGTGGGGTCTGATTCTTTGGTCAGTTAGACCTAGATGGCTGCGGGGGTTATCACTCCTATCCTCAGTATTGCTAGCCGCCCTCATCGCCGCACGCAGCGGAGTTATTCCTCACTACCAACAGGACGACTGGAAAGCCGCTGCAGGCGCCGTCAAAACCGCCGGGTCGCTGATTGTCTATCCCGGACTGGTCGAGACACGGCGGTTGGATTGGCTGGACGCGCCACAACGGTGGCCTTTCCTCATCGCTCCGGCGCTCGCGTACCGGCCGGATCTATCTCCAAAAACAGGCCTCGTTCTACCGTTCAATTTCGGCGCTGAAGAGAAGGCGGATGTCAAACGGCGCCTTGGACCCCGTCTCGAAGGACAGAAGAGCGTAGCCATAATCGCTCGTGACATGTACTCGGGTCAGGACTGGGTTTCCTGGATTTCGGAACAGGCGCGCGCGGACGGTTTCCGAAGAATCTCTGTCTCGCGATTCGGGATCGTCGACGTGGTTATCTTCAATAAAGTTTGACGGGAACAAGTCATCCGAGTTCTGGCCCAAACAGAGCTATGACAAAGCTGGAGACTCCGAATGTTGCTGCCGACGCCGCGAAGTCGGCACCTTGGCGAACGGCGACAGCGCTGGCTTTGCTACAGGGCGTTGGATGTGGAATAGCCTTGGCGCTATTGAGTTTGGTGAACGGAATGCTCGTCTCCCAAACATCAGGGCAACTTTTCGAGCTATTCCACAGCAAGATGGACAGCCGGCGAGCGGGCACCTTCACGTACGGGGAAATGCGGCGCTTGAAGAGCGCTAACGGCCAGTTCGCAGAAGCGGCGGCGTACAGTCCGGTACCTCTAACACTCAAGAGTGGGAATTGGGAGAGCCGTGTCAACGGGAGCTTTGTCACCGATGGCTATTTCACAGTAATCCGCTCGCGTTTCGTCGCAGGGCAGAGCATCTCCTGCAATGAGCCCAGCGCGGCCATTGGCTGCTTCCAAGTCCTGTTAAGCCAGCAATTTTGGCAGCAACGCTTTGCGTCGGACCCGAGCATTGTTGGCCGCCTGGTTTCGATAGACGATCGCGACTTCCTCGTCCGGGGCGTAGTAGCGTCTGAATTCCCACCGGTCGAGATCGACCGCGATCCACAGCTCTGGATTTCGACACAGGTAGAACCCGATCTCCTGGGATTCAACTGGCTGGACCAGACGAGTAATGTCCGCTGGCTCTTACCGATTGTTCGGATTAGACCTGAGGCTGGTCTTGCCCGCGCGACGGCCGGGGTCAAGTCTCTTCTAGGGAAGCCGACATTCGAAACCGGCGATAACGATTTTCTTCTGCTCACGCCCGGTCAGGCCAAGGTAGCCAGAACCTTTCGAGTCCGGGGTCAGATCGTCAGGTGGTTCGGGGCTCGGGTGACCCTGGTCTTTTGGTTCTTCTTGTTGCTGTGGTCGATCATAGCGAACTTGATCGCGATTTTGAAATCGCGCTGGCATTTCTCCGTTCTTAACCTTGTTGCCCTGTCCTTAGCGGCCAGTGTTATTGCGGGCTGCGTTAGTTTCATTGCGTCTCGCAGCGTGATTTCGTTTCTTCGACACTTCGGAGTTGCCGCAATCAGCCAGCAATCGGGGTTCGATCGGCGGTCTTTTCTTTTCTTGATTCTGATTCTCGCCGGCGGAAGTCTTTTCGCCTATGGATGCCAACAGGTGTTGCAAAGAAGCGGGCGCGGATTGCGATCACATGGCGTGGATAACGAAGGATTCTCTGCGGTCCTTGATGTTACGGCTGTCTGGTGGGCTGCCGTGAAAGATCAGAGGTACATCGTTCTTAGCGGCTTTCTCGTGACCCTCGTGGCGGGCTTTACTTACAATGGCATCTACGGTACCGACTTTTGGCACCATGCAGCGGTAGTCCGTGAATTAGCGACTCACCCACTTCATCCACAGAATCCGATCCTGCCACTTGCGGCTCCGCATGAGGGTTTTTCTCCCTATGGCTTGCTGGGCGCCTTTATCTGCCGTGTCACTGGATTATCAGCAGTAGACGCGTTAATCGTCATGGGCTTCGTCAACCTTCTATTGCTGCTCTTTGCTCTTCGCGCCTTCGTTCGAGCCGCTTTTCCTGCGAAACATACGGATTTTTATGCACTGCTGTTGATGCTTGTGCTGTGGGGCACTAATCCTTGGATGCTCAGCGGATTTTTACATCTGAACTATCTCATCCGCGGCACGGCTTATCCGTCTACATTTGCGATTGCCCTGACATTTTTAGCGTGGTATGTCGTCGTGCTGACGGCCAGAGGCCGGACGCGGTGGCTGCTGTTGGTTTTGCTGCCGCTTGTCACAACTGTGTTTCTTGTCCATCCGATGACTGCTGGTTCCATGATCATTGGGTGCGTTGTTCTGACTTTTGGTTTTACGCGCACATCGCTACCGGTAGCGAGGGTCGTCGCAATCTGCATTGCAGGTTTTCTGCCTGCGCTTGCGTGGCCCTACTATCCGTTTCGAACCCTGATCTTTACCGGTTCTGCCCACTTTGATGCCACGAACGTGGCCTTATATTCGGGAGCTGCGGTGCTGGGATCGATGCTCTTTTTAGCTATCACCGGCGTCCCTCTTCTGTTCCTTCGCTTCAGGGCAAATCGCCGAGACTTTCTGGTGATCATGTTCTGCTGTTTCACGCTTGTCTACATTTTTGGAGGCGTGAGTGGAAAGTTTGTTCTCGGGCGAGTCATGTTTTTCATGGTTTTCATGCTTCAGTTGGCCGTTGCGGACTGGCTCGCCAGGAATGAGACAGGGTTTGACGCGCACTCTTTTAGCGCGGGAAGGACGTGGTTTCGAAACCTGGTTTTTATCTCGGCTGCGGCAGGTTGCGTCACAATGCTGCCAGGATTTATTTCAGCGGTTCCGATCTTTCAGAATTCTTACGACGACTACGCGTTTCTTCCTGGTACCGTGGGCCAATACGATACGGTCCTCTCGGATTTCTCTACAGGTCAAAAAATTCCAGCCATTGCAGGGAAAGTGGTTTCGCTGTCTCCCGATCAAGTGATGCTGTTTGTCGATCACACTTCAGCTGAGAAGGACGTGCAGAACTTTTTTGGGGATGCGAAAGCGAAGGAGCGCATCGGAACTCTTCGGCGATATGGCGTGTCGTTTGTTCTTTTAAACAAATACAAAACGGACGAGTGGCCTTCCATTCTGCTGTCCTTACATGGAATCGCTTCAATCAGCTATGGAGACGGCGATATGCTGCTTTTACAAATCGTTAAGCAAACGTAACTGAACAGTCTGTCCTCGCCTAAAGCGATTTCCCTCGTAGTTCCAATGACTTATTTTATTACGAAAAACACTGTCGCCGTTTCGCCCAGGCGGGGCTTGCTCGACTGTGTCCGACAGTCTTCAAGCGCTGTTCTCTACGCATGTATTTGTACTCTCATTGGCTTCGCCTGGCAGGTTGTTCAAGTGTATGCGGCATACCATGGCAATTGGTCAGCTCTCTTCCATCACGGTTACAACGTCGCCGTGCCGCACGACGAGATCTTTGCCGGTACATACGTTTTTCCAACCTGGGGATACGACGGGGAATTCTACAGGATGGTTGCGCATGATCCCGTAGCGAAAACCCACTATCACCAAATCATGGATATGGCGCGGATGCGCTACCGCAGGATTCTGATTCCGCTGCTGGCATATGTCACTGCGGTCGGCAAGCAGGGTTTTATTGATGCCACATACCTACTGTGGCTTCTAATAAGCATTTGGTTCGGGGTGTTTTTGTTAGCTAAGTATTTGACGTTTTGGGATTATCATCCCGGTTGGAGCTGCGCTTACTTGGTCATTCCCGGCGTGCTATCGGCTCTTGAACAAGCGACAATCGACGTGGCGCTCATTTCCGTGACCATCGGCTTCGTCTACTACTCTCTTACCGGAGAAACCAAGAAGCGCTACTGGCTTCTTATGTTGGCGCCGCTTATTAGGGAGACTGGATTGATTCTCCCTGTCGCAACTTCGGTCTATGAGTTGGCGAGGAAACGGTGGTTGTGGTCCATCGGTTGCATTGCGACGCTAATTCCAACGTGTGCGTGGTACGTTTTCGTGGCGATGCGCATTCCGCCCGACCGGGAACATCATTTCACTTACGTGCCCTTAGGTAAGTTTTGGTACCACTTGCTGCACCACGATACAAAACCGGTATTTGCCGAGAATATCGCAATGCAGATTGGCTTCTATCTAGGAGTTGCAGGAATACTGCTGGCATTTACTCTGTCGGGGTGGATGTGGAGTAGAACCCGCAGCCTCGCATTCCTTGCGGCGCTCGGGTTTACAGCGGTGGCTGTTATCTTCGATTCGACTGGGCTTTGGATGTCGGTAAAACACTTTGGCCGGATATTCTCGCCGTTACTGCTTTTGCTAGCGCTCCAATATCCATCGCTCAAGAAGCGCATTCTCGTAGCGCCGCTTTTGCTGATGATTCCGGGGTCATTACTCTTTTCGTTGACCCCACTCAGGGATTGTCTGCACGGGCTGCTTAGTCACTAGTTGAGAAATCCGTGCTGCATATGTAAGGGGGCAGATTGACGACAACTTCCAGAAGTATTGAGAGTGCGACCAATAACCTCACCTTGTCGGATTCGCGACGAGTAGATACTCGAGATGCACCGGTCACCTCCCGGTTTTGCGACATCGCTCTCGCGGCAATACTTTTTGTCGCACTGAGTCTGTGGCTCGTCTGGGCCCCTAACAAGGCGCTCTGGAACGACGAGTTCTTAAGCCTGTATACGGGTGCCGCACCAGATGCGGCGAGCGTCGTGCATATTCAGCAACACTATCCCGTCTCTTTAGATCCTCCCGGTTACCACGTGATCACTCACCTCTTCATCAGCCTGCTTGGGCCGACGGCATTTGCCGTTCGGTTGCCGTCGTTGCTTGGATGGCTGACGATGCTCGTGTGCTTTTTCGTGTTCTGCCGCCGCCTCGTAGGGCCAGAGTTTGCAATCTTTAGCACTGCCTTGACTTTGCCCACGGCTGCCTTCAACTATGCCGCGGAGGCACGCCCGTATGGCTTGCTTCTCGGCCTCGCAGCTATTGCCCTCCTGTGCTGGCAGAGTGCCGTCCGTGATCGGGAGTCGCGTTTGGCGCCGGTCGGTTTGGCGCTTGCACTGTGGACTGCACTCCTATCGCACTACTTGGCCATCCTTTTGTTGATTCCATTTGCAGTAGCGGAGCTTGTCAGGATGCTGAGGACCAGGTCGATCGATTGGCGAATCGGCGCAGCGCTCGGAAGCACTGCCGTTCCCATTGCGATGTGGTTGCCCTTTTTGCCTGCAGCATCCAGCTACCGGACGCAGTATTATTCCAAGACACATCTAAGCCAGCTCGTCGACATCTATGCTCAGCTTATGGCTCCTCGAGTGGCGCGATTTCATCCTTTCATCGCGGCATTAGTAGTAACGGGGATGGTCCTCGGACTGATCGCCTTAATTCGCAAGTACGGGGCGCGCAACCTGCGGACGGAATGGCTTGTCGTTGTGAGTTTTGCGCTGCTGCCGTTGTTTGGGATCGCCGTGTCGTCTGCTGCCACCGGTGGTTTCGAGAGCCGATATGTTGTGGCGGCAGTGCTAGGGATCGTCCCACTCTGTGCGATGTCCGTGTGGCCACTGCTTGTGCACAGACCGATATTCCTGATTGCGCTACTTTTGGTAATTTTGGCCGCCTGCGGTGTGGCATCTACATACGCTAGTCGTGACAGCTGGCGTCTGAGAAGCCTTCGCGACGCACGCCTGATATTGGCTTCGAACTCGACCGAAGATATTTCTCGTCTGCAACTGGTTGTCAGCAATCTACATGTATTTATGCAGCTTCAGTACTACGCCAAGCTGGACCACGACGTCGTATATGTGGCGGATCCAAATCTCGAAAATAAATGGGTGGGAAATGATACACTTGATCGGACTGCCATTAACCTGAGGAAATTCGCTCCCATTCGTGCGATGGATTTTTGCCAGTTTATTTCTTCGCACAGACGTTTTTTGCTGACAGACCAGCCTGGTTCGGAGGAATGGCTTCCAAAGCAGCTTCTTGTTGATGGATCTCACGTCACGACGATCGGGCGTTTGGGCAGTGCACGGCTCGAATCGGTCACCGTTTCGGACACGGCTGTCCACCTAGCATGCAACCCAAGGCAGTGAAAGGTGTAGCGAGGTAGTTAAGCATCATGACGGAGACCAAGTTACACTTAGGCGCATTCGACCAAATCCTTCCCGGATGGGTGAATAGCGACATAACCCCTCATCTGCTGATCGCTAGAATACCTGGGCTGCCCCGTCTGATGGCTAGATTGGGCATCATGCCCGACTATCGGTTGGCGCAGCACCAAGCTGGCATCTTCTGTCAGCTTAGATACCTTAATGTTACGAAGCGATTTCCGTTTCGCGATGGTTGTGTATCGTGTATCTATTCTTCGCAGATGCTGGAACATCTTCGAAAGGAGGATGCTATGCGCTGCCTAACCGAATGCTATAGGGTTCTCAAGGTAGGCGGACTGCTTCGGATTCACGTTCCCGACCTGGATGGAATGATCGCTCAATATAACGCGGAAGACCCGGATGCCTGGCTGCATGAGTTCTTTGCACTTTATTCTAAGGGTGATAAGAACCGCCACTGGTGGCACTACAATGAGCTATCTTTGCGTCAGCGGCTCACGTCGATTGGCTTCAAGGAATGCTATAGGTCCGCAGTAGGAGCGGGTAGGTGCAAGGACGTGGAGCCGTTCGAGATCCGCCGTGCGTTCGGAGAACGCGTTCCGGTCTTGATCATAGAGGCAGTTAAGTAGAACAATGATTGGTGAAACCCGGAACCGGAAACGATAAGCTAATTGTGGCCGGAATACAGTCCAATTCCGATGCAAGCATTCCACTCACGATTGGCGGGAGAGGTCCTGGTTGCTCCATTTCGCGTTTCGGAGAGCAGCGTTGCCCACCCGTTATAAAGCGCGACGTCACTCAACGAAAAGCTTGAATTTCTGAAAACGAACGCGGGCATCGTTTTGGGCGGGGAATCATTGGAGCCAAACTCGCCCAGGAGCTCGAAAGTGGCATTGGAGACGCTCCACAATGTCGCGACACCTTCGGTCTTGTAGCCGAAAATCCAGAGCCTTCCGCCATTCGCAGTGCAATGGGTCATGCCGCCTGATTCGACGTCAAGCTGCCGGGCCCAAACAGTCTGATTGTTGAATATGGGTGGCCCAGGGATGTCCACGTTTTCTATGAAGAGCCGGCCGGTACCCCGCCTTGTGTTCGAATAACCATTTGCATTATGGATATCGGCAAGGACCAGGTCGGAGGGACAACTGTTTGAAATAGTAGGATAGCCAACCGTTGAGATGTCGAAGTTGAAGTTCCTGATTTCTACAGGGTGACCGCTGGTCGATTGGCATGAGAATACCGGGAAGTTCTGCCTCTGTCGATTCGGCCCTAATATCATCGAATCGGATCCGAGGATCTTTCTTACCGTTCCTGGAATGTATAGGGTCGATGATGTTGTGTATTGACCGAACGGAAAATATATTACTGGTTTGCCGGAATTGAGCGCCGTTTGGATTCCTGCAGTGGCGTCGCGCCCACTATTCGGCTGAGAATCAGGACTATAACTAGAAACGCTTGCCCAATCAGCGAAGTTGTTATCAATCCATTCCGGAGTTTCTTCAACTGGCAGATCGAGAGATCTCATTGTCGAGGGGAACTGCGAGAGAGCTATCGATGCGTATTCAGCGATGTTGGCTGCGCCAATCACAGTATTCTTTCGTCCCGTGGCCAGCGCCGATTGGTAGCCGGAGGTGGTGATGTTTCGGACAAACAGCAGACCGCCCCCGTTGGAGGCCTGGTTGAGGATGGCGCTGGTCGAACTGGCGCCATGGCTAAAATTCCCATCGACGATGGTCAAACTGCCAGAGCTCTGGTTAGCGAATACGGGAACGGAGTTCGTACTGGAAACAGCCCGAAACCAATTCGGCATATTTACGTTCAAAACACCATAGATATTCTGGTTCTCGAGATTTATGTGCTCGAACGTGTAGCCGACCTGAGCGGTGTTACTGTTGGCATTGATGCCGTAATCAAAGCCTGAAATTGAGACATTCTTGACATATCCGGGTCCGCCACCGGCCCCGTTCAAGTTTCGAGAAACATTCAGCCCGCAGCGGCCTTTACCATCGCCCGAAATAATATTGACATTTTTGACGGAAGCTCGATTTGATCCGATCCAATCGATGGCGATTGCGCCAGGATTACCGGAGCCAATGTTGACGGTTAGATTCCAGATATCGTTCATGTAAGCATTTCCCCCAGCGGCGGTAGAAGTCACTTCGCCTTCAGAGGCCGTGAAGATGACAGCTTGGCAATTCTGTCTGGGCACATTTTCGGTATTTGAGATGTTGCAGTTTGGATTGGAGAACGCTGGCAGGTGATCTTTCAGTTTGATTATCGTAGTCGCTTTGTTCTGGCCTTCAAATCGAAGATAAGCGCGCCAGTTAACCGGCGTTACAGTTGGCGGGGACGTGAAACCGTGGCCGAGGCAGTTGTTGGCGCCAGTAACGCCGTGCACAGCTCGGATGGAGCTACCGTCGAGATCTGTGTACGCTTCTACTCCAGACCCACCTCCTCCCGTGAAATAGAGACCGGGTCCGCCCCAGCTATTGAAATATCCGCTACCGCCATCGAGAATTTTGAAGCCAGTAATGCATCCGCGTTTAGGATCGACCGACGCACTGATGCGAGCCGGCGAGTTACCGAGTTGGGCCCACAGGAGCGTGCTGCTGACCACGTAAATACCCGAAGGAAAATACACTGTGCCACCACGGCCGCCGGCGCCACGATTCGGCTGGTTCGCGCCCGACAGCGAAGCGGCCATCGCAGATTTAATAGCTGCTGTATCGTCTGTAACACCATCACCTTTTGCCCCGTACTTTCTAACGTTGTAATAACCTATGTCCGCGGGATAAAGGTAATCGGCTGTTGGGTATGTCGCGTTTCTGGGAAGGGTGGATTTCGCGCCCGGCGGAGCAGGGGCGAGGAGTTCTTGGTGCGCGGCCGCAGCCGGGAACAGCCAAATGGCAGCAGCCAGGCACGTGGATGCCATAACCAAAACACCACGTGGTCGCGGAGGGATTATGATGAAGGGCGCTTTCATACATGGACATCATAAACAAATCGATGCGCGCCCGGGTTGTTTGACGTTCAGAGAGCTAGAAAAGGAATCGGCGCATCGCATTGAACGATGCGCCGATCAAGCGTACACGCGTACGCGATTTAGGTTCTACTTCCGTGGTCAGAGCCTAATTGTCGCCAGAATAGAGGCCGAAGCCGGTACCTGCGTACCAATTGCCGTTTTCTCCCAGTTTCTTAGTCGTCGATCCGCGGGTTTCCTGTACAACACCGTCTGGCCAGCCTTCTGCTATGGTTACATCTGAAAGGGTGAAGGCAGAGTTATTCATTATGTACGTAATGGCAGTTCCAGCGCTTGGATTGGCCGTTGCGAATTGCCCGAGTAGCTCGAGAGTGGCATCCGTGGCATTTATCAGGTTGCCTGGACCTTCCGTCTTGTAGCCGAATATCCACGATGTTCCTCCGGTAACCACCAGGTGGGGGTTGTATCCGTTTTCTATATCCAGCTGGTGTCCATAGAAATGTTGAGTGCTAGCGAGATGCAAGCTAGCGCTTGCCATCGCGCAATCGTCAACATATATATCTCCGGTTCCAGATGAAGTGTTCGTTAATGCCCCGCCCCCCATTAAAATATCCCGTAACACTAATGGTGACGTGCCATTTTGTATGACTCCCTGCTCGGATGAATCGTCGAAATCAAAGCCCTCTATGATTACGGGATTGCCGCTCGTTGAATCGTTTTGAAACGGGATTATATGAGCAGGTGCGGCGTAAAGGTACGAGTGGCTGCCTATGATCTTTCGAACCGTACTCGGAATGTGGATTGTGGAGCTGATGTTGTATTGCCCGGCTGGAAAGTAGACGATTGGCTTGCCGGAGGCCATTGCCGCGTTGATGCAAGCGTCGGGATCTTGCCAGGTATTAGGCTGGCATGCTGACCCATAAGCGCTGACATCTGCCCAGTCCGCGAAGTTAGTGTCTGAAAAATCTGGCACAGCCGGCACGTTAAGGTTAAGAGACGTAGTTGTCGAGGGCGAAAACTGAGACTGCACTGCTGGATACTCATATTCCGAGATGCTTGACCCAGGCACTACAGAATCTGATGGGCCAGTTGCCAGTGCCGATTGATACCCGCTCGTCGTAATGTTGCGAAAGAACATAATACCGCTCTGGCCTATTGATTGACTGAGGATAGCGCTCGTAGACGAAGAACCTCCTCCAAGCGTGGCGTCGATTAGGGTGAGAGATCCACCTTCGGATGCGCAGTAATATGGAGCGGTCTGCGTGGTCGGGGGATTGCCATTCGCGTAGCAGGTGACAAAAGCAGGAACTGAATTCGTGCTAGAAACTTCTCTGAACCAGTTATTCCATCCTGCAATCAAAACGCCGGCAACGTTTTGATGTTCCAGGTCGATATACTCAAAAGTCGTACCCACTTCATGCGTACCGAGGTTCATATTGATGCCGAGGTCAAACCCTTGAATAGAGACGTTCTTTACCGTGTCCGGGCCTGTGGCGCCATAGATATTGTTTTCTGACATATCAAGGCCGGCCCTTCCTTGCCCGTCTCCGGAGATGATATTGACATTGCGAATTGATGCCACATTCGAGCCCATCCACTTAACGGCTACGGCCCCTGGGTTACCTTTACCCGTGTCGATTGTAATGTTCCAAAGCTCGTTCTGATAGGCGCTCTCTGATGCTCCGAATTCAGCATTTGCGCAGCCGCTGGAGTAAGCGATCATTGGCTGGCAATTTTGCCGAGGCTGATTTTCATCATATGAGGCATTGCAATTGTGATTTGAAAAATAGGGAGAATTGTCAACAAACTTTATCGTAGTATTTGATTTGTTTTGCCCTTGAATCATCAGCGAGTTTTGCCAGTTGACCACCTGGACGTTGGGAGCGGATGTATAGCCGTGGCCAATACATGACTGACCCCCCATGTTAATATCACTTACAGATCCGCCGGATAGATCAGCCCACTGATTCTTAGCGCCGGACCCGCCGCCGCCTGTAATCCACAAGCCAGCAGCAGTGCTACTCCCGCTAATGGAATAGCTGTTCTGATAGCCGGATCCACGATTCACGACGGTGAAGCCGGAGATGCAGCCATTGGGTCCCGGGTTGGAGATCGTTGCCGTAATTACCGCAGGGTTGGCGGGCTGCGTCATCGCCATAATCGGCTTGGATATGAGATATGTACCTGCCGGGAAGTAAAGGCCTGTCCTAGATGCGCCGTGATTTGGCTGCCCGGTTCCGGCCCAATTCGCAGCGATGGCCGCCTGAATCGCGGCTGTATCATCGGTTACTCCGTCGCCCTTGGCGCCGTAATTTTTTACGTTGTACATTGTCTGGTCGGACGGAAAGACGTTATCCCCCGTGCTGTAAGTGACACCGCCGTTGCCGGTGGTGGGTGGCGGGGTGGGACTGCTAACGGAAGCGCCTGTGCCTGACAGCGAGATAGATGCAGGTGAGCCGCTGGCGTTGGTGGCGACGGAGAGCGCCGCAGAGAGCGAGCCTGCAACCGACGGTTTGAAGGTGATGGTGACTGTGCAGTCGCTGCCGGTATCGAGCGAAGTGCCGCAGTTGTTCGCTTCGGAGAAGTCGCTCGAATCCGTCCCTGTTATGGAGATGGAGCTAATCGTCAAATCCGCCGTTCCAGTGCTTGAAAGCGTCACTGTCTCGGAGGCCGAGCTCGAGCCAACATTGACCGAGCCGAAGGATACCGAACTCGGACTCAGCGAGACTGCCGGAGATCCGGTGGATCCTGATCCACCCGAACCGCCCGACCCGCCCGATCCGGAACTTGGCGTAGTAGCGAGGTTATAGAAATAGTCGATCGAAGCAGTCACAGCGGGAGCGCTGGCGGGATTGGAGTTGTAATTCCACGCGAAGGGGCCTACTTGGGCAACAGTCATTGCGAGCGTGAAACTGCCGGCCGAAGTATAGTTTGTGCCGTCGGTGGAACCGCTGAGCGTCCAGGTGTTGCCGGAGCGTTGAATCTGAATCCAGTAGGGCGGTCCGGCGTTTGGCACCGACATGCTGACGTGATTGGTAGGCGTTCCTCCGGCGATGCTGACCGCGTTCAGATAACGCGTAAAGCCGTCGGAGTACATTCCAAACGTAATATAGTTGCTGCTGTCCTGCTGCACCAGGATGCCTTGCCCTTCGTATTGGCTGGTGCTGACAGCGGAGTCGAACTTCGCGGCGACATCAAAATTGGAGTTAGAGATTGCTTGCATGATTCGCACGGAGTTGTCGGCGCCGCCCGCGGATGGGTCGTGATTGCTTCCGCCGGGGACGGTCAGCAAGGCGTGGCCGTTACTCACCGCTGCGCCTCCTCCTGCCGGAGCCACAACTGTCCAAACAGCGGTATTCAAAGACGAAGCCGTGAAGTCGTCGGAGACGGGAGCGCCGGGAGTACAAGTAGAGCTCGATGCAGTACTCGCCGTTAAGTTATAGAAATAGTCGATCGAAGCAGTCACAGCGGGAGCGCTGGCGGGATTGGAGTTGTAATTCCACGCGAAGGGGCCTACTTGAGCAACGGTCATTGCGAGCGTGAAACTGCCGGCCGAAGTATAGTTTGTGCCGTCGGTGGAACCGCTGAGCGTCCAGGTATTGCCGGAGCGTTGAATCTGAATCCAGTAGGGCGGTCCGGCGTTTGGCACCGACATGCTGACGTGATTGGTAGGCGTTCCTCCGGCGATGCTGACCGCGTTCAGATAACGGGTAAAGCCATCGGAGTACATTCCAAACGTAATATAGTTACTGCTGTCCTGCTGCACCAGGATTCCTTGCCCTTCGTATTGACTCGTGCTCACGGCAGAATCGAACTTCACAGCCAGGTCAAAATTGGAGTTAGAGACGGTTTGCATGATTCGCACGGAGTTGTTGACTCCGCCGGCGGATGGGTCGTGATTGCTTCCGCCAGGGACGGACAGCAAGGCATGACCGTTACTCACACTCGCGCTTCCGCCTGCCGGCGCCACTACGGTCCAGAGTGCGGTATTTAAGGATGCGCTGGTAAAGTCGTCTGAGGCGGGCACACCGGGGCTCGATTGCCCACAAGCTGTACCAGCGACAGCAGGTATTGGACTGATGGAAGAAATTGCGAGTAACAGCAATACGAACAGAGCTGAGCCGGCAGTTTGGAGGCTTCGAAAACTTAGTAGCCTCCGGTCGAAGCCGCAGGTTACCCCGACTAACTCGGTAGGCGCTGCGCAGTTACGACAGAGTAAATGGCTTGCATGTTTGTAAATGGATGAATATATTTTTGAATGCATCAATATTCCCTGCGATGACTTTCGCGCGGCGCATTGCCTCGACAGTTTCTGAGGCAAGCTCAACGGAGATAAGCGGCGCGCGGACAATAAAGAGCCACGGGCAACTTACGATCGGCGCCGCGATTTGTTATTCGTAAATCTGGAGGGAATTTTGAGGCCGTTGTCTCGAATCAAACACTTGCCGTGTCGCGCGATTTCCACCCCTCGGAAGGTGCAAAAATGAAACGGCATTAATTAAGTCTTGAAGCTCCTGCTACTTAAATTCGGCATGAATCGTGATGTAAAGATGTTCGGGATGATGGGCTCGGGCAAATCTGACGAAATTTAGCTGCGAGTGCGTCGCCTACCGCCAGGTGACCTTAGAAGTGACCGTCAGATAAATCGGTAATTATCTCGATTCATACGAGACACGAATGGCCCTGCACATTGGCTATTTTCAATCGGGTTATCCAGTGCAGGACGGCACTACAACGGCCGTTCGTGGCTTGTCTCGCGCTTTGGCGAGGCAGGGCCATCGGGTAACTATCTATGGCTGCGGCAAATCGGAGATAACTGAAAATGTCGCAGGCGATGACAAGCTGCGAGTGCGGCTCTTTCCAGTAAGCTCTGCTAACCCTTTTCGAGTTCCGCGGCCGCTGCTGGACGCTCTCGAAAGAAACGAAGAGCAGCTCGATTTATTGGTGATCAACCTGATGTTCAATCCGCCGAATGTGGCCGTGGCGCGTGCAGCCGCAAGAGGCGGCATTCCATATGTGGTCAGCCCACATGACCCGTATCATCCTGTGCTGCTGAAGAAGAACCGGCTTCGAAAGTTGGCCTATAGCATGCTCTTTGAAAGGCCGCTTCTTCGCAGGGCCGCTGCGGTTCAGGTACTTGCGCCGGAACATGCGGCCTACGTGCGGAAATTTGGATTCTCCGGAGCCATTTTGGCGATTCCGAATGGCTTCGATGCTTCGGCATCCTTTTTTCCGCCTCTCGAGACATTCTCAGCAAATCAATTGAGCGGCTCTCCGCGATTTCTATGTCTGGGCCGTTTGGATATGCATCATAAGGGACTGGACCTTGTTATTGAGGCATTCGCAGGCAGCTTGCATTCTGGGGTATTGCCGCCTTCGGCCGGCTTAACGTTCGTTGGTCCGGATGGCGGAGATCTTCAAAGACTTCGCCGCCTCGCCTCTGAAGAGCGGGTTGATACGAATGTGAGTTTTGCGGGAAGGGTTTCCGATGGCGCGCGCTGGGAGATGCTCCGAAGCTGCGATATGCTTCTTCTCTGCTCGCGTTACGACGGCTTCGGCCTCGTTGCGTTGGAAGGGATGCTGGCAGGAAAGCCGCTGATTGTTTCCCGCGAAACTGGAATATCGGGCTGGATTGAAAAGGCCGGCTGCGGGGTTCTTGTCGAGCCGTCAACCGGTTCGATTTGCAGCGGATTTGCGGAGGCGATGAAATTGCGGCCGCGGTGGGAGGAAATGGGAGAACGGGGGCGCTCGTTCGCTTACGAGAACATGACATGGGACCATATGGGGCGTCGCGCGGAGGAGAGTTATTGCGCGCTCATAGACGCCCTGAAGACAACGCCCGGCGGAGAAATGTTAAAGCACGCCGTATGAAAGTCGCAATTGTATGTCAGCCTTGGGAGCACATGGCTCATCCGAAGCTGGGCTCGGTGGAGCTGCAGATCGCTGGCGCGAGCCGGCAGCTTGCGGCTTCTGGAGAGTGCGACGTAACAGTTTACACACGCCGGACGCGCGGCTTTCCCAGGCGGGAGGTGCGCGAGGGTGTCGAGTACCGGCGGTTTGGGATTCTGCACGGCCACCGGTTGGTGACGCCGTTCGAATCGGTATTGTATCCCAAGTCGAACATGCCGATCTTTACAAGCCGGTTTTACTACGCGACATTTTTCCTGCAGGTTGCGGCGGAGCTTCGCAGACAGAAGCCCGATATCATCCACGTCCACAACTTCACTCAGTTTCTACCGTTGGCCCGGTTGGCCTGCCC
>JBAUZG010000441.1:0-1594 GCA_049585195.1 Bryobacteraceae bacterium | reverse complement strand
ATCCGGTTCCTTTCCCCGAGGGCCCGCTCAGCATCGAGTTTGACCATGTGTGGTTCGCTTACGATGGCGACAACTGGGTTCTGCGGGATGTCAGCTTCCGCATCGAAGCTGGCGAAACCATTGCGATTGTTGGCCATACGGGAGCGGGGAAGACCACATTGATGAACATTCTTCTCCGCTTCTATGATGTCCAAAGGGGATCTATCAGGATTGGCGGTGTAGACATTCGCCGCCTGGATTTGCGAACGTTGCGGCGGCAGTTTGGAGTCGTGCTGCAGGATCCGTACCTATTCACCGGCACGATTGGAAGCAATATCCGGCTCGGCAGTTCGCATATCTCGGATGACGAAATCTCAAGTGCAGCCGAGCAAGTGAATCTGCTCGACTTCGTACAAACCCTTCCCGCCACGTTCGAGCATCCCGTTCGAGAACGCGGCAACGGCTTTTCGACCGGTCAGAAACAATTGATGAATTTCGCCCGCGCGCTGGCGCACAACCCTCGAATTTTGATTCTTGACGAGGCTACATCGAGCGTCGATACGGAGACGGAGTGCCGGGTGCGGGAAGCACTGGTGCGGCTGGTCTACGGCCGAACCTCACTAGTGATCGCCCACCGGCTCTCGACCATCCAGCGGGCCGACCGGATTCTGGTTATGCACAAGGCTCAACTGCGCGAGATGGGGACCCACCAGCAACTGCTGGCCCTCCGCGGCATTTACTGGAAGCTCTATCAATTGCAGTACAAAGAGCAGGAGTTCGAAGGCGCCGGAATTACGGCCGACTCCGTTCTGCGAGCTCCCGAATGACGGTCATGAGAGGCGGCCGCAGCGGCTGAGCCGCGCGACCGCTCGGGCGATAGCCCCCTAGTATCCGGCGCCTACAGAACCGCGACCGCAAGGGAGCGGCAAGCATACCCTTTCTTGCGCAACTTGGTACTAGCCTAAAGTACTAGCCTAACTTCGTCGCTGGACCGCTTGCTAACGCGCGCGGTTCCGTAAGTTCTTGCCAGTCAACGTGTATATCGGAACCGCGACCGGCAGGGAGCGGACGTGACGAAGTTCGGCTAGCCTCAATGCTGTTCACTTAACCCGTCATGGGTGCCGCGAGCGGCGCGAATACGGCCCGAGACCACAAGATGGGACGTCTCCCGGAGCGGGTTGGGGTCGCCGAGCGACTTTCACTTCTACGGCTAGCGCGTTTCCCGTCCAAGTGGTTTTGCCGCTTTGAGGCGATTACTAAACGCTGGGCGACTTCTCAGTACTAATCGGTGTCTTGCTGTTACTTCGAAGGCCACGTTGTATTGGGCTCGCCTATCTTCACCGTATATGCGATCACAAACCGCATCGGCTCGGTCGCGCTGCCGTTGCGGCTCACGCGATGAAAACTAGCCTTGTCTTGGAAGCCCTGGCCAGCAATGATGATTTCGTCGGCATCGTCATCGAACGCCGACACCATCGTGCCTTCCAGCACATACCCTATGCCCGGAACAGGATGCGAATGGCCACTGCCGTCCGCACCCGCCGGATACGTAATGAGAAACAGACGCGTTTCCCAGCCGGGCATGCCTTCGACGGCGGCTGTTTGCAACAGTTCG
>JBAUZG010000440.1:0-16340 GCA_049585195.1 Bryobacteraceae bacterium | reverse complement strand
GTCAGCTCGATAAATCGATGCCTAGCTTCTTCAGCTCCTCCGCGTAGTAGCGCCGGTGCAGGATGTCGTACTCTTCCCCGCCCTCGGGAATGTCTCTCTTTTGGCTGCGCACCTTCGTGCGTGCCGCCCGGTCCACCCGTTCCTCGAACTGAAGCAGGTCTGTCATTTCCTTGACAAGCGCCAGGCGCACTTCGTTCGAGTCCTTCCGGACACGAACGTCTCTCGATTTCCGAAGTCCAGTTACGATTTTGTGAGACAAATCGTTCACCTTGTCGCGGGAGAGTTTCATGCCATCACCCGAGTCGCGGCCCGAAGCACGGATGATCTTGCGCTGAGCCATCAACTGGTTCTTGATACGGCGGAACATTTCCTGATAGGAGACGCCTTCACGGCGCATGTAGTCGCTGTATTGGTCCAATACGTCGCGAACCTCGCTGTTCAGACGGTCTTCGGTCGACAGATCCTCTTCTATGACCGCGGCAATTACTTCGGCCGCGGCATTGGGAGTCGATGTTTCGATGATCGCGGGGCTGAGCCGCCGCACCAGCTGCCGCGAGAGATAGCCAATGAATTCACGGGCCAAAAGCATTTCAGGCGCTAGTGTACCAACTGGTTTATGCCCGTGCTGCGACACTGATAAGGGATGCTTCTTGCTTTCTTCCTGACGGGGTTGGCGGTTTGCGGCATTGTGCTGGGCGTTGGTCTTGGCGAATCGCGAGGTCTGTCGCCGCGAGTTGCCGCCGCCGGCGGAGGACTGCTGTTCGGAATTTCGTTGTTTTGGGTGCTACCTGAAATGGCGGGCGAGTCGGGTTGGATCGCAGGACCGGCTGCCTTGCTGGCGGGGGCGCTGCCGCTTTGGCTGATCGACCGTTTTGTACATCCTATCTGCCCGAACTGCTCGGCAAGCCACGATCACAGCCACTGCGGCGAGCCTCCTCTGCACGGTTTTGCGCTGCCTTTGCTGATTGCTGCCGGCATTCATAGCATGTTGGATGGTTGGAGCGTTCGTCTGCTGGCGAACCATGGAATCGTTGGGTGGGCGGCGCCGCTCGGTCTGGCGCTCCATAAGGTTCCAGAAGGCATGGCGCTCGGCCTGATTGCGCGCGAATCCCTGGTATCGGGCCGCCGCGCTTTCCTCGCATGCGTGGCCGCGGAGTGTCTCACCTTACTCGGAGCTCTGCTTGAGCCGGCCGCGGACCACGCCGGCGTCGCGCATTTCGGCTGGGGCTGGGCGACCGGAGTGCTCGCTGTCACGGGAGGAAGTTTTCTGTTTCTCGGTTTTCACACGATACACGGCAGCAGAAAAAAACCCGGTGTCATCCCGGCTTTTTTGGTAACGCTGTGCGGAATTGCCGCCCTCGCGCTCGCCCATTGGCGTTTTGGCACATTGTGAATCGCCGCGAGATTTCTACGTCCGCTGTTAGACTACTAATAAAACGAATGTGCGCGATAGCTACACGCGTTTTGCCTTTCTTGTAATCGCCGTAATATTTCTGTTCGAGCTGGCGGCCTGCAGCTCTGAATCTTCGTCAAACTCGCTGGGCGACGCCTACGTTGCGCCTGCTTCCCTTAACCTACATTCCAGCCTCGCCACCAAAAGCGCTACGGTTGCTGTTCTAAAGCATGGCGAGCATTTGACGGTTATTGACGTGAAGAGACGGTATGTCAAAGTCCGTACCGACAAAGGTGCGCAGGGTTGGCTCGATGCTCGCCAGCTTTTGAACCGGGAGCAGATGAACCAGTTCCGGCAAAATGCCGCGCGCGACTTGCGGCTCGTTTCTCAAGGCCGCGCAACTGCTTTCGACGCTCTCAACGTACATATTGATCCCGACCGGCAATCACCCGCCTTCGCTCAGATTCCAGCCGGCGGCGCGGTCGAAGTTTTGGCGCACAAGGCGATTCCAAAACTGGCGAAAGCCGAACCTGCCCCAGCGCCCTTGTTCACCAAGCCGGCTACCGAACTACCGCAAAGACACAAACATCCGCCGCGAAAAAATTTGTCGCTGCTGCCACCCCTTCCTCCTCCCCCCGGGCCACCGCCCAACTGGCAGGAACTATCCGCCGAGCGTATCGGAGGACCAACCGAGTCCGATCAACTCAAAGAGAAAGCCGAACAACAAGGGGCCAAGAAGGGGGCCGACGCCAGAAGTGAGAAACTTGCCCCGCTTGAAGACTGGAGTCTCATCCGCACCAAAGATGGAACCATCGGATGGGTTCTGTCTCGTAATCTCTATATGTCCATTCCCGACGAGGTGGCGCAGTACGCTGAAGGGCAGCGGATTTCGTCGTATTTCGATTTGGGTACGGTCGAAGATGAGGAGAAAGGAACGAAACACGATTGGCTCTGGACTACTTCCTCCGAGCCTCAGGCTTTCGATTTCGATCGTTTCCGGGTCTTCTACTGGAACCGCCGCAGGCATCGCTACGAAACCTCATACCGGCAGAAAGATTTGACGGGTTTCTTCCCGGTCGAAGTGGAACCTGCATCGCCAGGGGACGCCCAGCGTCGTTTTTCAGTGATCTTGCAAGACGATAATGGCAGATATTGGAAGAAGCGCTATTCGTTTGACGGCACCCTCGTTCATCTTGTCTCGACAGAACCCTACGAGCCGCCGGCCGGAAACGGGCCTACAAAAGCGGCTCCGCCAGAAATTGAAAAAGTTAAATCGAATCGCCCGCAAGGGAGTTGGCTGAGTAGGCAATATGATAAGCTGCGCAAAATGATCGGCCATTAAGTGCGACGCGGCCGGTCTGCGATTTTCATATCAGATCTCCTTATTCAGAGAGGTGGCCAGATTTTCGGTGCTGCGGCACAGCGTAAGGAAGGTATGCAGTTCTTCTGTGAGCGGTTCTTGCGGCCCTTCCGAACAGCACTTCTGCACCGTCTGCTCCAGACGCTCGAACGAGTCTTCGAAGTTCTCGTTCCCATCCGGAGCCTTACCCTCCATCCGATCCGCCATTCCATCGAGCATCTTCCTGAGCCGATCGTCAAACTCCTGCTGCGCCAAATGTACAGGTTCAGGTAATTCAAATCCAGGTAATTGAAAACGATACTTCAGCAGCGCAATTCGCGTTACAAAAAGCGTGCGCAGTTGGGGCTGCCACCTTCGGATTTGATCGCGTAGCGCGAGATCCTGATGCCGCGACGTGCCAAATTCAAACAGGACCCCGTCGGCTTGAGCTCTTGCCTTGTCAAAGTTGGCGTTGATTGTCTCGCGAAGGGAAAAGGTGCGCTCGATCGCAGCTCCTATCTCTCCCGGCACCGGTTCCCTTACGAGCTGAGCAAGCGATCGTAGATTCAGAATGAATATCTTCTTCATTTCGACCACGGCAGGAGCGCCCCATAGCTGGTCGAAGACAAGCCACATCATGATAAGGCCGAGCAGAATGCCGACGACGCGATCCCTCGCAACCGCGAGTGACGTTTGTACCTTGAACTCCTGCAGGTTGATGAGGTAGAACGCGATCGCGAGCTGGATTCCAAAATACGAGATGCGCGGACCAGCCGTTGCGAGCCAGGAGGCCGCGCAGGTGACCACCAGAACAAAAATCGTAAACCCGCCGATCGAGTCAATATGAGGCAGAATAAAGACCTGCGAACCCATCGCGATAACAAAGCCGCCCACGACGGCGCCCGCGAATCGCAGAACTTGTTTTTGCCGCGATGCGCCGATCGTAGTTAGAGCGGTCAACAGACACGTCACGACGGCCGTACTGATGCCCGGCCACGCGATGGCGTTGTAAATGATGTAGCAGAGACTTGCGGCAAGGCCCCCTTTTATTCCGAACTTAATGTGATCGGAGTTCGATAGGGCGTCGGGAACGAAAAGCGACGATCGTTTATCTTCGCCGAGAGGAGGTACGTACCCTGGCACCGCTTGAGAAGCCGAAAACACCCCAGGGATCAGCGAGACGGTTGTCTCCATCTCACGCAATAACGGCACGCCAACCGAGGCTTCCGTTTCAATCGGATTTGGAACTTTCCCGTTCAGCAAGTCGGCGCGAATGGTCGAAATGCTCGCTCGCAACCGGCGTATTCGCTCCCGCTCGTGGCCGGGAATGTGAATATTGAGATACATCAAGTTGGCAGCCACATCCACAACTCTTCCGACGAGCGCCACAACCGCGCCCATCTGTTCGGCGTATTGTCGCGAATAGGCGGAACGTCGCAAGCCGCGGCGCAGTCTCGATGTCCCAAGCATTGCGAATCGTGTGACTCTTTTTTCGACAGTCTGGTCCACGGGCCGTTCCTCTGAATAGCAGGCGAGTAACTCCTCGACAGAAGATAACCGGTCTGCGATCGAACGTAGAAAGTCGTCTCCAGGCCGTATCGCCGCAAACACTAATTCGATCGCTAAGGTGAGCACACTCGTGATCGTTATCACCAGCACTGCCCAAAGCGTGCCTTCCACCTTTTGCTCGGCCGTGATGCGGCTATCCCACAGGGGAACGCTGATTGCTACCAGATAGCCGAAGCGGGACGCCGCACCGTAATTGGTCATAGCGCTGATGGCGTAGAACAAGATGAACAAAGTCCCTATAACCCAGAACAAGCGCAAGGTTGGATCCTCAACGAAAAACCGCGCGCCAACTAAAACATAAGCGGCTCCGAGAACAAATGCCACGATAATCGTTTTCACATTCTCCAGGGTTGTTTGTGGGCTCTCGCGCGAGATTTGAAGCGCGAAGACGCCGCCATACGCCCCATCGGGAATTTTGAATGTCATGGTAATAATCATCATCAGAGTTGCAGTGATGGCCATGCGCGCGACCAAAGCGACTCTTCCCGGATACGGCGTCAGCTCCTCTTTCAGAAACTCCTCTAACCGGGCTAGCGGCCGGGAGGGCGCCGGTACTGTTTCGGCAAGGCTCGCCATATTCACCGTCCGCGAACGACGACTACCGCTGACTCGCCGATTCGAAACAATTCTGGAGTGGGCTCCGTGACCCGTACCCGGACCGGGTATCGCGACGCCAGATGAACCCAGTTGAGGGTGCGCTGTACATCGGGAAGACCCTGCTCTAAGCGGCCGATCACGTCGGGATCCGGCGTAACGCCGAAGCCGATGCTATCCACTACCCCGGAGAAGCGCATATTCGGCCTTGAAAGCACGTACACGTCGGCCCGCTCTCCTGGCACGATGTGTTGCAGCTTGCCTTCACGAAAATTACCGATCGCCCACCAGGTGCGCGCGTCTATCAGCGTGAAAACTTGCTGACCCACGTGGGCGTAGGCGCCTTCCGAAATATTAAGGTTTGTTACCCGCGCATCGAACGGTGCATAGACCCGGCAGTTATCCAGGTTGTAGCGGGCAGTTTTCACGGCCGAGGCACGCGCGCCACGCTGGTTGACGAGCGGTTCGAGGGTAGTTACTGCATGTACCGATTGTTGATGTTGTGCTTTGCTCTGTTCAACTACGGCCTCCGAGTGTTCGTATTGCGCTATAGCTGACTTTAGTCCTGCCTGTGAAAGCAAGAGTTGTGACGCGGCTTGCTTCAGCGCTTCTGACTGTGCGACTTCGAGCGTTCTCGCTCGATCCACCTGATCCACCGTGACGAACTGTTTCGCCAGAAGCGGTTCAATGCGATGCAAATTATTGTTCGAATAGCTCCACTCCGCCTTGGCACGGTTCACACCTTGTTCCGCGTTTGCCACGTCAGCTCGCGCTTGTTCGATAGCCGCAGCCCATCGGGTCACGTCGGCTTGCGAGCTCTGGATGTTCGCTTGCGCAACTGAAACGCCGCTTACGAGCGCGGCAATCCTTCGCTGCTCATCCACGATCTGTCCTTCGAGAGCCGCTTGATCCGACAGGGCTCTTTCGAGGGCATACTGATACGGCCGTTCGTCGATCTCAAACAGGAGTTCGCCTTTCTTAACGAACTGATTGTCGTGCACGTTCAGATGCGTTATCGGGCCTTCAACTTGCGGAGCCATCCCGATGAAATTCGCAAATACCTCCGCATCGTCGGTTCGCGGATAGTAGTTGGTGTTGTAAAGGACCGCGAGACCCAGAGCCAGCGCGGCTATCAAAATGCCGGCGCTGATCAGGCGGCCTGGCAGTTTGCGAGATTCGCTACTCGTATCCATATTCCAAACTCCTCACTAGCGAAAGAAAATCAGCCAAAGTGCGAATGCGAATAACGCAGTCAGACTTGGATAAATCAAGATCGGAGCCGTGAGCGCAAGGTGCAGACGTACGAACAGCCAGCGCGCCAAAACGGTGAGCAGAATCGCCACCGCTACGCACACGAGCCACGCCGGGAAGAACGAACCCAGCAGGTCGAACGAAGGAGCCCGCTGGCAGCTTGCAAATAGGAGCGAAGCAAAGGCCAGAGGACAACTGACAACACGGCTACGTGTATTTCCGGTCATGGCTGGCGTTTCCCGACACCTGATTGAATCAGATCCCCGGTTCCAAAAGCCAACCCCGCGAGATTGGTGAGAACCTGCGTACGCGCAGATACATCGGCGGAGCGGGCCTGCGCGAGGGTCCTCTGGGCGGCTGTGACATCCAATAAGCTTCGAACGCCATAGTTGTACGATTCGAGAGCGGCGGCATACGATTGACTGGCCGCTTCCAGGAGCGCGATAGCCGCTTGGCGCTGGCGGAGCGCGGTCTTTACATTAGAGTAGGCCGTCCAAACCTCGTCTGCAATCTGATCGCGCTCCGCGCTAACTTGCGCTTCCGCGGAGCGAACGTTCGCTTCCGCCATCGCCAGGTTATTTTTCCGCGCGCCGCCATCGAACAAGGTCCAGCTCAGGTTCACACTCAGCTCACCTTGCAAACCCGCCGTGTGAGCCCAGGGAAGCGTTTGCTGCATGGTGTATAAGGATTGTGCCCTTGGGCTGGTGTCGAAAGTCAGCGCCGGATAAAAGGCCGCGCGGGCCTGCTTGACGCCTGCATTTGCTTTTCTAATTTCGGCCATTCGTTGCATTAGATCGGGGCGCTGCTCGAAAGCACGGTCAATCGCCTGGTCAACGGAATCGCCAATCGATTCGGGGATTGGCACCTGGCCGATCGGCTGCACGCGAATGGCGACAGTAGGGCGCGTACCGAGCGCAGTTGCCAAATCCCCCCGGGCGATCTCCTCAGCTCCGAGGGCCGCTTGCAAATCGTACTGTGCCTGTGCGGTCGCGCTTCGTGCCTCCAGTACGTCCGGCAAAGTCGCCAGGCCCTGCTTCAATCGATCCTCAGCCGCTTGCTGTACAGCCTGAGCGTTCGTGAGACTCGCCTGGGCGGCATCTTCCTGACCGGACGCGTTTAGCAAGCGGTAGTAGGTTTGTACCACTTGATAAATGATCCTCCGGTGAGTGTCGGTAAATGCGAAATTTGCTGCAACCTGCCCCGCGTTTGCAGCGGCAATTCGCCCGGCCCGTCCGCCGAAGTCAAAGATCAGGTAGCTGAGGCTGAGCTCCCCTTCAAACGTTTGAGTTGTCTGGCGAAAATAGCGGATTCCAAACGGAATCTGTTCCCGGTCTGTCTGCGAAAGCGCGGCGGCCGCTACGTTAGGAAGCAATTCGCTCCGCGCCACGCCCACAGCCGCCAGCTGGGCGCGAGCATTCTCCCACGCCACGCGGGTCTCGGGATTGTGTTCTTCTGCCAAATCCACCAGTTCCGCCAAAGTGTACGTTTTGTTCGGGTCGACGCTGAATCGGGCTTCGCGGAAATGCCTCGATTCGTCTTGAATTTGCTGTTCACCGGGCGAATGCCACGGACGATCGGGTGAAGGAGGAGCGCTCTGGGCGAGAACTCGTCCGCAGAGGAGGAAAACCAGGAACGGAATTTTTAGAGCTGAGAGCGCGCTTTTAGCTTGGCGAAGCGGGATTGTCACTCTTATAATTAATACTCATTTGCCGCCATCTTTTGATTGAGCCGCTGCCTGCGCGAGTTTTTGCACTCCGGGCGCGAATGGAATGATCATTTCGCCATTACCATTCAGACCCGCATTAATCGTCCCCTGCTTCGATGCGAGCCATGACGGATCGCCCGGCGTTCCCGATTCAAGCTTCTCGAGCGCCTCCAATCCGATTCGAGCCAGACCGTCTACCGTGTTGGTCACTGGAATGTCTTCCGTCAGCAGCGAATTGCTATTCAGAACCGGCATGACGGCAGCCGTGTTAGCCTTCCATTTTTCGAGCTGCGCGCGAAGATAGCTGTCGCCGGCCGAATCGCCCTTACGAGCCGCAAGAAATCGGTCGACTGCGTCGCGAAACTTTCGATCTTCGTCACTTTCCGGTGCAATTGCATCTACCAACCGGTTGTATGGGGTCGACGTCAAGAATGTTCTTGCGTCATGGCGTTTGTACCCTTTCACCGGCTCGAGAACACTGGCGAGAATCGACAAAGGTTCAACAGGATACGAGCCGGCCAGCCGAGTTTGCATCAGACGCAGTTCGGAAACTTGCTGTAAGCCCTGGTATTCGAGCCAGCGGTTAATCAGCTCCAATCGCGCATACATAGAATGCACATCGGTCACTTCCTCCGGTGACCAGAGCCGTTCTGCTATTGCCGCGAGGCGCGGCCAGAGCTTCGCGTCAATATTTTCCACGGTAGCCAGTTCTTCCCACATCGTCGCTTCCCCGCCAAGAATCCGCTTCTTTTCCTCTGGCGAAAGATCCGCTGTAGGGCCTTTGAGCGGGTCGCCGGCATAGTGCTGCGATGCCGGATACATCAGGTCGAGATAATAGGGAGCCGAAAGCAGACCGCGATATCCCTGGCGCGCTGCCTGTGCCAGCGATTGCTGACCGCGCCACGATTGAATGACGATGGTTTTGGGAAGACTGGGTTGCAGAATCTCGTCCCACCCCTCCATATGCTTGCCATATTTCGTCACGATCCGCAGGACGCGCCGGTTGAAATAGGCTTGTAGTTCGTCAAAATTCTGGAGATGATTGCGGCGCATGAAAGCCGCGATGTGCGGGTTGTTCGCCCACTCTCCTTTGGGATTCACTTCATCGCCGCCAATATGGAAATACTCGTCGGGAAAGAGATGGGCCATTTCGCCAATCAATCCATCGAGAAAAATGTAAGTGGATTCTTTCGTCGGATCCATCGTCGCCGGAAGAACGCCGAAGTCACGGACGATGGTGTACGGGCCGGAGCCCGATGCAAGCTGTGGGTATCCCACATACCAAGCGGTGGCGTGGGCGGGAATATCGAACTCGGGGACAACCCGGATGCCGCGATTGCGAGCGTACTCGATCACCTCGCGCGCCTGGGCTTGCGTATAGTACATTCCATCGGACCCTAACAAGTGGAGCCGCGGATAACGTTTGCTTTCGATGCGAAAACCTTGATCGTCGGACAGATGCCAATGGAAAACATTCATCTTCACGGCAGCCAGGCCATCGAGGGTACGCTCGACTGTATCAAGAGGCATGAAGTGCCGGGACACATCCATCGAAAGGCCGCGCCAGCCGAATCGAGGTGAATCGGTAATGTCCACAGCGGGCGCGGCGAACCCATTCGGGCCTATGCGTACCAATTGCAGAAATGTTTCGAGACCGCGAATTGCGCCGAGCGGCTCGCGAGCCGTAAGCTTCGCATTCGTGGGCGAGACAACCAGGCGGTACGATTCGTCGTCACCGTACTTCTGAATTCCAAGTTTCGCGTGCTCCACTTCGATCAGAAGAGTCGGCGTGCTTTCGCGTTCAGCTAGCCGCTGCGAAACCGGTATGCCTGTTTCCCGAAACAACCGGTATAAAGTGTTTGAGACCGATACGCGGACACGCGAGTCTTCAGATCCAGGACCATGAATGGCTGCGCTGAAACTTTGCTCGATTGTTAAGGCGCCGCTTCCCTGGGTAACGTGCGCTGGCATTGGCATCAACGCAAGCTCTGTTGAGGCTTGGGCGCAAAGAAGACCGGCGAAGCCACATAGAAAGAAAAGGGCTGCGGTAAGAGAAATTTTTATGTTCAAACCAATTATGCTACAGCGCCCCTTACCATTTTGCAGCTTAGGCGACTCCTAGCTCTCACCTTAATCGCTCGGATTATTCGACCCGCAACGCCGTCGCGGGGTCGATCCGAGTAGCCCGCAGCGCGGGCAGCAGACACGCGAGCAGTCCAACGGCGCCGAGTACAACGACACTGAGGAGCAGCGTCAGCGGGTCCTGCGGCGCAGTCTCGAAAAGCAGCGACCGTGCGACTCGCCCCAGACTGAGGGTGCCCAGGACGCCCAAGATCAGGCCGGCCAGAACTGGCCGCATTCCGTCGCGGATGACAAGCCCCAGCAGGTCCCTGCGTGTCGCGCCTAATGCACCGCGAATACCGAGTTCGGAAGTTCGGCGGGCCACTGAATAGGCGACAACGCCGTAAACTCCGATTCCGGCCAGTCCGAGACCGAGGCCCGCCAAAATCGCGAGCAGCGAAGTCTGGAGGCGGGGACGCGAAATGGAGGCAGCCAGGTTCTGCTGCATCGTCTGCACTCGGTCTAATGCCAGATCTTTGTCTAAGGAAGCAACGGCGGACCTAAGCGCGGGAACGATGGACTTTGGGGCCACGCCCGTCCGCACCGCTACATACATCGACCCCATGAAGCTCTGTGCTTCCGGCTTGTAATAAGCGGGTCGATCGGCAGCTTCGAGGCCGGTGTACTTTGCATCGGCGGCAACACCGACAATCTCCATCCACGGGTTCTGCCGTTCGGGACCACCCTGGCGTATCCTTTTGCCTACGGGATCTTCCCCCAGGAAGTACTTTTGGGCCATCGCATGGCTGATGATTGCGACCGGAGTCCTGTCGGTCGTATCACGCTCGGTAAAGGCACGACCGCGGAGAATTGCAATCCCAACGGCGCGGAAGTAGTCCGGCGTCACGATCACGACCGGAGCTACCGGGACTGGTTCGTGAGGCGCCAGGGGCCTCTCTTCGAATGTGTATTCGTCTGAGAACGCGAGTTGATCTGGCGGCAGGCCACTCCCGGCGCCCGTCGCTTCCACGCCGGGAATCTGCCGGATCCGATCTAGCAGCCGTTCATAAAATTGCTCGACTGCTGCAGGGGGCGGATAGCGTCGCGACGGCAACGAGAGCAGGAAGGTCATCAGATGGTCTGCCCGCGTGCCCGATTCGACATTCGACAGCCGCACATAGCTGCGTATCAATAGCCCCGCGCTCGTCACCAACATGCAGGCCAACGCGACCTCACTGAGAATCAAGAGAATTCGCGCGCGCTCCTGTTTCTGACTGCTCGTGTTTCGTCCTGAGCGTAGTGCTTGGCTCATCTGCAGACGTGTGGCTCGCAGAGCGGGAGCGAGGCCGATCAGCAGCCCGCTCGCGAGCACCGATGCCGCTGTGAAGAGGAGCACCCGGCCATCGATATCGACTGGGCCGAACTGAGGAGCAAGGTCCGGTGCGAAGGACCTATACCACTGAAGAGAGGCGAAAGCGATGACAACGCCCAAGCTCGCCCCGAGTACTGAAATGACCAGACTCTCAGTGAGGAATTGCCGCAGCAGTTGCCGCGCGTTTGCGCCCAAGCTGATCCGCAGCACTATCTCTCGCTCGCGAGCCGCGGATCGGCCGAGCAGCAGATTCACTACGTTCACGCAGGCGATCAACAAGACGAGTGTCACCGCGCCCAGCAACACTATAAGGGACTTTCGGAACTTGCCCACCACCGCCTCCCGAAGGGGCTGCACATAGAACTGGATCGGCTTTCTGTCGCTCTGATGGGACACGCCGACGGTCGGATAAATCGATGCGCCTAGGCGTGCAACAGCCGCTCGTATCGTCATGCCGTCCTTCATCCGCGCAATGCCGGTCAGAAAGTACGGGCCGCGGCGTGCTTGAGGCTCGATGGGTTGGATCGCCCATAGCAAGTCCTGTCGTGAAGGGAACGCAAACCCGGTGTTCATCACGCCAATAACTGTGTAAGGCTGAGAATCGAGCAAGATAACTCTGCCAGTCACAGTAGAGTCTCCGTGGAAGCGAGTTCGCCAGAGTTGATAACTCAGCACGATTTTGCGCTGCTGTCCCGGTGCGTCATCACCTTGCTTGAATGTTCGTCCTAGAAACGCCTGGACTCGCAGTGTCGAGAAAAAACCATCTGTGACACTGGCGCCCAGAATAACAATGGGATCTCCCACCCCGCTAAGCGAGAAAAGATCGTTGTGGTAGGCTGACACGCTCTGAAAAATCCGGTTTTGGGAGCGCCAATCGAGGAAGTCCGCTACGCTCAGCGAGACATCATGCTCGGTCGGATGGGACAGCCGAACGATTAATAGTCGCTCCGATTGCGAAAACGGCAGTGGCCGCAAAAGGACGTGGTCCACAATACTAAAAATTGCAGTGTCAGCACCAATACCGAGCGCAATCGTGAGAATCGCGGCAGCGGCAAATAACGGCGAGCGTGCCAGTGTTCGGAAAATGAACTTCAGATCTTGTAACAGCATGAATGCGTGCTCCTCACAGGCTGTCCGTATGGTGTCCCAAATAATACCGGCGCCGAACAGAGCCATGCCGGCAGTTCCCCGCACAGCAGCCTCGTCGCGCCATCGCCGGCGCAGCACAGCGCGCATTTCCGCTGCGTATTCGTCCCGGAATGCCGACGGATACAGCCATTGCAGGCACTCGAACAGGCACTCTGCCGGCCGAGAACTCATCCGGTAAAATGCCATAGCGTTATGCCGGTTTCGGTGATAGTCCGGCGCTGCGGGCCATAGTCACCAGTTCTTCGAGGCGGGCTGCCTCTCCGCGCACAACTCTCCGGCCGAACGGTGTAATCCGATAGTAGCGGCGGCGCTCGTCATCGGCTTCAGGATCTGGACGTTCGTCCAACTCGATAATTAGCCCGTCGGCGAGCAGGCGCTTTATAGTCGTGTAGAGCGTGCCTGGGTTAAGCTTCACCTTGCCCGCCGTGCGATCCGCAATGTCGCACAGGATCGAGTAGCCATGACGATCCGCGTCCGCCAAAGCCACCAGGATATAGAACGAAGCTGAGGATAAGGGCAGCAGATCGCGCGGCTTACGTTCGGTGCGGGTTCGCATGCCCAACTATATGCATTTCAGATATATCTTGTCAACACATAAATTTGGTAGGCTGACGCTCGACTGTATACCGCCAGTGTTTCTCGATTCCAATTTCGCCATAAGTGTCGCGCGGGCGGTCGGACTGGCGACCGTCGTCGGTACCATGCACACAATTAATAAATAATAAAGATATGCCCGAGTTTTTTTGCGATCCGGTCGATGCGGGCACGCTCGTTCGCGGGCGGATCACCTATCTGCCGGTCATACCAGGGCGGCTGGAATTCGCGTGGCGGGTCAGGCGCTTTCTCCTGGAGTATCGGCCCGAAGTCGTAGCCCTGGAATTGCCGGACAGCCTGGAGAGCGTCTATTCCGAAGCTGTTGCGCGTCTGCCGCAGATGTCAGTTGTGATGCTTCCGGAGCAGGACGAGGAGGAGCGCGCGACATTTCTGCCCGTCGAGCCAGCCGATCCATTCATCGAAGCGTTCCGGACGGCTCAGGAAATCGGAGCGCAAACTATATTTCTGGAGCCGGCGACCCACAATCGCCCGCATCTCACTGATTCCTATCCCGAGCCGTATTCTGTTGAATTCATCGGCGCGGAGCGATACGTAGAAGCGTATCGTGTTCACCCCGCAGCCCGCACTCGAGAGTTGGAAGCGCATGCTTCGGCCATGGCCTGGAAACTGCAAGGAGCTGATCCGATTGCCCGCGTTCTGGTTGTGGTTTCCTTAAACCTTCTCGATCCGCTTCTCGACGCGATTGAAATTCCCCAAGACGAACCGCCGGCGCCGCGCACGCGCTTATTCGGAAAGCCCGAGCTGTATAACCTGCATCCGGATTGTCTTGCGGAAGTCACTTCTGAGATTCCCCGGCTTCAGGAGCAATGGGAAGACATGCGGTCAACTGATCTTTCACATTTCCGGCTCGACCGTCTTCAATGGCAGCTTTCGCTTTTGCGAGAAGTTGAGGGCGAATATGCCATCAATACCGGTGATCGGGTTCGCAGTTGGCAGCGTAGGAGTCTGGCGAAATTCACACGGAATATGGCTATGCTCGACGGTCATCTGATCCCGAACCTGTACGATCTCGCGCTCGGAAGCAGGTCGATCGTCGATGACAATTTCGCCTATGAGCTCTGGCAGCTAGCCAACCGCTACCGTGTGCAGCAAACCGAGGATCCCCCCTACGAGACGCTCAATCTCTCTGGCGAAGAAGTATGGATCCATACGCGAAAGATGCGGATCAGGCGCAGGCTTCCACGTATCAAGCAAATGCTGCGTCCTGCAGCTTTGAAGCGCAAGCGTGAAAATTACAAAGGCGAATGGGCCAGTCAAACGGACGGCAGCGCCATCTGCTCTTACCCTCCCGAAGACCTCGTCATCGAAAACTATGGCCGCTTCTTGAAACAACATGCGAAGACTATGCTGTCGGAGGAGCGCTCGCATACGGAGCCCTTTATCACATCGATGTTCGACGGCATCGATCTTAGGGAGACCATCCGTAACTGGCATGAAAAGAAGATCTACGTTCGCCACTCGGCGAAATACTCCGGCGAAGTTGGAGCGGTGGTTATCATTTTCGACGAAGACCCTCAAGACCGGTACACATATCTGACTACCTGGCTCGGAGAACACCAGAACGAGTCCGATATGGCCTTTTACTCGACTCAACCTTTCGAACGGATCGTCGGGCCAGGCGTGGGCCGCGCTGAATACGGCGGCCTGATGATGACACTTCCGCCGCGGCGGCTGTTTGACGTTTGGCAAGATCCCGACTATGAAATGGCGCGAACGAAAGCCGAGCGTCTTCTCATGGCCGCGCTGGACTACGCATTTCAAAAGGTTGTCGTTTACGTAGCCGCTAAGCCGCCAAGGAGCATGTTCCGCGCGTTAGCAGCTCGCGTAAACCGAAAGATTGTCTACATACCGATCGGCCAGTTGTCGCCGGCCAAGTTGAAGAAGCTACGCATCGTTCACGTTCTAGACAGCTATGAGCGCCGGAAGCAGGCCAAACAATACATGTGGTGAGAGCGTATTTCGGGGCGTCTCATGCGCGAACATTACGTTTGTCTGGTACAACGGCACTAGTGAATTCTTCCAATCTCAGCGCCTCTGACCTGCCGGCCGACCAGGTCCCTCCACCGGCCAAACAACGCATCCTCGTTATTGATGACGAGGCGGATATTCGGGAGAGCCTCGAGCTGCTGTTGAGTGGGGAAAACTTCGACGTTCACCTTGCCGAAAACGCTGCGATTGGCCTCCAGAAATTTGAAACGACGCCTTACGACCTGGTTCTGCTCGATCTCATGATGCCAGACCGTTCGGGCATGGAAGTCCTGGCCGATATTCGGCAGCGCGATACAGAAACTCCAGTTTTCATGTTGACCGCTTATGGATCGGTCGAGGTCGCCGTACGGGCGCTGAAGCTTGGCGCCAGCGATTACTTCGCGAAGCCTTGGGACAACGAAAAGCTCTTGATAGAGATCGACCGGGTCATCGCCAAGGGGCGATTGGAACGGGAGAACGCGCAATTGAAGCGCGCCCTGAGGCAACGTTATGGCTTCCCTAATATCGTGGGCAAGAGTCACCACATGCTTCGCTTGCTCGATCAGGTGGCACAAGTGGCTCCCAGCCGCGCAACCATCCTGATTACGGGCGAGACCGGCACCGGAAAGGAATTGATAGCCAAAGCCGTGCATGCACATTCCGCTCGCTCCGACCAGGCGTTCGTACCTGTGAATAGCGCTTCCCTTCCCTCCGAACTGCTCGAGTCGATCCTGTTCGGCCATCTCAAAGGCGCCTTCACTGGCGCGATCGCCAGGCAGAAAGGGCTATTTGAGACCGCCAACCGCGGCACGATCTTCTTCGATGAGATTGGGACCATTGCGCCTGAGATCCAAGTGAAGCTGTTGCGGGTCATGCAGGATCGCGAATTCATTCCCTTGGGCGCGACCGAGAGTATCAAAGTGGACGTGCGAATCATAGCTGCTACCAACGCCGACCTCAGAAGGCAGGTAGACGAGGGCAAATTTCGCGAAGACCTGTATTATCGGCTTAACGTCATCAACTTGGCTCTACCGCCGCTCCGCGACCGCAAGGAAGACATTCCGTTACTGATAGACTACTTCTTCACGAAGTACTCACGGGAAAACGAAAAGTTCTTGAATATAGACAAAGAGTCGACGTTATCATTCGAGCCGGATGCCATGGAGATCCTCATGGAGCACAACTGGCCCGGAAACATACGTGAACTTGAAAATGTTGTAGAGAGAGCAGTTGTTCTTGCGACCTCGAACTCCGTACCGGCTCACGTGCTACCTGACTATCTTCAACATGCCGGCGGAATTAAGATCAGGCGAGATGCCAGCGG
>JBAUZG010000439.1:0-2660 GCA_049585195.1 Bryobacteraceae bacterium | reverse complement strand
GAAATTAAATAGCTCATTCCAGTTATCCCAATCATTGTTTGCCACAGTTTGTCCTTTCTGTTAGCAGTGGGTACACTGATAACAATCGGACACGAGAGCTAAAGGGCGTGCGACCTAGAGCAATTGTCGCACGCTCCTACATTACCGTTTCTTTTTCGGACTCCATCGTGCCTGAGCACCCTTGGCGGCGATCTGTGTGCGCTTCTTGGCTGGCAGCGCGGCGGCTCGCGCCAATCCACCTCTGCGCCCCAATGATACAGCCGCAGGATCTTTTTCGGACGGAGGTTCAGTCTTTGACTTCTCTCCAATAGATTCTAGGAAGACCTCATGCGCAAGCTGGATCGGGTCCCGTGGGCGTCTGGTAGCCATGACTTCAGTATGGCAAGCTTGCCGCTAAGCGTCACAAGCAGGAAATTCAAACTGACCCACTACCGAGCGGTCTAATAGCTGACTTCGACGCCCGCGGAACGGTCGCTGAGATTGCCGCGCTGGTCGATGGCGTTGACCTGGTAGCTGTATTTGTTTCCGCGTTTCACATCTTTATCGCTGTAAGTGGGAAGCGTGGTCAGATCGCCAATTCTCTTAAAGGGGCCGCCGTTCATCGAGCGATAGACGTAGTAACCTTTTGTATCCATCGCCGGGCTGCGCTCCCACGAAATCTCGATCGAGTTTGGACCTGGAAGAACAGTGACATTTGTTGGCACCTCGGGCGGAAACCTGTCGATGGGAGTAATTGATACTGCTTTCGATGCCTCGCTCATTGCGTTTGCCTCATCGGTGTCGTCAAAAGCAACTGCTGTATAGACGTACTTCGTTCCATAATCTGCGCCTGTATCGATGAATTGGTTGGTATCGGTAACTCCCGCCTCGACAGGAGCCGGATCGTTTGGACTTTGGCGCATGATGCGCGCCTTCGATTCCTGCGCTAAAGCTGCCAGCGTAATCTTCACGCCTTTCGCGTCGGAATCCGCTTTGATCTCGGGAGGGTTCAGCGGATCGACAACGCGAAGGTGGACGATATTCGACCAGGACGAATACCTTTCTTTGTGTTGTGCAGTGCGTACGGCAACGGCAACCTGCTTTCCGGCCCAATGGGAAACTGGCGTCGCGGCGGTGAGTTGCCTATGGTTTGTTTCATCGGCGGTTTGGTCCTCGGGTAGTGGGATCGGGCTGGCTGCGGCAGCCCAAGCCCCAAAATCGAAAGGCTTCACATCGGGTCCGATACGCACGTCGATCAGGTGAAACGTGTCGATCGTGAGCTGGTCGGTGGTTAGCTCGGGAAGGTCGAAAGTGCACTGAATGGAACTGCCCAGTTCGGTTACGGCAAGATCATTTACCGCAACAGGGATGCGCGGCGACGGCGGCCGCACAGGCCCGATGTAGCCGCAGGCGGCGAGCCACAGGCACAGCGCCGCGACACAGACCAGACCAACGACCGCCCGCATCAGAGAATGTACTTGCTCAAGTCCTGATCTTTCACGATTTCGGCGAGCTGCTTGCGAACATAATCGGCGTCAATCCTAATATTCTTCTTTTTCAGATCTGGTCCGTTGAACGAGATTTCCTCGAGCAGCTTTTCCATGATCGTGTGCAGGCGGCGTGCCCCGATATTCTCCATTGACTCGTTCACCTGAGCGGCAATGCGAGCCACTTCCTGGAGTGAATCATCGGTAAAGGCGAGCTTGATGCCTTCCGTTTCGAGCAGCGCCATGTACTGCTTCACCAGGGCGGACTTTGGCTCTCTTAAGATACGGATAAAATCTTGCTCAGTAAGTGACTTCAGCTCAACCCGAATGGGAAAGCGCCCTTGCAACTCGGGAATTAGATCGGCCGGTTTTGAAACATGAAACGCGCCAGCGGCCACAAAGAGGATGTGATCGGTGCGCACGAAACCATGCCGCGTGTTCACCGTTGTGCCTTCGACGATGGGCAGGATGTCGCGCTGGACACCTTCGCGGCTCACATCGGGGCCGTGGCCGCCTTCTCTTCCCGCAATCTTGTCTATTTCGTCCAGAAAAACAATGCCATTGCGCTCGACGCGTTCAAGTGCGATGCGCGTGACCTGATCCATATCGATCAATTTCTGTTCTTCTTCCTGAACGAGATACTCGAGCGCCTCCTGGACACGCATGTTGCGCTTGCGAGTGCGGCCGCCGAAAAGTCCAGGGATGACATCCTTCAGATTGATATCCATCTCCTCGATATTTCCGTTCGTGGAGACTTCAAATGTGGGCCCTCGTTCTTTTACGTCGACTTCCACCATGCGCTCATCAAGCTTGCCGGACCGCAGCTTTTCGCGAAGCTTGTCGCGCGAGCGCTCCTGACTATCGCTTGGCTCGGGCTGGGGCGGCATTAAAAGGTCGAGAAGGCGCTCCTCGGCGTTCTGTTCGGCGCGGTCGGCCACCTGGTCGAGCCGTTCTTCGCGGACCATGTCGATCGAGATATCGACCAAATCGCGAATGATCGATTCCACATCTCGGCCAACATAGCCAACCTCGGTAAACTTGCTTGCTTCGACCTTAAGAAAAGGCGAATTGGCGAGCTTGGCGAGCCGACGCGCAATTTCGGTCTTGCCCACGCCGGTGGGCCCGATCATGAGGATGTTCTTGGGCATCACCTCTTCGGCCATCTCGGGGTCGAGTTTCTGGCGGCGCACGCGG
>JBAUZG010000438.1:0-4076 GCA_049585195.1 Bryobacteraceae bacterium | reverse complement strand
CAATAGGTGTGAGCGTTAATAAGAAAGAATAAAATGAATGTCTGTTTAAGCCGCCGCATAATAATACGATCGGTGGTACTATTACCAGCATAGCCGCCGTCTGCTTGAAACAGACTCCAGCAGTGATAAGTAGAGAGCCTATTAAAAGGTTGCCCAACGACCGATTACGACCGCCATAAAGCGTAAGAAGGAGCCCTGAGAAACTAATAGCCCAAGCGGGATAATCAGGTCTGCCCTCCGAATAGTAGCTAACGCCACATTCAACAGCGATCAAGCTTAGTATTGCAAGACATTGGGACATTAATGTTAAAAACGGCCGTAGAATCAGCCAACCTAATAAAACTAACCACAGGGCTCCGCCGACAGATAGAAGTTGAGGGATTAGTTTTGTAGGACCAAAGATCTCGAAAGCCCAACCGAGAACGAACGGCTCTGCGGGCCCATACACCAACGTAGCGTGCCCGACCCCGGGAGGTTCGTACACCGGCATATGGCTGCTGGCCCGCCACCCTTCCACGATCTCAGCGGCTGCCCATGGATCATATGGCGGCCATCTCGATAAGCGGTAAGATATATTCGAGCACGCGAGCAGCGCGGGGTAGATCATCAGCAGTAGGCTGGCTAGCGTCAGCACTGCTTGCCGCGATTTGGTAAACTGGAAAAACGCAAACTTCCTCATGGCCCACCCACGTCCTCGATCAACAACTCCCGGAAATGGCGAACCGACATTCCCCGATCCCCAGTGGTAGTGAGCCAGAATCGTCCCTTCGGGCGTCTTGGGCAACGGCAAAATCGCGCGCTGCGCGCGCGGCAGACGGCATCTCGGTTACGAGGTGTTCAATTCGACTTGCGAAATACGCCCAGCATGATTCCTGCAGGTATCGGCAGAACAAGCCGTGAGATCGGTCCCCCCTTAACAGTCCCTGTCATGCCAAAAGTCTGCGCTAGGCGGGTGGCGAGGTGCATGATCGGTGCATCGTACGGAACCGACCGAATTGCGAGTAGGTCGAACCCATAACGTGCCATCATCCGTTCAAGCGTCTTCGGTGAAAAATACCAGAGATGTTCGAGCAGCAGCATATTCCAGCGCTTACCCATGACTTTGGCGACGAAACTCTCGCTGTTAGGGACGCTGACGAAGAAATGCCCCCCAGTCCTCAGCACAGTTCGGATGAGACCTAAATCCTCACCGATCCGCGGTAAGTGCTCTAGCACGTCGAACGCGACAACAAAGTCGAACGCGGCTGGCGGGAAGATGGGCGAGCCCGCGACCATCCCCCAATCTCCCGTGACAATCTCGCACCCTGCGACCATTCGCCGGCCCTCCGTACCAATCTCGAAGCCGCGACCGCCGCGGCTATTGAACTGACGGAGGAAACCGCCGTCACCACAGCCAAAATCGAGGAATAATGTCTCGTGAGGCTGAAATTTGCGAACAATTGCGGCGAGTCTCTGGAACCGGGCAGCTTTCGCTCTCTCAAACGACGGATCAACGTCCGCCGGAGACCGAACCTCCCTGTAAATCCTGTCATATTCTACGTTTGAAAAGCGGGGGCTAGTAAATACGAACCCGCAGTCCCCGCAACGTACGATCGGCCCGTGCGCCGTCGCAGTTCGGTTCGCCAAAAAATAGCTCGCCGCCGTCTCCAACGATCCGGTATAGGTCGCCGGATAAAGTGGTTGCTTAGCGAGGCTTCCGCAGATTAGACAGGGGTCGGGCGCACAGCTCGCAGTTTTCCAATCGATCGGCCGCTCGGCACTCATTACGTGCCATCCAAGTGCGTCGCGCGGTGATAGGTTCGATAGGTAAAAAATCGATGGCCGCAATAACTCGTCAGCATCATCGTTCCCGCCCCGACCAGAATGCCTCCTGGTTCTGCGGCTTCGGCCGCAACGCCATGCGCGAGAAGGAGCATTCCAACGCCAACCGCTACCATCCAATACATCGTGCAGCCCGTCGCATAAACGATCAAGAACCTCGCCGCTTCGCCGACCGTACGGTTCCACGAACGCGAGCGGAACGCGAAGAACTTCGAAAGTACGAATGATATTCCAATGGCCGTAGCGATCCCGGCCAGTAACGCAATATCGAAAGAAAGGAAACGGCGCGTCAGCCAGACGGTTAGCATATTTCCAACAGTGGCGGCAACGCCGCTGAGCACGAACCGGGCGAACTCTCGCACATCAATCGCCGCGGCCTTAACCATACTGGAAGCGTCCCGCTGGCGTATTTTTGACGCGTCAGATGCTCGACCACCGGAAGGCCAGGGGAAGTTGTCGCTTTTAATCAGCGAACACGTCCCCAAAGAGATGGAGATGCCCGTGGCGTCGTTCCGCTAGCGTTACTGACATCTTGCATAGGCCGGGTTTCGCGCCCCCCATTGATCACCGAATCGTTGCAACACCGGCACCCCGCTCATCTGCATCAACACTGGATCGTCGGGGAAGTGCCGCGTATGTTCCAGTCTTTAGGAACCGCCACATCCAGAGGCGGTAGAGAACACGCCAGTAGCCGCCTCCTGCCTTAAGAACTCGAAACGATGATACACCCATGTCAACGCCGCGTCCGATCCAAGAGATTGGCACCTCTTTGACGCGATAGCCCATCAGCAGCGGTTGCAATCCGGTTTCGGCGTTGATAGCAAAGCCCGGCTCCCGTAGGAGCAGGTTCTGTGCTACTTCCCGCCGCATCAGCTTGAGGTTGTTCGTCAAGTCACGAAACCCGGCGATCAGGACTATACGAGCAATCATGTGGAAGGCGCGATTGGCGACAATCTTCACGAAAGGATAGTTGAGCAATACGCTGTGGCGAGAGAACCGGCTTCCAACGGCAACATCATAGCCTTCGGCAATGCCATCGAACAGATCTCGGATTTCCGGGAGGAGATGTTGAAAATCACAATCTAGCGACAGCACGTACTTTCCAGTGGCGGCTCGCAATCCATCTGTAATCGTGCGGCCGACGCCATTCGGAGGTGCCCTGTGTACCGATTTAATCCGGGTATCCTGGCGTGTCAGCTCGTCGATGACATCGCCGGTATTATCTTTGCTGTTGTCATTTAGGAGAATGATCTCGTGAATATAGTGGTCATATAATTCAATTAGTCGGCAAACCAGCGGACCGACGGTCATTTCCTCATTGTGGCATGGCACAATCACAGAAACCGCCCGTCGAAAACTATCGTCGAGCGTTAAGCTAACACTTGGATAAATCGTGGGAGCCGGTGGTTTCTGTGCGTGCAGCATTATTGATCCCGCCAGCGTTCGCAAGCCGGGCGTATTCTCTAGGACAATCGAAAGGTTACGAAGGATCCAGATTCCTTTTGGACTCAATGGCGGGTAGACGAAGTCGTTGAAGACAGCAAATATCCGAATGAACCCTACCTCCGAAAGCAACTCATACAAATCGGGCCGGCTGAGCAGCAAGCGCGGGTCTCGATGCCCAACCAGATACCCTAAGCTTTGGCGGAAGCGGCGAAGTACGTTCCATGGGTTGCTCTCGTAGAATAACACACGCCCGCCGGGGGCCAATAGCGCAAGGACCTGCTGAAGCAGCCAAGCCGCGTTGCGTTTGTCGAGCATATCATGCGCGACTATGAAACTGAAGTAACGCCCCTCGAGAGTCCCCGGCAGTGACGGACTGGCGAGAAATTCGACGCATGGAGGAAATCCTGAAGGTCGCCCCGAATCAGCGTCAAACGTGACTGTCGTCAAGGGGCACTCGTCCCTTGTCACCTTTGCCAGCTGCCGGGTGAATGCTCCGTCGCCACAGCCGATTTCGAGAATATTCTGTCCCGGCAGCACATGCATGACATGCCGGAAAGTCTGCGCCCTCCACAGCATGCGGTCTTCAATAATCGGATCGCGCCGTTTCCAATATACCTCCCGCACGCGTTCTCGTAGAGCCAGCGTGCCGCTTAAGAGATCAGCGGACGACATCATGTAGCGAATGCACCTCGATCGGCATATGTCATCCCCCCATGGCTCGGAGTCTCCACGCCTGGGTATCGACGACCTCGGCCAAGATTGCTTCGATGTCGTAGCGATACCGCCAGTGTGGGTAGTGCGATTGAAAC
>JBAUZG010000437.1:0-11758 GCA_049585195.1 Bryobacteraceae bacterium | reverse complement strand
TGAATCGCCTGTTCGCTTGTCTTCCGGTCGCCGAATGAGCGGACCATCCCGAGCAGCGTATCGTCGCCCCAACGCTCGGCAATGTAATCGCACATCTTGCCGGCTTCAAAATAGGCGAGGAGCACTTGCGAAGGAAACTTAGGACGGACGAACCCGCGTTCAAGGTCCATCACGGGAAGCAGTTGCTTGTGCTGGAGCGCCGTTACGATATCCGGCGTCATGCGATCGCCCCAATGCGGGTTAGTGGCCGATTCCTCGTGCACCGCCAATCCTTCGCTGAACCAGCGCGGCACAAGATGATGAGTAGCCGTGACGATGTACACATGACACATCTCGTGGCGGATGGTCGCGGCCCAGTTGAATTGCCCCGGCTCGCGCGCCGATGGGCTGTCCATCGCAACGACAAGCCCAAAAGTGACGCCGAGCAGCCCGCCCTGGCCTGGCAGACCAAGCGTCCTGACGATGAAATCCTGATCATTCGGATAGACCTCGAGGCGCACCGGCCCAGGCAGCTTCATTTTGTACTTGCGCTCGTAGATTTGTATCGACTTGTCAAGTTCGGCCTGAACGTAAGGCCGGAGGAGCGCGGCTTCACTCTTCGCAAGTACCAACGTCGTGTTGGGGGTCGTGAACGTCTCGTAGTTTTTCAGACTGTCGATCACGCGGAGCGCATTCACGGTTTCGGCGTTGCGGTAATCGGCGTTGTACGATTGCTCGAGCTGCTTGCGCGCTTCATCCACATTGCCGAGACGCAGCAGGTTCAAACCCAGTTCCGAGCGCGCGGACCAAAGATCAGGCTTCAAAGCGAGCGCTTTCCGGTAAAACTCGATTCCTTCGTCGTAGCGCCGATTGATGACAAAGAAATGCGCGGCGGTGGCGTATCCTTCGCCATAAACCGCATTAATTTTCAGCGCCTGTTCCATCCACGGCGACGTCGTCTTATCGTTCAGGAAATCGATCGATGCCAGAACGGAGAGCGCGTCGAGCGCATCGCTCGAGATCGACAGAGCTTTGTGGGCTTCGTCCGTTGCTTTCCCCGCATCGCTGTCTTCGAGCGCCAAAAAAGCGAGAAATTCGTGCGCTTCATACAGCTTCGGGTCAAATTCGATGGCCCGCTGTGCCAGTTCCACCGCCTTTTCGTCGTAGCTTATCGCCACCACTCGCGCCATCCCAAGATAGGCGGGCGCGTATTTTTCATCGAGCTTGAGCGCCTCGGTGAAAAGATTCATCGCTTCCTGCGCATTGAATCGTTCCAAAAACAGCCGGCCCCATTCCACGCGGACAAGAGCCGATTGCGGCTGCTGCCTGTACGCAATCCGGAATTGGGCATTAGCGTCCTCGTATCGCTCTAGGCCCCAGTACCCTTCGGCGCGTGAAAACGCATCGGAGCGGCCGGCGAGCGAAGTGAAACAGGCCCGAGCCTGTGGAAGCTGGCCGTGATGGACCAAGGCGCGGCAGCTCTCGTACGTTGCCGCGCGAAGCGGAAGAACAGCCAGCGCAGCCGCAATTCCGATGCTCAGAACCGGCTTCATTGGTCGATCTCCGCTTGAGTTCGCGCGAGTTCGAGCAGCAGATCGGAAAGCTGCTTTTTGTAGTCGTCGGATGGCATTGCAGCCTTCTCGTATTTCAGACGGTCGATCGCCGATTCAAGCTGCTCTTTCTTAGCAAGCAGCTTCTGCTTCCTCGGATCGGCGACGACGGCCGTTTGCGCAGGAGGCTTGATAACCGCGAACGCGGCCGCTCGCAGGCCTTGCTGGTTCGACGGCGACGGATCGCGTACGCCCTCCTTCGAGCCCGTATCATCAAGCATCGGATGTTCGGTTGCCATGAGCTTTTCGCCCTGGAAATAAGCGGCGGTTTTCGCCTGCGCGTACCGAAACGCTTCGAGCGCCGAAACCGTTCCGTTTTTGTCGGTGTCGGCAGCCGAGTTTTGTAAAGCCTCGATCCAATACCTCGCAAATACGGTTGCGTTCTTTTCCGTGCCGGATTTCGTTGCGGTGATGACAACGCGGTCCTTTTTCGCGAGCGCCGGAAGAGAAGCTCCGCTGGCGCTGGTCATGTTCACGACAAGCTGGCGCTCAGCTGGAATGCGGTCTAGCAGAGCAGCCAGTTCAGCCGCCGTGATGTCCGGCCCGGGCACATTGAACTTGTAATCCGTTCCGTCATAAGTGCCGTGCCCGATGAGCAGAAGCGCGAATGCGTCGTCCGGTTTCACTGTGCCCGCGACACGCGTGAGTAGTTCGCGAATCCCCTGCTTCGTCGCGGTAGCGCCGGATAATGTCTCGACATGGCAATCGGGACCGTTTGCCCGCAAGGCGCGATCTGTATCCGCAGCCCATTGTTTGAACTGCGTCTCATACTCCGGCGTTCCACCCAGACCCGCGATCGTGACGAAGTAACTCGATGCATGGAGTGAGCTAAGCGGAAGCGAACTCAGGGCGAATAAGAGCAGAGCAGCCCTCATACAACACCCCAGCGGCGGCGGAGCAACCATTCAGCAGCGCGCAACGCAATAACCACGATGAACACAATCGGCAAGTTCCAGAGATCCTTAGTTTCGCGCGCCGTAATCCCGGCATCGGAATACGAGATCTCGGCCACCAAACGGCCTGCATCATGGGGGCGAAAATAATGTCCGCCCGTCTCCGATGCCAGCTTTTCCAGCAGCTCGCGGTTCTGCTCACGATGAAAATTTTCGGCCACGCCATCTTCGCGGCGGAACGTACGGACGTCATGGCCTAAATCGTCCGTGCCTTGCGTAGCCGACACGTCCACAACGTAGGCGCCAGGCCGGGTTGCGTTCCAATCGGCGGAATATACCCCCTGTTTCAGCGGTTCAGGCCGAAGAGTCACGGAATCCGATATCCCGCCGGGCCCTTCAATTCGCGCCTGAACCGTTGCGTTCGCCGCAGGCAGATAGTCAGGCTGGCGCACTTCAGCAGAGAGACGTATCTCGCCGGCATCCGTTAGTAACGTGGACGGGAGGGAAATGTCAACATTCGATGGCGTGTCCGCTACCAGCCAGCGCAGGAGTTGACGCCAGAACATTTCGTGGCTCATGTCTTCTACTGGCTGCTGCATTTGCCAGCGCCAGCTCCCACCGGTGGCGAAAACGGCGGTGCGTCCACGCCCGTAGTTTTCGGTTATCAGAAGAGGCAGCCTCGTCCCACCGGCGTTCATCTCGGCGAGAACGACAGCGCCCGGTTTAGGCGTGCCCGCATCCTGATAATTCGGCAGGTAAGGCAGAATCTTCCAATGTTCCACGCTTTTTTGCGGGTCGTCTTCGATGCGTGTGATCAAACTCCGCCTGCCCTGCGGCGTTAGAACCGCCTCCGCCATGTCGCGGCGGAATGTATTGGCGCGCCGAGGAAGTTTCACGGGCAGCAATTCAGTAAAAGGATCGCGATCGTAGCCGCCGTCGGCAAGCGACGCCCGGCCGCCCAGAAACAGCAGTCCGCCGCCGCGGCGGTCTACGAAATCTTTGATAATTTCCTGCTGGGAAACAGTAAAAAATCCAGTTTCGACGCTACCGAGAATCAGGCCTTGAAACTTGAACAGATCGTCAGGCTGGGTTGGGAACCCGCTGGGACGCGGGCTCGAGCTGTCAAAGCCCTGAAAGTAAAGCTTGTTCTGCGTCGTTCTGAGCATAGAGACGATATGCAGCGCCTGATCGTCTTCCACGGCGCGTCGCAGAAACTTAAACTCCCAGCGCGGCTCCCCTTCAACGTAGAGAACGCGGCGTGTATTGCCATCGACCTGAATCACTCGCGTCAGACGGTTGTTCTGCGTGTTTTGCTCGCCTGGGAGCGGGTCGATGCTGGTGTAAATGGTCTTGGGTCCGGCGCTCCCCGCGTTGAACTCGATCGTTTCAGCCTGTTGCGCGCCTTTAAGAACGATATCGCGCGAGGCCAGAACGGTTGCGCCATCACTCACGGTCAATTTCGCCTTGTCTCCGTCAAAACCGTTTTGGCGAAGAGAAACCTGCGCCTGAACGCGCGAGTTGACGAGCGTCTTGTCCGGCACTTCCACCCGGTCGAGTTCTATATCGCGGCGAAGATTCTCGCTGCCGAAGCCAATCGTGTTGACCGGCAAGTTCCGCGCGCGCAGACCCTCAAGCGTCGCCAGATCGATACCACCGCTGTTATCCGATCCGTCGCTTAGCAGGATAATCGACCCGATAGGCAGCGAGCCGGCCTCGCCGGCAATCTCGCGAAGTCCCGCGCCGATATGAGTCGCCGGCTCAGCCGCGCGCAACTGGCCGGTATTTGAAAGGCGCGACGTATGAGCGCCCAGACGGTACAACCGCACCTGGAACCGGTCTTGAAGTCGCCGCAACAGTCCGCCGTCGAGCATCTTCGCCGCTTCGTCGCGCCGGCTGACATTTCCGTCCTTCGTTGACATGCTCTGGCTGTCGTCAACCAAAACGGCCACAATATTCTGCTGCGGCCGCAGCGCCGTCACGCTGAGCGCGGGCTGCCATAGCAGCAACAACACAAGCGCCAGGAAGGCCGACTGTAAAAGCCACAAAATGACCGTTCGCTTGCCCTTGACAGATGCCGCAACCGAGTTTCGCCGCCGCCAAAATACCCAGCCCATTACCGAGGCGGCCAGGAAGATCAGTAGAAACAAAGCCCAAACCGGCCACGAGCCGAGAAGGACAAACGTGCCGCGAGAAAAGACGGCCGGCGGGTACTTAAACAGAAACTCGAACATGTGTACTTCTTGCCGTCCTTCAATGAGTCATGGCATAAATGACGTAATCTACGCCAATACGGAAGCCTAGGGCCGAGTACTGCTCGGGGTACACCGGGTTGTCGGCGTGCTCCCACGAATCGCCCAGGTCCATGTTGTGGCAAATCGCCACCATCACCCGGCCCTTGTCGTCGTAGATGCCTCGCCACCTGGCGTCGTAGCCATCGCGCTCGTACGTGCGGTGCGAGTAGACAAACTGCTCACCCGGAACCTGGTAGCGATCGTCGAGATTGTAGACGGTATGGAAGATGGCGTCGTCGTTCGGAAGTTCCACAATTTGACGATCGGGAAATATTTTCTGCATACTTCGAATGAAAATCGACCACTCCCAGGTGCCATGGAAGTCGTCAACCATGAAAAATCCGCCGCGCAGCAGATAATCGCGCAGCTTGGCGGCTTCAAAATCGGTCAAGTCCCAATGCCCCACTTCAACCGCATAAAGCCACGGATAGTTATAAATGTCGTCACCATCTTCTAGCGCCACAGGTTCCTCCGCGGGGCGGGCGTGTACACGAGTGAGACGGCGAATTGCGGCTGACAAGTGTCGGTCGGAGCGGGGATAATCGATGGTCCAGTTGCCATAACGGATGGCCCGGTACATTAGCCGGGCGAACACCCACTCTGTCTTTTCATCGGAATTGGGCGGCAGCGGAAAATTTTCGTATTCGACGCCGGGATACTGGCGAAATGCGCGAGGCGCCTGGTCTTTGCGCGACGATCGTTTCCCAATTTTCGAGGGATCGCCGGGCGAGGTTATACCAAGCGTCCCTCCATCGAATTCGTCGCCGCCCATTTGGGCTGGGCCGAATTGCCCGTTACGGTGGACAGGGGGTATTTGCGCAGCACCATACAGCACGCAAATCAGCGCGAGGCATGGGAGCGTCGCAAACAGCATCTTGCGGAAATGCACAAAATGTCCCGCTTGGCGTCAGCGTATCACGGCGGGCTTGGCGCGCTACTCTCTTTGGGGCGCTACTCTCTTCGGATGTGACAAGACACCCCGTTAAGATGGTCGCAATGATTGCGCCGGTCTCATGCTTCCGAATTCGTTTGCTCGCGCGCTTCTAAGACAGTGGCTCCGCCTGGGCCTCGATAAGCGCCCGGGTGGTTGGCGAATCGCACAGATTCTCGTTGCCGGGCAGGAGTCGGCTCCCATCAAACTGGCAAAGCAGGCGCCCGTTTATGTCGACCTTCGAGATTTCGACTTGCTCGAAATATCGCTCTTGCTCGCGGCGCCGCGCGAACCGGATTTCGAAAGAGAAGACCGGGAGTTGTTTCGCGAGCTGCTAAAGCCAGGCGATGTGGTTTATGACATAGGCGCGAATATCGGGTATCACACGGCGCTGTTTGCGTCTCTAGCTGGATCATCCGGGAAAGTCTATGCATTTGAGCCTCAGCCGGCATTGCTCCCAAATCTTCGCCGCACAATAGCGGGCATGCCGACTGCAACTCTGTTGGAACTGGGTCTCTCGAACACGGAAAGCTGTCTGGAACTCCATGTGCCGAGCCACGGCTATCACATGCTAGCCAGCATGGGAGATCCGGGAGTCGATTCACACGTCGTGGTCTGCAAAACCGCCATGCTCGACAAGCTTCGCGCCTCGGGTGAGATTGCTGCGCCCGACTTCATTAAGATCGATGTGGAAGGCGCGGAGCCGCTGGTGTTTGAGGGCGCCCGCCATCTGCTCGACCAACCGCTGGCGCCCATCGTCTTTTTTGAACAATGGCAAGACGCCGCGCGTCGGCTCGGCCTCAAAGGAACGGCCGCAGCCGATTTTCTCCTCGCCCTTGGCAACCCACAGTTTGAATTGTTCGAGGCGGTAGGCGCTACCTTTCGTCCACTCGACACGAACCATGTCGAGAAAGGAAATCTGCTCGCCGTGCCGAAAGCGAGACGAAGCCGATTAGGCCTGTGAAAAGACCGCAAGATCGCCCTTGCGCTCGCGATTCGCTTAGGCTCTTAGCCACTCGCATCTTCCGAGCCGCGACCGCGAGGGAGTGGTCTTGCTAGCCTCATGGTTTAGGCATCTATGATTACTTCCACCACTCGCGTCGCACTCGTGGGCGCCGACACACTCCTCGGACGCGAAATTAAGGATGTCATCGCCTCTGGCGCCCGCAAAGCGCTCATCCAGAGTTTTGCCTCAAACGGTGAAGCCAATTTCGGCGAAGAAGGCGATGAAACCGTCTTCCGGCAGGCTCTTGGCCTGGAAATATTGAGCCAAGTGAATGCTGTAATCTCCGCCGGATCTCCGGCCGGCGCGGTCAAGGCCTTGAATTTAGCCAGAGCTGTACCCGAACGGCCCATTCTAATTGACTGCACCGGCTCTCTCGATCACGAAGCAGAATCCCGCATTTTTGCGCCTCTCATTGACGATGCCGTGCCCCAGAGCCACATTGTCGCCATTGCACACCCGGCCGCCGCCGCTCTCGCCGCGACTTTGTCCCGCCTGGCTGTCTACGGGCCAATTTCGCGAGCAATCTTTGAAATTTTTGAGCCTGCGAGCGAGCAAGGCAGATTGGGTCTTGCTGAGCTGCAGCAGCAGACCTCAAACCTTCTTTCATTCAAAACGCTTGACAAGAAGATTTATGACGCTCAAGTGAGTTTTGCGATGCTACCAGCCTACGGTGAAGATGCGCCGCAGTCACTCGCGTCTATTGAACAGCGGATCGAGAAACACTTGGCGGCAGTGCTCGCCCGTCTGGCGCACTCAGGGACCACCATCCCCATGCCCTCGCTCCGGCTGGTGCAGGCGCCGGTTTTTCACGGCTACACGTTTTCCGGCTGGATTGAGTTCGAATCGCACGCCCAGCCTTCGGAAATTGAGGCTACGCTCGCCTTGCCCCACATCGATGTTCGCGCTTCCGGCCAGGGGGTTCCGACGAATATCGGCGTTGCCGGACAAAGCGGCCTCGTAGTGGGAGACATCCGCGTCGATCGGAACAATTCTCGCGCTATCTGGCTCTGGGCCGTGTCGGATAATCTGCGGACGGTTGCGGATGGGGTCCGCGAACTGATCTCGAAAGTAGAACGGTAATTCCGAGTGCGAGCGATCAGGAATTTGTTGGCGATCAATCTTTTCGCCAGTCTGCTATGGACAGTGGGTTGCTACCACGTCGGCGGCAAGGGCGATCTGATCCCAAAGAACGTTCAAACCATCGCCGTTCTCCCCTTTCGCAATCTCACGACGCGCTATCGATTGCCCGATGCTTTCCAGCAGGCGATTTCCCGCGAGTTCATCGCGCGAACTCCCTATCAAATCGTGCGAGACAAGGAGAACGCGGACGCCATTTTGGATGGCGTGATCAACCAGGTTCTTGCGGCTCCCCTGATCTTCGATCCGGCAACCGGAAAGGCCACCATCGTCTCCGTCAGCGTGTTTCTACAGCTCACGCTTACTGAGCGCGCCACCGGAAAAGTGATTTACCGTCGGCCGCTCTTCGAAGTCCACAGCGACTACGAAATCGCGCTCAATCCAAACCAATATTTTGACGAAAGCTCGCTCGCGCTCCAGCGTGTTTCCTCCGACTTGGCACGTATGGTGGTGAGCGGCATCATGGAAAACTTCTGAGCGATGGTGCCTGAACGATTTCTTGCCCAAATTTCCAAACAAAACCCCGCTCCGGTCTACCTGTTTCTCGGGCCGGAAGCATACCAGCGCCGGATTTGTAAGAATGCACTTCTTGAAAAAGTCTTGCCCGGTGGCGCCCGCGCACATGGATTGACTCAGGTTGATCTCGAGGAAGTTTCGCTTGCGCAAGTCATAGACGATGCGCGCTCGTTATCGCTCTTCGCGAGCGAACGCGTCATCTGGATCACCTCGGCGGAATCGGCGTTGCCGCGGCGCATCTCGTCGGGAGATGAAGGCAGCGCCGTTGCAGGAACGGCCTCGGACGACTTGATTAAGGACTATTTGAAAGCGCCGACGCCCGGTACAGTGCTTGTTTTCGAATGCAGTCGCTACGATTTCGCGGGGGACGACAAGGCAAAGCTCGACCGTGTCGCCAAATTCTATTCCGCCATTCCCGATCCTGTCGAATTTCGGTCCCTGACACCTGAAACTGTGCGCGCCATGGCCCACGAGATTCTTGCGAAACATGGGCTGAAAATGGAGACTCGCGATCTTGCGTTTCTCCTGGATGCGGTGGGCGCCGATGCTTCCCGGCTGGCGACAGAAATTGAAAAACTTTCAATTTTTGCCGGGCCGAGCGGACGGGTATCTGGCGATGACCTGCGAGCACTTGTACCGAACGCGTCGCAGAGCAACATCTTCGGATTGGTGAATGCGCTGGGAAGGCGAGATCGGGGCACCGCGTTCGCTTCGCTCGATCTCCTCGTGCGCGATGGTGAATACCTGCCATTAGCGCTAACGTTTCTGGATTCCGAGTTCCGCCTCGCCCTGGCAATTCAGGAGTTGCGTTTTCAAAACGTTCAGCAGGTGCTCAATCATTTCTCCAGGCAAGGCGTCCGCATGTGGCGCCACCGGGCTGAGCAGCTACTTCATACGGCGTCGATCTTTAATGCGGACCACCTCAGAAAGGGTTTGAAGCTGATTTACGAAGCGGACAAGGGACTCCGTGACACCCGGCCCGACGACAGAACCGTGATGGAATCGCTCGTGGTCAATCTAACGCAATAGGATCGAATCAGTTCAGTCAACTCGGCTTAGAGGAAAGGTTCGACAACAATGGATCGATACAAATACGGAGAAAATCGCCCAGGCAACGCCAGCGTAGCGTATGTCGAGGACGTTCAGCTTAAGGACATTCAGAAGAAGCTTCCCCTTCGGGTGCTCTCGGAAGACGATTGGAAGCACTGGATCACCTGGGGTTACGTGGTAGTAAAAAATGCCGTGCCGCCGGAGAACGTGATTAACCTCCGCGACCTGCTGTGGCAATTTCAGGAGATGGATCCGCGCGATCCCGCGACGTGGTTCAAACCTCAGCGGCGCGACCACGAAATGAAAGAGCTGAACAACAGCGGGATGGTGGAAATCTATAATCACCAATATTTGTGGGATAACCGCCAATATCCGCGGGTTTACAAGGCCTTTGTCGATATCTGGGATCGGGAAGAGCTATGGGTCACGATTGACCGCGCGAATCTTAACCCGCCCAATCAGGGCGCGCGCGCATTCGACGGATTTATTCATTGGGATTCCGACACCAGCCTCGACCCTTTCCCGGTTAACGTTCAGGGGGTGTTGTCGCTTGTCGATACCGATTTGGAAATGGGCGGATTTCAATGCGTTCCTGAATTGTTCCTCACTCTCAAAGAATGGATCAAAACGCAGCCTGCGGACCGCGATCCGTGGAGGCCCGATATCACCGGCTTCGAAGTGGTTCCGGTTTCGATGAAGGCGGGCGATCTGCTGATCTTCAACAGTCTTCTCGCGCATGGTGTGCGCGCGAACCAATCAAAAGACCGAGTGCGGATCGCACAGTACATCTCGATGACGCCGGCCGACGAGTCGAACACCGCGCTGCGTGAAACCCGCATTCGTTCCTGGCGCGAAATGGAGCCCCCACAAGGCTTCGCATTTCCCGGCGATCCGCGCGAGTGGGAAAAGAAAAACGCTAGGCCCGCGGTGCTGACGGAGTTGGGCGAAAAGCTGCTCGGGTCACGGAGCTGGCACGAATAGCAGCGATTCAGCGTCGCGCGAGCGCCTCGAGCTCTTCTAGCGTTCGAGGCCAGTCCGAGCCTAGGAGCCGTGATAAACCCCGATCGGCCAGAACTTTTCCATTCGTTTGGCATCGAGCGCAATAGTTCGTTTCGTTATCTGCGTATCGAATCCGCAGAATTCGTTCGCCGCATCTTGGACACGGCGCGCCGTACCTTCCATGCACGGCCATGCCTTCGCGAAAAGCCGTGACTTTTTCGGGAAACTGACGGCGCGCCTCAGCTCGTAGGCGCTCAATCCACATTTCGAGCGTGCTGCGCGTGGCGTCGAAGAGCCGCTCCCATTCGTGCGTTTTCAGTTTTTGCGTCTGCGCGATGGGCGACAATTGCGCAGCGTGCAGAATTTCATCGGAATACGCGTTGCCGATGCCGCTCAAAAGGCGCGGATCGGTGAGGGCGCGCTTCAACGTGTGATTCTCAGACGTGAGAGCAGAACGGAAGGAGGCGAGATCGGCGGTGAAGACCTCGATTCCCCCCGGGTCGACGGATCGCAATCCTTCTTCGCCGTTCAGAATGTGCAGCGACGCACGGTGCCTGGTGCCCGCTTCCGTGAGAGTCAGAGCGCCATCACGAAAGTCAAAAGCCGCCAGATTCTGACGGCCCGCAAGCCTCGACTGCGGCGGCCGCCAGTGAAGCCGGCCGGCGATCATCAAATGAAGCACAATCCACAAATCGCCTTCTACGCCGATGGCGATTCGCTTACCCACGCGCCGGAGCTCGCGCACTGACCGGCCCTCGACGCTCGCAACTACGGGTTGGGTGGTGCGAAGCAGAAACGGACTTGCAAGCCGCACGCGCTCGACACGTTGACCTAGTACGCGAGGCTCGAGCGCGGTGATGTAAGCTGCAATATCCGGCAGCTCGGGCATCTATTCCCAGGCGGCTCGGAATTGTAGTCTCAAGCCCAACTGAAGCCGCCATTTGAAAGCGGCAATGAACGAACGCGTTGGCCTGTCGCCGCGAAAATGGCGTTGCAAACAGCCGGAATGACAGGCGGAAGCGACGGTTCGCCCAACCCCGTCGGAGGATTGTCGCTTTTCACGAAATGGACGTCCAGCTGAGGAGCCTGGCTAAGACGCAGCAACATGTGCTGGTTATAGTTCTGTTGAACCACGCGGCCGGACTCGAGCGTGATCTCCTGATGCATCAACTCGCTCAAGCCGTCAATCGCCCCGCCCTGCACCTGCGCCTCGGCGCCGCTCGGATTCACGATCTGGCTCCCGATGTCGCCGCACACCCAGATCTTGTTTACCTTGACCTTGTTGCCGGGCGACACGCTGACCTCCGCCACATGCGCAAAGTAGCCTTGGAAACTGTAGTGGAAGG
>JBAUZG010000436.1:0-2697 GCA_049585195.1 Bryobacteraceae bacterium | reverse complement strand
GGGCGAATCCGTACACGCCCACTTCCACGCTGTTCTTTCCCAAGGTTGCGCTCAGTGTCGATTGCAAACCGGCATAGTTGGCGGGCTGGTCCACGGTCGAGATCACAGGCACATCGTTCGGCGCGCTGTCGTAGCTGGCCTGGTTGTAATGATAGAAGGGTGAAACAGTCAGCAACAGGTTTGGATTAAATGTGTGGTCCCAGGAGAAGGTGACGTAACCATCGGGCTCACGTTCGCTATCGCGCAGGCCGTAACTGGGATAAACCTGATTTCCGGATGAGTTAGGATTCGGGTCGATGGGGATCTGGTAATAATCCTGCCGCAACGAGGCAACCAGTCGAAATTGATTCGAGGGGCTGGCGTTGAATATGAGCGACCCGAATCCTCCATAACCGTTCTCCGCGTCGTGAACAACTTGCCCGATCGGGGGTTGCAGGCCATAGTTGCTGCGGTTCCCGTTCAGGCTCACATAATAGGCGAAGCGCTTGGTGTGGCTTCCGAAATTAAGTTGGTCGTTTGTTTGGTACCAATTGCCGAACGATGTGACCAGTTCCCCCTCGTTGTCGCTCTCGAAGCCGGTTCGGGGCACGATATTGAAGATTCCATAGGTTCGGTCCCCGTACTCGGCATCGTAGCTGCCGCGCTGAACTTCGAGATAATCGATATCTTTTGGGTCGATCTGCGGGCCGAGATTGGTGGCGATATTCGTGTTGGGTATGGTGACGCCGTCGATTAACCACTCGACCTGGTGGCCTCCGCGCATATGCAGCATGTCGTGCGTTTCATATGAACCGGGCACATAGTCGGTGATCATTGCCATGCTGTTGGTGCGGTCTGCCCCGGGAGTCTTGGCTATGTCTTCACGATCGATCAAAGTGGTGGGCGTGACCGAATCCATATTGGCCGCTTCTGCCTGGCCTGTGACAACGGCGGTTTGAGTCAAGGCCGCGAGGGCCAGTTGAAAGTGGAGGACCGGTGACGAACTGGAATTGACCGTGACATTCTGCTCCGCAGTCTCGAAGTTGGGCTGAGTGATGGTGATTTTATAGTCGCCAACGGGCACGGCCGTGAACGAAAACTCACCGTTATTGTTCGTTTGCTCGGATTGAGACCAATCGGAGGTAATCGCCTGCAATTTTATCGATGCTTCGGCCACAGGCCGATGCTGCGGGTCGTGCACAATTCCTTGAATTCTTCCAAAGATTGCTGCATCGAGCAGACATGCCGACATCAGACAATACGCCCCGATCAGACAACGTGCGAGATTTCGCATGAAACTTCCTTTTGTGTACTTGTTTGTTGCACAGCCAAGTTAGGCGGCCGGAACGCAGCTTACCGAGCCGCGACCGCAAGGGAGCGGTTTTTCACAAACCCGCTTAGCAAGCGGTCATAATGCGCATTTGCGCTGCGAACTTATTAGGCAAGTTGACCGGGAGGTCCGCGCTTCTGACCGGCGCGGCTATAGGAGATTCGGCAAACCGCTTCCAACTGTGGACAGGAAGCCGGATGACTGACAAGCCCGGCAAACACCGCCCGGGAAGTTCCAAGCAGAGTTACGATTCGACTCGCGGGAACGCCCTGGGCGACAGGAAAGCTAGAACACTTCCCAGTCTGCAAGGCAGTGCCCAACGGCGATTCCGATTGGCTTTCGTGCCTTGCGCAATGGTGCTGTCCTGCGCGCCGGCAGCACGCCGGAAGTTTCGAGTCTTCGTCCAATGCAAACACCGCCGGAGTAATCGGCGAAAAACCGAAGAGGACGATCAGCAGCGTTGCTGAGATGCGGTGCACTGGAGCCAGTGTACACCGGCACCGGAAGTTTTCCAATGAGAGAGAGGCGGGCGAGGCGGGCCTCGCCCCTACAGCACGCGTTGTAGTGGCCGGTCCTGCCCGGGCCTGCCCGGCCTGGTGCGAAGACCCTCCGCATGCGGCCTCAGAGCACCATCGCCGGTGGCTGGTGGATTTCCATGCAGCCTTTGCCGGTAGGCAACACTTTCCCGGGATTGAGACGGCACTGCGGATCGAATAGCGACTTGAATTTCTTAATGGCGTCGAGAGTCTCTTCGGGGAAGAGATGCGGCATCAACTCCATTTTTTCCATGCCGACTCCGTGCTCGCCGGTGATCGAGCCGCCGACTGAAATGCAATACTCGAGAATCTCGTCGCCGCACCGGCGGGCACGCTCGAGTTCGCCTGCCTTGCGCGCGTCGAACAGAATGATGGGATGGAGGTTTCCGTCGCCCGCGTGAAAGATATTGCTGATAATGAGTCCGTGCTTCTTTGAAATCTCCGTGATGGCGCGCAAGGTTTGCGCGATTTTGGTCCGCGGTACCACTCCGTCCTGAACATAGTAATTGGGGCTGATGCGGCCAACGGCCCCAAACGCATTCTTGCGCCCCTTCCAAAGCAGATCGCGCTCTTCAGGCGTCTTTGCAACTCGAACCTCCGTCGCTCCACACGACCGGCATACTTCTGCAACTAAGCCGACCTGCCACTCTACTGTTTCCCGCAATCCTTCCATCTCGATCAATAGAACAGCGCCGGCATCGGGAGGGTAGCCCGCATGCGTCGCTTCTTCCACCATGCGGATCATCGGACCATCAAACATTTCGAGCGCAACCGGCAGAATTTGACGGGCAGTCAGTTCGCCTACGGTGTTGCCGGCCGCCTCGGGCGCGCTGAAAATGGCGAGCATGGTCT
>JBAUZG010000435.1:0-7980 GCA_049585195.1 Bryobacteraceae bacterium | reverse complement strand
TTGGCAGCCGCTTTTACCGCCACACGGATACGGCGGTTCAGGTGTCACTAGATCTCAATTACACAATCTTTGACTTCGGGGCCCGTCGCGGCCGAATCGGCGCGCAGAGCGCGCGATCGCTTGCAGCGAACTTCGGCTTCAACGACGTTCACCGGAAACTGATCTTTGGGGTTCAGCAGGCCTATTATCGCCTGCTAAATGCGTCAGCCCAGGACACCGCCGCAAAAGCAAGTTTAGCCAATGCGGAGGCGGTGCAACAAGCCGCGGAGGCGCGACTAGGTAATGGTTTGGCAACTCTGCCCGACATTCTGGAGGCTCGCAGTGCGACCGCGCAATCGCAATATGATCTGCAGGCAGTGTTAGGCGCGGAGGAAAGCGCTCGCGGTGATTTAGCTACGGCTTTGGGAGCCCCTGCCGCCACGATGATTCGTGTCGAGCCGCTGAGCGACGTACCTACTCCCGCGTCGATCGGCGAGACCGTCGAGCAGGTGATTTATCGCACTCTCGACCAGCGGCCAGACCTCCAGGCTGAGGTGGCCGGCATCCGCTTAGCGCAGGCGCAAAGGAAGGAGGCGCGGGCTGCGTACTATCCCAGCTTGAATTTCAGAGCTAACCCGAGCGCTCAATCGCTTTACCTGCAACAGCAAACCTTGCCTAGGGGACATACAGCCGACTTAACCGGCGGACTGGTCCTAAGCTTAAACTGGACCGTTTTTGATGGAGGCGCGCGTCGAAGCCGCCTGATGCAGGCCGAAGCCGGGATCCGCGGGGCCGAGGCGCAGGTCAGCGCTGCGCGCGATGGCATCGAGGACGAAGTTTGGACCGCCTATTCGAATTTAAACACCGCCTTTCGCCAGCGCGAGGCTGCCACCGCGCTGCTGGACTCCGCCACCCAGTCCTATGCCGCTGCCCTTGAATCCTACAACTACGGTGTTCGCAACCTGTTGGACGTCACCGCAGCCCAGAAGGTTCTCGCCCAAGCCCGCTCGGCAGACATCCTCGCGCGGACAGAGGTACTAACCACACTGGCAGATCTAGCGTTCCGCTGCGGCGACTCGATCCAATCCAACATCAGGAAACCTCGGCCATGAGCACTAATAAATGTCGGCGCATTTCGGGATGTAAGTTAATGCTCGCAGCGTTCTTCCTGACAAGTTGCGGGCGCGCTCCTTCCTTTGATGTTCTAGGGTCGTTCTTTCCAGCCTGGCTTGTGTGCTTGGCGTTGAGCCTGGTGCTCACGGCGGCTGCTCGATGGCTCCTGTTGCGCCTTCATATTGTGATCGCGCTTCCAGTTTTGAGTTATCCGAGCCTGACAGCGCTCTTTGCTTTCGCGCTTTGGTTCGCGTTATTCCGATAGGGGGAAAATCCTGATGACGTCCAGCGCCGATACAAAAAGTGGGAGGGTGCTCGGAGGTGTGCTGAGTGCGGCTATCGTGATTGGCGCAGTGACGCTAGGGCTTATGGTGCTGTATCACGTGAACTCTTATCCACAAACCGACGACGCCGAGATACTCGCCAATTTCATCGGAATTGCGCCTCAGGTGGAGGGTCCGATCCTGCGTCTGAATGTACGCGATAACCAGTTGGTGAAGCAAGGGGACCTGCTCTACGAAATCGATGACCGGCCTTATCGCTACGCTCTGGAGAAGGCAGTTTCAGACCAGGCGGCTCTCGAGGGACAGATCTCGGATGAGCAGCGAAGAATCGCGGCGCTGGTGAGCGCGGTTTCCGTTTCCCAGGCAAATATTCAAAGCTCAGAAGCTGACGAGACTCGATCGGCGGCGGCGGTGGATCAGGCACGGGCCGACGTAACAAACGCCGAACAGGGCGTCAGCCGCGCCAAAGCGGAGTGGACCTATGCGAATAATAACCTGCATCGAATTGAGCCTTTGCTGGTCAAGCAGTTTGTCACTGTGGATCAAGTGGATCGGGCGAGGACTTCGGAGATTGCGCAGGCTCAAGCTCTGAAGCAGGCGGAATCTCAGCTGCGGCTGGCGCAGGCGGGATTGCAGTCCATGTTGGCTCAAGAGGAACGCTCCCGGGCAATGCTGGTACAGAGCGGGGCCCAGCACGAACAGGCACAGAATGCGGTGACCACGCTCGAACCATTGGTCAACCAGCGCGGCGCAAGAGCCTCAGCTATAGAGACAGCCCGCTACAATCTCAACAACTGCCGAGTCTATGCGCCGTTTGCGGCTCGCGTCACCAATCTGACGATTTCAGAAGGCGCCTACGCACACATCGGCCAGCAGGTGTTCACACTGATCGACGCGCGCACGTGGTGGGCGGTCGCCAACTTTCGTGAAGGCCAGCTGCAGCACATCGCTCCCGGAATGCGGGCCGAGGTCTATGTGATGTCCAAACCAGATATCCATTTCACGGGCGTGGTGGACAGCATCGGCTTCGGGGTGACTCCGGATGCAGACGTGGTGGGCCGTTTGGGAGCAGTCCTTCCCGATGTGCAGCGAACCCTGAACTGGGTGCACCTGGCCACTCGCTACCCGGTTCGCGTGCGTGTGGAAAACCCTCCCCAGGACTTGTTTCGAGTGAGCGAGTCAGCGGTTGTCGTGATTCGAGGACGTTGAGGTGGGCACCCTCGCGCAGGACATACCGAACGTACCCCGGCCATCGACGTGGTTATGGGAATTCCTTAAGCATGAACTCGCCCCGTATCCAGGTCGAGCCCTGACAGTGGCGCGCATGGTTCTCGCTGTGACTCTCGTCATGATTATCTGCAACACGTTTCGCATTCCTTACGCGTTTCTAGGCGGCATTTATGCACTACTCATTTCGCGCGAAAGCCCTCGAGCCACTCTGAGTTCGGCGGGAACGGTACTTCTTCTTGCCGCAACCGGCGTGGCCTATATAATAGTCTCCGTCCAATTTGTTATCAGCGTCCCACTTCTTCACTTTCTTTGGATCATCGGTTCGCTCTTCCTGGCCTTCTATGCGCTCAGAGTAATAACCAACTACGGAGCTTTTGTGGCATTCGCCTTGGTGGTCTCCATCGCTGTTACCATTTGGGACCGGCATGTGTCGGGTGGGACTAACGTCGCAGATACGCTTTGGCTTTCCTTGGTGGCCTTCATAGCAGTCGCTGTAACCTCCGGGGTGGAGCTGGCCTTTGGACGTATGCGGCCCGGAGACGATATCGTCGTGCCCGTCGCCGATCGTTTGGCCGCGATTCACAGCGTGTTGACTTGCTACTCGGAAGGGCGCTTGTTGGATCAGGCTACCGAAGAAAAAGTCATCCGGTTGGGCGTGCTTGGAACATCAACATTGCGGCGCGCTTTGCGGCGGTCGGATTATTCGCCCCAGTACAGGGCACAGATGAGCAGTGTTGTAGCGCTGGTTGGAACGCTCGTGGATATTACGACAGCGCTGACCCAGCTCAGTTTTGAGCCTTCCAGCATTGATCAGGAGCATTTGCGGAACTTGGCGGTGGCCGTCGCGAACGTCCGTAGCGATCTAATGTACCGGCGAATTCCAGGCTCGATTCTGGTGAACACCGAAGATGAACGCCATCGTGTGCCGTTGCTGCGTGAGATGGAGAATACAGTCGCGCTAATCCCGCAAGCATTTGCAGGTTCTCGATCAATCGACGAATATCAATCGCGTTCAGAAGAGATGCCAAGATCAAGACTTATCGCCGCTGATGCGTTCGTCAACCCAGAGCACTTTAGGTTCGCGCTGAAAGGGTGCTTTGCAGTGAGCGCGTGTTACGTCATCTATAACTCCATTGATTGGCCGGGCATGGGCGTACCGGTGATGCTCACCTGTTTCTTGACTGCGGTCTCCACGATCGGTGCATCTCGACAGAGACAGATCCTGCGTTTCGCGGGCTTCGTGGTGGGTGGCATCGTAATCGGCATGGGCGCCCAGGTCTTCATTCTGCCGTACCTCGATTCGATTGCGGGATTCACGGTTCTGTTCATACTCGTCACAGCGCTGGCCGCGTGGTTCATGACGTCCAGCCCTCGATTATCATTCTTCGGGCTGCAACTTGGCGCGGTGTTCTTCGTGATCAACATGCAGAAGTTCGCGAGGGAGACGTCGCTCTCCGTGGCAAGGGACCGCGTTGCCGGGGTCTTTCTGGGGCTGCTGATGATGTGGTTGATATTCGATCAACTATGGAGCGCCCCAGCGAGTGTCGAGATGAGGAGAGTGTTTATTTCCACGTTGCGTCTGTTAGCTCAGTTCGCACGGGAACCAGTTTCATCTGACATCCGGTCGGCGATCCACCGCACCTCTGCCCTTCGCGATACGATCAATACTAAATTCGATAACGTGAGATCACTTGCCGATGGGGTTCTTCTCGAATTCGGTCCCTCGCGTCGCCGCGACCTGGCTTTGCGCGACCGCATCCGGAGGTGGCAACCCCAATTGCGGGCACTCTTCATAATGCGGGGTACATCCCTCAACTACCGTCTCCAATTGCCGGGCTTCGTACTGCCGGACTCTGTGATTGTCTCCCTTCAGGCGTATGACGAGTGTTCTGCTCAGATGCTTGAAAACATAGCGGATCGAATGGAGGGTAAGACGTCGCAAGTGAGACCTGTGTCTGCGGACTCCTCCGCACTCCTGGGAAAGACACTGGAATCGTGTCGAGCGGACGAATCGCGACTATCGCTCTCAGAGCACGGCGCAACATTCGTCCCTTTGCTTCGTCAGATTGACCGATTGACAAGCCGTCTGGCGAAACAGATCGCGATGGAAATTGATCGGCCTGACTAGCGGAAAATCGTTGCTGCGCGTCCGTCGAGTGTCATCATCTCTGGCAATCGGCGGAAACGCCTTCAGTGCTTTCAGCTTGTTTGGAAGCGAATGATCGAGCGACGTGGATGTAGACTTCGGCCGAACAAGAAGCACTAATGAATGTGCCGGAACATCATAGTCGCTGTTTTGGAGGTGGACTACCCCCAAGAACACATCAGGGGTGGGAAGACTGGTGTTTAATGTGCGCCGACGTGAGTGCGATGACAATGCAGAGCACTACATTGGGCCCGCGCAGTATGTTCCTTAGCACTCCCGGTCGATCGCCTTTGAACGTCGCCATCGATTTCTGTTTGGCCTAAATGAGTTCGCCTACCAGAAACGCTTTCGAACAATTTGCTCGCCGTGTCGCGCGCAAGGAGGACCGTAGTTAGCACGTGTTGATCGCGAAATTCGCTCCTCCTTTCTCTAATGGATCCCGGACTCAGCGTACTACAGCATAATTGCGCGTCGCTTTGTACCCTTTCGGTATTTGCATAGGTAAAACCTCAGTATTCTGCGCGCGACAAAGCACCGTGCTGATCGCGCTTTACCATACCCGCAGTTGAGAAAGAGAAGAATTCGGCCGGTCGCGTAATTACGGGGCCAGATCAATAAGCAGGACCTCAGAACGCTCCTCGAATCGTTGCAGAATAGCTTCGCGACCGTCCACGGAAACGTCAAAATCGCGGATGTCAAAACCAGGAGGTAAATTGGTCAACTGCCGTTCGGTGCCGGTAAGCAGATCTAGCGCCCAGAGATCCTTATGTTGAATGTCGCCGCGCAGAAATGCCAGTTCGCGGGTTCCTGGCAGGAATTTGAGACGTCGAGCGCCGCGAGTCAAGGTGAGATTCCAAAGCGGGTAGGATGCGCCATCTGCTGTTGCCGCTTTGACCGGGAACGTCGTGCCGATGTCAGGTCCTGTGTAAAGAACAAATCGGCCATCGGGCGCCCAACTCGGGTCGACAGAATACTCTTTGACCAAACGAGCGCTGGAGCCGCCATTGACCGAGATACGAAAAAGTTGCGGAACTCCGTTCACCTGTGCTGCCGAAGTGATCCATTGGGCGTCGGGCGTCCAGGCGAGTGAACCTTCGAGTGCAAGGGAATCCGACACGACGCGCGCGTCCGCGCCATCGGGCTGTATCACATACAGGAGCGTTCGAGCGCCTCGCTGGACGGAGAACGCTATCAAACGTCCGTCGGGGGCGATTTCTGGACATCCGACTACGCGCGTATCGGCTCCGCTCCACAACTCGGCTGCGGTTCCGTTGCTGAGTTTCCATATGCTGTCGCTGCCACCGACAGCCGAGACAAACAACAGATAATCCTGTCCGTATCGTGGCGAGAACCCGTTTCTGGTGGTCAGCGGGATTCGGTCAGGGGAGGGTATCTTGCCGGGCGGAGCGTCAATCGGCAGTCGCCAGAGGGTTGTATTCGGAATCGCGCGTGTCGCAACGAGGTGCCGTGCGTCGGCGCTAGCTGCCAGCGAGGTATATCGATCCAAAGCGGATGTCAGCCTGTGAGGAATGCGATGATCGACAGTAATGCCATACACCGATGGTCCCGAGCCGTCGGAGTTAGTGGCGAGGTAGAGAAGCGTTCGTTTACTTAATGGAGTGGGGTAGCTAACTGCTGCTCGGTGCGAGGTGATTCTCTGATGGGTCCCCCCGTGCGGATCGATTCGCCAGATGTCCAATTTGTCTGGCAGGGCGCCCTGGACGACGTAGATGAAGGCATCGTCCGGCGCCCACAAAGGGAAGTGAGCGTGAAGGCCGCCAGGCATCCGAAGGATTGGCCCGCCTGAAGTCTGTTTTGCTGGGCCTGACACGAATAAGGGATCTCCGGATGCTGGAGTGTGGTACGCCAAACGGGAGCTGTCGTGCGACCAATCAAACTCTGCCACACCTTCCAAATACAGCCTGGGTTGTCCACCTAACGTTGGAACCGCCCAGATGCTGATTTTGCCGGTACTCGAGCCATCATGTTTGCGATCCCAAAATGTAACGAGAGAGCCATCGGGCGAGAATGCGAGGACGCGGAGCGAGGGGTTCGCGAGTCCCTGTATGCTGCCCTTGGTCAGGTTATGAAATTCTCCCGAACCAACCTGGGTGAGCCAAATGTCCGTGGCGCCATCCCGGTCGGAGAGGAAGGCGATAAAACGGCCGTCGCGAGAGATCGCAGCCGACTCTTGCATTCCTTCAAAATCAGTGACCGCTTCGAAGTGGGCTCCCGCGATGGGGTTGCGCCAAAAGTAGTCCCTCTTTTCAAGCCAGAGACCTGCAATAGTAGCAAGCGCAGCGGCGATGGACGCTTGCGCAAGAACAAACTTCCATTTGTTTGGAGTGGCTGATTTCGCCGGGACAGCTTGCGTACCGATTTCCGGCTCGGAAAGATTCTGCGCGACGGTCTTGTTGCCGTCGACCTGCAAAGATGGGGAATTCCGGGTGCGAACCCACTCGTCCAGATCCGTGCGGAAGGCGTAAACCGAGCCTACGCGGTCATGGAGGTGGCGATGAACCGGCATCCGCTCCCGCTTTTCCCAGCGCTGCACGGTGGTCACATCGCGGTTGAGGTACGCCGCGATTTCCTTCCATGAATCCAGGCGATTATCCGTCGCCGTTGCGGATGGTGGCTGGCCTGGACCTGAATCTTGCATGCGCTGCGCGGCTGGTCACCGATTGTAGCGTAGGCAGTTTGGCCACGGCAAAGCACTGCATTTGACGGCAAAACCCGGTAAGTGCATTCGCGCAGTGCTTTGCCCGTTGACGCGGGGAGGGTACGTGCTTGATTCTGCCTGCATGTCACGAATATCTGTCTTCAAAACTTGGAAATACTTCACGGAGAGTAAGCACTCTTGCTTCATGCCTACTGTTGCTGTACTCTTGCTGGCCGGAGGTCTAGCTGCTTCAGCGCAAGCTCCGACTCCCACGAAATTTCGCGGAGTGATCAACGACTTTACTCCGGCTGCCGACATATCGCCCGGTGGTCCTTGGGAAGTTCACGGAGATTGGTCGTTGGTTGTGAAAGGGAAGTACGGCGAAGACGACTGCAAGGCCGACTTTTCGGCGGCCCTAACCATGGAGCGTTCCGACCTGGGGGTCGTGCAAAATGGCGGCAACAATTTGAACAATCCGATGGACCGCATGGCCCATACCCACCACATCAAGCTGACAGATGGGGAGGTAACGATCATCCCAGGCGGAATTCAAGTGATCCATGAGGCCA
>JBAUZG010000434.1:0-4307 GCA_049585195.1 Bryobacteraceae bacterium | reverse complement strand
TTCCTAATCCCCGCGTATCAAAGCCAGAGGTTCTGAGGCAAAGGTGGAAACGAACTTGGGAAGGCGGCCCGTTTCCGACTCCTAACCAAATAGTCAGCGCTTCACCAGGCGCTGCCAGAAACCTGATTTCTCGTGGTTCGGCACCGTCGCTTGTTGAGAACGAGTCATAGGCGCCGGTTCCAGCTCTTCGAACGATTTAAGAACAAGCTTGGTTTGATGCTCGGGAAATAGTTCGCCGCTAACCTGCTCCCCACGAATGTATTGTCCTTGGTTCTTAACGGCTTTATCACCCTGAGTGCCATGCGAAGCAGCTTCAAGCCGTCTCGAGTGCCACAGGTTGTATTGAGCCTGCAACTCAGGCGCCGACTCAAGATTTCGAATCTGAGGGGCGAATGATTCAACGTCCCCTCTTCGCACGGGCGTAATCAAGCAGAGTGGATCGCCTTTATCAAACCGAACCGGTTTGAATGGCCGCGTAATCTTCCAGAACATCGTAAACGTGTATGGCAACCAATCGGTCTCCACGAGCCCTTCGAGCGGCGCCGCTCCATCCTTCCAAAAGTTTGCGGCGCCGCGGACGAGCAGATTCCAACCTGGGGGTGTTACAAACAAAAACGGAATCGTCCATGTCAACACTCCGAAACCGAACATAGAGCTCGGAGAGTTCTGTTCCCCTGCTTTGAAGGTAATCTTCAGAGCCTCGAGGCCCGGCTTTTCGTTCCAGCTCACCTCGAACTCGGTAGGATTTAGGATTTCCCAGCCGTATTGATTTGCGATTCGAAGGGGCAGGCAACGGTTTGCCCACCCGCCTGTCGAAAAATCCATCCAAAATCGGTCGGCCGACGCCGGTCGAATTTCTGGGTACACGCTCGCTTCGGGAAGACGATAGGCTGTGATGGTCAACGAGTCAGTATTAGGCATAGCGATTTTATTGGTGGGATCTTGTCAGGAGCTCGACAAGAGCCGCAATTTCTGAAATCCGCTTAGTGGGTCCTTGAGGAAGGGGAGTCTCTACTTTGCCCATGTTTGGTCGCGTTAATCGCAGGCCTGCGAGAGCGATTGCAGTCCAAATTCCGCATGCTACGACGTTTGCAATATCGTTATATCTTGTGTTACATGGGAAAACTACGAATCCCAAGGCAATCAACAAGGGCGTAATGAGCGTTTCGGAGAGGTACCAAACTACCAGGAACCGTGTGGTCTTCGGGATCTCTATCGGAAGCTGTGAAATTTCCAATACGTTGCGATGGCGAAGCCGGCTAGGCCGATAGTGATGCACCGAAAAATTTCGAGTAAAACGAAGGCGACGCATTCAAATCCCTTTGTATTCCAACGAGCCATTGCGACTGGAACGGCGCACAGCGCGACTAAGATACCGAGGACTTGAGCGCCAATGATGCCTTTGCGCGCGAGCGGCGGGGCTCTTCTGAGGTCCTCTTGGGGGTACGATCTACAAATTATGGTCTTTTGGGCTCCTCTGCTCGCGGATTCAACTGAAATCGCGGGGATTCCGCTAAATGAGCGTAGCGCCCGGCTTGTTCAACTGTACCTTGTGATGGCGCACGATTTTTCCCCCGGATGTTCTTCGATTATTTTCAGGCAGCGTTCCCGAATTCTCTTCCGGCTCTGCGCCGGATTCTAGCTCTAACAGCCGTTGCCGCCCGGCAAGGCGCGGGGATACGATACTCGTTTTGCCTGCCGTGCGGCCGCTATCCCGGAAATCTATTCGGAGGGCCCGACAAAGCGGCCGGGCAGTCGTCGCGTTTCATCGGCCCAGGTTTGTGGATTCCGAGCGCCTCCACAGAAATGGCGCTTTGTACCGCTGATTGGCCACAGAAGCTGCCGCTAACCTTCCGATATTGCCGTCTTGCAAGCGTAATCCAGTGCGCGGTCCTATGCACGGCCGGCACCTCTACGACTAGCGTTAGACGGCCAAGTGAGATGCAGAGCTCATCGGAACCACTGGGCCAATTCGTCACCCGCTAGCCCACTGAGTTGCTGCGCAATAAATTCGTTCAAGGACTCCGGATCGGGCTCGAACCGAGCCGCTCGGAGCCGCAAGTCCCAAGACGAGTAGTCCGACGGTTCAGCCCCGACGATCATCCCGACGCCATGCCGTGATGCCTCCTCCTCTATTCGTGCGGGAACACCCGAAGCGGTGCCGTTACTATGTCAGGCCGGGTCCATGTGCCTCCTGTATCACGTCGCCCTTGCCGAGCTGTTACTTCGACGACGTGACTTCGAAAGCGCAAGTCCCGAGCCCGTTGTTTTCGGAGTACATCTGCCACCGGATCGTAGAGCTCACCTTCAGAAATTCGCTGGGCCGAAACGAGAGGTGACTGCGCGCTGGCCGATTCAGAGGTGGTGGGCTGGACGGGCGGCACCTTGGTCACAACGCTGACGCTGCCACCTCTCCCGCGCCCAAGTTCCAGTAAACCAGAGTCGACTAGTCGGTCCCTGATGGGCCAATAGGTCTCTTCCTCCCAGCCCAGTTCTCGCTGCAACGTGACGTTCCCCGCGTGCCCGCCCTTTTCTTTGATTTTCTCGATCAACTGAGCTTGCTTTTCCGAGACATCATTGTTGGCTAACGGCAAGTCTGGCACGGATGATTATCCTCCAACGATTTCGTTTGCTGCAACCCAGACTACCTCAGTTTGAGTCGCAGCAAACGGGTTGATCAGGAACGTTCGTAGCACCTTCTTAAGTTGGACGGTCCACACCGGAGTCCACTTGGCCGCGTAGTGGGCAAGTCACTGATTGAAATAGGATTCGTTGCCCGGAGCGACTGGGAAGGGCAGCACGTTTCCGCGCAAGTCAACCGATAGTCCTGAAAGAAATGGTAAATCTATTCAAGGCGATGGGAAGGTTCCTTGTTCAAACGGCCTTGGCCGTGGTGATCGGCGTGGTGTCATCTCTGCTTGTTGCGATGCTCGTCGAGTGGCTGCGGAAGCCGCGCCTAAAGCTGTCTGCTACTCCCACGACTGTCCAGAACTACGTTGGCCAGAATCGACCGGCACAAGTAATGAGCTGCACAAGGGTGCGTGTAAGTAACGAAGAACTACCAAGGTGGATTCGTTGGATGAGGCGAGAACCAGCACAAAATTGCGTCGGAACTGTCGCCTTTTTATATCGGGACGGCGAAGGACGGCTCTTCAAAGATTTAATGTCTGCTCGGTGGGCCGGGTCGCCGGAAGCAGCACCTCTGCAAGGGCTTATTGCAGCGGAAAACCCGGTCTCCCTGACGATTTGGGACACCAGCCGTCTTTCGATAATTTCCAGGATTGACATTCCCGCAGGCGAGCAAGAGGATCTCGATATTGCCGTGCGTTGCGATGACGATGCGGAGGCCTACGCCTTCAACAATGATAGTTACCGATTCCTTTGGAAAAACCCGAATTGGAAGTTGCCATCGGATAGATATCTGGTCGAAGTGACAGTTCGATGTTCAGGAGAAAAAGTGTCAAGACGCTTTCGGCTGTACAACGATCTGTCGCGCGATCAGTTCAGGCTCGAGGATATCGATTCGTGAACCCAGTTAGCAATTCTGTTTAGGAACACCCGGTCTGCGGAGATCTGCCGGTTCGCTGAGCTGAGGGGATTGCCCCAAAGACAGCCGCAACAGTGCGGCTAAATCAATCCATTCGGACGGGTAGCCGGCCTGGCGGAGAAGTAGACAAAAATGGTGCGCACGGTACCTGGCGAGGAGCTCGCCCAGCCGGCCGGGAGCGTTTCAAACGCTTTGTCTCGTGTATTTCATCTTTGTTCACTTAGGATTTCAGCCGCCCATTGCCGATTATGCTCGGACATGGTGGGATCGCGCAGAATTTCATTAGCTATCCGAATGAGCTCTTGTCTGTCGGCTTCTTTCCGCGCGGATTCCGCTGTGCGATAGTTCTGAAACGATTCTCCTTCGAAGCACTTCGGTACTTGGACAATGAGCAATCCTATCGGGTTTTGCAGATTTCGCATGCGGCGAATGCGCCGAGCCGTGATGCGTGTGAAATATGCAATCTCTTCCGTCGTGGCATCGCCGATTCGCCTGCGGGACTCGGCGATAATCCGGCGGACAGCGTCGTCATCCACGTAGCCGAGTTCCTCCAACAAAACGGCGGCCACTGCCCGACGTCGACGTGCCTAGTACACTGTCTTCTTCTTTCCTAATAGTCGTCACTTCCGTTGTGACAGGTCCTGTCACCTCTAAAGGGACAGGGGGTGTCTTCTCCGGTGTGATAGGCCCTGTCACCTCCGAGGTGTGAGGGGCAGAATCGGTATCGCGCAGTAGACGGACGCCGGCGCGGTCTCTGATG
>JBAUZG010000433.1:0-2229 GCA_049585195.1 Bryobacteraceae bacterium | reverse complement strand
CCAGTTCTTTCAGATCTCGCGCCGAGACTGGAACACGCAGAGGCTTTCTTGCCATGGCCTATTGTCGGCCAAAACATTTTGATATTCAAATGATTTATAAAACCGCTTTAGGCGGTCAGAGACCTAGAGTGTTGTTGGGGCGGTACCCGTCAGCCAGATCTGCCGAAAGCCCCTGTCTTTGCGGATTGTCGCAGGCGTCCTGCTCGGCACCGTTTGTGGCGATAAAGATTCGTTCGATTGGGCTCGAGAAGCTATCGTCATTGCCAAGGGGGAGTGTCGCCTGCAGAGGCGCGTATGTATTGTGTTCGATAGCAGCGGCTAAGGGAATGCTGGCGTCCATCGATATATACCAAACCGGCCGCCCGAAGCTAAACCCGTTGATCAAATTCAAAGTGACGGTCATATTTACCGGATCGATAGCAACGACCTGATCGTGTACTTTGCTGTAATCGACGTTGCCGTTCGGAAAGTTGATTTGATTTGCTTCCACGCCAAAGGCGACGATTGGCGCGTTGTATATAGTTCCGCCGTCGTTTAGAATGCGGACAAGAGGGCTATAGTTGTTGTCCCCGATAGAACCCGGTTGAGCGGAGACTGGCGGAAATTCAGCGCCGGCGGGGCCTGGAACGACCTTGCGTACCGGGCTGAAGTCGACAGTGCCTTTATCGAAGATCAAGTCGTTGTTATTATCGAAATTTGCCGTTCTCGCACCATTAGCAGCATATGTAAGCTTCGCCGAGTAATTCAGACCTAGCTCCGCGGCCACACCCTGGTCGTCTACGTCGGTCAGGATGTACCAAACCTTTTTGTTGGTTCCAGCCATGTAACCCAAATACAGGGGCAGCGTGATTGTTCCATGTGTCGCATCAATGGTGCCTGATTTTAATAGCTGTTCTGGCCCTACCAGGCTTGGGTTGTCCGTTGACGGCGGCGGACCGAAATACGATAAGCCCACATTCGTTCCAATATTCGCCGCGGCGGGAAACACATTACAGCCCGGCCCGGGGCCGATCGGACCGGGTCCAGGGCCTTGCGCGCCGTTGAAATCGCTGGTTTCCGTTTGTTGCAATTCCAAAACCTGCGGCTGCGCCCTCTTGTGGGTCTGCACCATTATTTGCCCGCCTCCCGTTGAGGACGCCGCCTGCGAAATCTGCGCGGGAGTTTGCGCCAAGAGAGTTCCACTAACAGTAACGAACAGCAGTAGTGTTCGCCAACACTGGCCACCTCCCACGATGTTCGAATCAGCCAACCCGCGATTATTTTCCGTTTTCACAAAGTGCTCCGGTATCGCAATTGCTCCTCCTTTCTCCAATGCTCCCGCCAAACCGCGAGCTCGCAGAACTGTTCTCATTTGTTTCTCCTTTTGCAATCTGGAATTGACTTCCGTTGAACTAGCAGCACACCGATCTATTGCCTGGTACCGATGGCAATGAATCAGCGAGACTTACAGACAGCACTTCGTTGCGCGGCGGAAAATAGTTACGATCTTTGCTTCCGCCGTGTCTCGCATTTAGAACGGTTCGAGAGTCGCTTCGCTAAAATCCTGCGCGAAGAGTCGGTGAACAAGACAGTGCTGTTACTGCCTTGATAAACTTCATAAGTCCGTACCTGGCGGAATGGCGTAGTCCTGATCGCCCTCGTTGCCCTTCAACATGCCAAGCCCGACGCGCCGTAGGTTTTTCTCGAGAAACTTCTCGTTATCTTGCGCATCGCTTGCAGCGATCAAAACCACATGCATGTCCGGTCCATTGGACGTCTTGAAATTAGTCAGGCGCAACGTCTCTTTTTCGTTTACCGAATACACAGTGGCGCGCCCTGAGGTTTTGTGCGCGGCTCCGTGGAAAGTGCCGGTTGCCACAATGTCACCTCCCTGGGCCCGAGCGGGACTCGTTTGCAGAATGAAGGCTGCAGCCCCAATTACGAGCGCCTTGATGATGTCCATAGTTCTCCCTTGCTCCTCCGCTTCGCTTGGGGAAGCGCTTTAGTGAGTTTCGTTTTAGAACGCCCTCACGTATTTACCTTGGCCCGGTTCTGCGGCCGATCGCCCCAGCTTCGCCAGGGTTTTGACAAGGATAGTCATTTTTTTCTGCGTTTCATCCAACGATTTCGTACTGAAGCCGATCAGCGGCTTGCGCGTCGACACCTGCCGATAGCGAAGGCGCAGACGAGAACAACGGGATCAGCCCTTCGACAAGAGTCGGGTGACTCCAAATGGCATCGCGGAGTGCG
>JBAUZG010000432.1:0-24037 GCA_049585195.1 Bryobacteraceae bacterium | reverse complement strand
GTCTTAGCTCAGGTAAAGGCATTCTGAAACTCGGCGCCCGCAATCTCCCAAACACCTTCCGCAAAGAACTGCGTGTAGAAGGAGCCTGCGGGAACGCATCCGCGGATAGGGGGGAATATGTGGATCGTTAAACTCGCTCTCGATCGGCCGTACACCTTCGTTGTTGTCGCCATACTGATTCTTTTCCTCGGGACGGCGGCCATCATCAACACGCCGACCGATATCTTCCCAAACATCGATATCCCCGTGATCAGCGTCATCTGGACCTACACTGGTCTGCCCGCAGAGGAAGTGGAGAAGCGCATCACGGTGTACAGCGAGTTCGTGATGGCGATTGTGAACGACATCAGAAGCATCGAGTCTCAGACTCTGAACGGCGTCGCGGTCCTGAAAATTTACTTCAATCCGCAGGTGCGAGTGGACGCCGCGACAGCCCAGGTTGGTGCCGCCGTGCAGGCGATTCAGTTCCGTATGCCACCCGGCATACACCCGCCCTGGATTTTGCGTTTTGGCGCCTCCACGGTTCCTATCATTCAACTTGCCTTAAGTAGCAAGGTGCTAAACGAGGCGGCGCTGTACGACTACGGGCTATTTCGTGTGCGAACCCAGTTGTCCACCGTGCCCGGCGTCTTGCTTCCCGCTCCCTACGGCGGCAAGCAACGCCAGATCATGGTCGACCTCGATCAGAACAAGCTGCTTTCAAAGGGCCTCACTCCCATCGACGTGAATAACGCCATTCAGGGACAGGACGTCACGCTTCCTTCAGGCCAGCTAAAAATAGGACGCCGGGAATACACCGTGAGCACGAACAGCAGCCCGCCCGACGCACTTGAGTTGAATGATGTTCCTGTTAAGTACGTCAACGGCTCCGTGGTTTATATGCGCGATATCGGGAATGTGCGGGATGGTTACGCCGTCCAGCAGGAGGCGGTTCGCGCCAATGGCTTGCCTGCTTGTCTCCTGACCATCATGAAGTTGGGTAGCGTATCTACGCTTGACATCATCGATCAAATCAAGAACAAAGTACTTCCGATCACCCGGGCGGCGGCGCCGAAAGGCCTCGACATCAATGCCCTATTCGATCAATCAATCTTCGTTCGAGGTTCGATTCAGGGCGTACTCCACGAGGGCTTGATTGCCGCCGGTCTCACCGCCGCCATGATTCTTCTGTTCCTAGGAAGCTGGCGCAGCACCCTGATCATCGCTGTCTCCATCCCCCTGTCCATCCTATGCTCGATCATTGCGCTGAGCGCCACGAACAATACGCTGAACGTTATGACCTTGGGGGGTCTCGCCCTGGCCATTGGCATCCTGGTTGACGACGCAACCGTCACGATCGAAAATATTCATCGCCATATGGGCCGCAAAACACTGCGCGATGCCGTACTCGACGGCGCCTCACAAATCGCAGTGCCCACCTTCGTTTCCACACTGACGATCTGTATCGTCTTCGTCTCTGTGGTTTTCCTGACTGGTCCCGCCAAGTATCTTTTCACTCCCATGGCTCTGGCTGTAGTGTTCGCCATGATGGCGTCCTACCTGCTCTCCCGAACTCTCGTGCCGGTGATGGTGAATTACCTGTTGCAGGGCGAGCAGCATCAAGTCAATCCCGAAACAGGAGTGGCGGCTCCCTCGGAGGGCCAAGGCCGCTTCGCGCGCTTCCATAATCGCTTCGACGAAGCTTATGTAAAGGTCCGGACGCGATACACAGCCGCTCTAACCTGGTTTGTAGATCGGCCAAAACTTGCGTTTATCATCGCAGGCTCTATCATGGCCACGCCGTTTCTCCTGCTTCCTTTCATCGGTCGCGACTTCTTTCCTGAGGTCGATGCCGGTCAGATGCGTTTGCATGTGCGGGCACAACCCGGAACCCGGCTAGAGGAAACCAAGATCATCTTCTCCCGGGTCGAGCAGGAGATTCGACGAATCATCCGGCCGGACGAGCTCGATCTCATTCTCGACGATATTGGCGTTCCGCCTGATTCGTTTAATCTTGCCTTTGGCGATGGCGCAACCATCGGGGCGTTCGATGGTCAGGTTCTACTTGCTCTCAAGGAAGATCACCATCCCGTGCGTCAATATGTCGCGCAGATGCGCAAGCAGTTGCCGAAAGCGTTTCCCGACCTGACCTTCTATTTCCAGCCGGCGGATATCGTGAGTCAAATCCTCAATTTTGGCCTGCCGGCGCCGATCGATATCCAGATTCAGGGCTTTAATCCGGCAAACTATGCGCTCGCCCGGCAGATTCAGCGCCGAATCGCCGAGATTCCTGGAGTGGTGGATTCACACGTCCACCAGGTCTTGAACGGCCCCGATCTGCACTTTGATGTAGATCGCACCAAGGCAGCTGAGTTCGGCCTGACCCAGCTCGACGTCGCCAACAACCTCAATATCGCGCTGAGCTCCAGCGCTCAGGTCTCTCCAAATTTCTGGATGGATCCCAAGATGGGGATTACCTACCTCGTTGCGGCGCAAACTCCACAATACGTTCTTAATTCCGTCAATGCCGTCGAAAATACTCCCATCCTCACTCGAGTCGGCAATGGTCAAACTCAAATCCTCAGCAATCTCACGCGCTTTTCGCATCAAATTCGGCCCATTGTCGCTAACCACCACAACGTCCAGCCTGTCTTTGACGTCTTCGCAGGTGTCCAAAATGCTGATTTGGGATCAGTGGCGTCAAAAGTCCACAAAGTCACCTCCGAATTGTCAGGCAAACTGGCGCCGGGCAATCTAATCACGGTCCAGGGTCAAGTGCAGAGCATGCAGGATGCGTTCCGACGGCTCGGTCTCGGACTGATATTCGCAGCTGTGCTTGTCTATCTCCTGATGGTAGTGAACTTTCAGAGCTGGACGGACCCTTTCATCATCATCACCGCCCTTCCCGGAGCGTTCTGCGGCATCGTTTGGGCTCTCTTCTTAACTCAAACGACCTTAAGTGTTCCGAGCTTGATGGGCGCCATCATGAGCATTGGCGTCGCAACTGCAAACAGCATCTTGCTTGTGACCTTCGCCAACGATCGCATTGAACTGGGCCGCGCTCCCAAACAAGCGGCGATAGATGCCGGATGTACGCGCCTGCGACCGATCGTTATGACGGCTTTGGCCATGATCATCGGTATGCTCCCGATGTCGCTCGGACTTGGCGAAGGTGGTGAACAAAACGCTCCTCTTGCTCGAGCGGTCATTGGCGGTCTGGCGCTTGCCACCTTTGCCACTCTCTTCTTCGTTCCGTTAATGTTCAGCGCCATTCACTCCAGGCGCCATGCCGCTAGGGAGGAATCTAAATAATGTCTAGCATCGTCAACGCCCGTCAGCCGGAGGCTTCTTCCTCTGGGCCGCCTACGCCAGGCAAACGGCGAACCCTCACATTCATTGTGCTCGGTGCGATTCTGTTCGTCCTTTTGGCGATTGGAATTGTTCCCCGAATCTTCCGCCGCCAAGCCGCTCTCGACCAGGTGCGCGCGATTGAAGATCGTATTCAAACCGTGAGCGCCGTGAGGGCGCAGGCGGCGGCCGGCAGCTCAGACCTGACGCTTCCGGCCAACACGCTGGCGGTTTCGGTTGCTTCCATATATGCCCGCTCCAATGGCTATGTGCGCGAGCGCTATGCGGACATTGGAAGCAAGGTCAAAGCGGGTCAACTGCTTACCGTCATCGAGACCCCCGAGCTCGACCAGGAGCTCGAGCAGGCCAACGCCAACCTGGCGCAAGCCAAAGCCGCCCTTGAACAGGCTCGGGCCGCGTTGGCGCAATCGCAAGCTGCACTGAACCAGGATCAGGCTAACCTGCGCCAGGCTCAGTCAAATGAAGAGATCTCCCGCATCACCAATACGCGCTGGCAAGTCCTGGTCAACAAAGGCGTTATTCCCAAGCAATCTGGTGACGAACGACGGACCGACTACGATGCGCGCCGCGCCTCGGTTGCCGCAGCGCGGGCCGCCGTCGATACCGGCCAAGCCACGATAAATGTGCAACAGGCTAATCTGGTTGCCGCTCAGGCTGCCGTTGAAGCTCAGCAAGCCAATGTCCGGCGCCTCTCGCACTTGCGCAGCTTTGAACGCGTATTGGCTCCGTTCGACGGCGTCATCACGGAGCGCAAGATTGAAAAAGGAGACCTCATCACGGCGGGCAGCGGCTCAGACAGAAATCTCTTCAGCATCGCCCAACCGAACGTGCTCCGCATCCAGGTCAACGTTCCTCAGACCTATTCGGTCGACATCAAGCCCGGCGATATCACCGACGTCACCGTCCAGGAGCGCCCCGGCGAGATCTTTTCCGGCAAAGTCATACGCACGGCGAACGCTCTCGACCCCATCGCCCGGACGTTGCTTACCGAAGTCTACGTCGAGAACAAAAGCGGGCGGCTCCTTCCGGGAATGTATTCACTGGTCCGCTTTCACATCGGACGATCGCATCCCGTCGAAATTGTTCCCACTGACACATTGATTGTCGATTCGCAAGGTATGCGCCTCGCGACTGTGACTTCCAAAAAGACGATCCATTTCGTGCAGGTCGAGGTCGGACGCGACCTTGGTGCGAACATCGAGATCACCAATGGGATTCATCCCGGCGATATCGTCGTCTCCAATCCGTCCGACTCGCTGGAAGAAGGACAACGGGTCGAGGCAGAGCTTCGTCCGACAGATAAACCGAAGGGCTGAGTGACCAATCACATGATTCGCAAAACTCTGGTTGTCCTGTTGGCAGCTTGCCTGCTCCATGCTCAGGAACTCCCGACCAACGCTCCACCCTCGCAACAACTAAAGGCGATCGCCGATGGCTGGGGCACGATCCTTCGCGGCTACAAGGTGCCCAGGATTGACCCGGTGCGCCTCTCCAATTCGCCGCGCTTCGAAAATCTCGTTCGCGACGGCAAACTCTATCTCACGCTTCAGGATGCCATTGCCCTCGCTCTCGAGAACAATCTTGATATCGAGTTACAGCGATATACGCCTCGCATCGCCGAGACGGAAGTGCTGCGCGCTGAGGCTGGAAGTTTATTGCGCGGAATTCCTACGACGGTTCAGGAAGCTCCTCCCGGGGTCGGACCTCCGGAAGCCGCAGGCAACATCGAAGCGAATGGCGCCTTGCCGCTGACAGGTGCAAACGTCCCGTCGCTTAACAATCTTACGGGGCCAGGCACGGTGACTGACCTGTCCATTATCGGTTCCATTCCGCTCTCAACTGGGCCGGCGCTCCCTGATCTGGATCCCACAATCGTCGCGAGTTCCAGTTGGAATCACACGTCCGAGCCTCAGAACAGCACTTTCTTACCCAATCTACTTTCGCTCAATGCAAACACCACTGTTGGAAGCCTCGGCATACAGAAAGGCTTCACTTCAGGCGGAACGGTCAGTCTTACATGGAATACCACGTATCAGAACATCAACAATCCGCTCTACCTCTATAACCCGGCCACTTACTCCAATATCAACCTGACGTTCACCCAGCCTCTGCTACAAGGCCTCGGCCTGGCCGTCAACGCGCGCTACATTCGTATTGCCAGAAACAATCGCAATGTCTCGCAAGACGTCTTCAAGCAACAGGTGATCACCACTGTATACGGTGTCATCCGGTTGTATTGGGACCTGGTTAGCTTAACTGAAGATGTTCAGGTGCGGGGAGAGGCGGTGTCCTCGGCCGATCGCTTGCTGTCAGACACCCGCCAGTCGCTGTCGGAAGGTACCGCCGCATCTATCGATGTTACTCGCGCGCAAGCGGAAGTATCCCGGCGCCAGCGGGACCTGGATGTCGCTCGAACCCTTGCGCGCCTTCAAAACCAAATCCTGAAGGACTACATCACACGTACGGCTCTTGATCCGGCGGTTGCAGTGATTGAAATAGTTCCAGTCGATCGCCCGCAGTTTATTGAAGACGAGAAATTGCCCGCTCTCGGAGACCTAGTTGCAACCGGCCTGCGTTTGCGGCCTGATCTCGCTCAGGCACGCCTCCAGTTAGACAACTCTCAGATCACTTTGAAAGGAAGCCGGAATGCGGTACAACCTCAGTTGAACCTTGTGGCGAATGCTCAGAACAACGCGCTTGTGGGAGATCCGAACTCGTACATTCTTGGCCTGCCCGGCTCCACAAGCCCGGTTCCGAATCCATTCCTTCTGGGATCGTATAGCGATGCCATGAGACAAATCTTTCATCGCAATTTCCCCGATTACGGAGCAGGTCTGTCCCTGAACATACCTCTCGCGAACAGATCCGCGCGGGCAGATGTCGCGCGCGATCAGCTTCAACTCCGGCAGCAGCAGATCCGTCTGCGCGAGCTTGAAAAACAGGCCCAACTCGAAATCACCAACGCCTTGATAGCCGTTCAGCAGTCGCGAGATACCTATCGCGCCGCGCGGCAGGAGCGCCTGTTCGAGGAAGAGAATGTACAGGCGGAGACCGAGCGGCTCGCCGTGGGCGCCTCGACCAGCTATCTTGTGATTCAATACCAGCGCGACCTGACCGGCGCCCGCTCTGCTGAAGTATCGGCGTTGAGTAGCTACGTCGAGGCGAAAGCTGCGCTGCAACGCGCCACTGCTACGATTCTCGATGAGAACGGCGTGCGTCTCGACGAGGCCTTGCGGGGTATTGTCGCACGGCCCAGCCTGCCACCGAGTAAGCCGTAAACGGGAGGTTGCCATGTTCCCTAGCGAGCCTTTGTTGAGTGCCTCGGAACTTGCAAAATTGTTCACTACAAAACTCGCTGAGCACTTGCCGGGTACAGACACCGGCGAACCCGAGATCACCGACAAACGAACTTCCTGGAACAAAGCCTGCCAGGCGGCTGTCGACTCGCTGGCGCGCTCCCTCGACTTTCGAATGACCAGTTCTCCCGTCAGCGAGTTCTGCCCGGAACGCCAGCTGGACGCCATCCTATATAAGAACGACGCTCCAGTGCTCGTGATCGGCTCGGCCTGGAGCGATCGGGCAGAGCTCGACCGCAGCTTCCATCGCCTGCTCCTGATGAAGACGCCGCAGAAGTTGCTGATCTATTCATGCAAGAAGAGTCAGCAGGATGTGCTCGACCAGCTCTCGCACGCAGTGGCTTCCTTTCCCTACCATCTAGCGGGCGAAGAATACGTCGCGGTAAATATCGCCGGCGCGGAGCAGCAATCGTTCGCTACTGCATTGCGTCTAACAAACGACGGCCGCATTCCCCCATCCGCAGCTCATTTCAACGACGTGCAAGGGTCGCCTTTCCCGCTGCGCATCGCACGTTTCCACAGATAATACCTTTGTACCAGCGGTTGGCACAGACCGATGGCCCATGATGTGTGCGCGACATGAAAGTGGCAGGATGGCCGGTTTCTTTTTTGTGCCATTAATCCGTGCGTATTTAATACGCTAGGATCAAGGAGGCCATTCAGATGCCCGAATCTCTACAAGATCTCCAATCGCGGCGTGCCGAACTCGTCAAACAATTCACTCGTTTGGGCGATCTGCGCAGCGGGTCGATCTCGAATACCAGCGGCCGTTGTGGCAAGCCCAACTGCCGTTGTCACCAACCCGGCCAGCCGGTGCACGGTCCCAACTCGCGATTGACTTACAAAGTGGAAGGAAAGACAGTGACGGAGTCTCTTTCCAATCCTGCCGCGCAGAAAAAGGCCGAACGCGAGATTGCCGAATTTCGCAGCTTCGAGCAACTCATTCGGGAGTTCATTGAAGTGAATGCCAAGATATGCCATGCTCGAACCGCGGACGAATCTCTGATATCACACGAAAAAAAACGACGGCGGCGGCCTGCGAAAAGGCGACCAGCCAATTGACCCAGCAGTTCCAACGGATTTTCGACGACCGGCGCAGCAGAGGCCAACTGGATCTGGAGGCTGTGGAAATGGCGATTCGCTCCACCGTCCACCAAACCGGAGCGGAGGCGGTCAGCGAACTGTTACGATTTCCGCCACCGGAGGATGACCAGCGGTGCGTTCTCTGTGCTTGTGGGCAGGTGGCCAGATACGAAGGGATGCGTTCCCGGCCGATACTCACCGCTGTGGGTTGGGCACGCATCGAGCGCCCGTACTATCTGTGTCGCGCCTGCCACAACCGACAGTTCCCCGCCGATGTCGAACTCGATCTCAATAAGACCGATTTCTCGCCTGGCGTGCGGCGGATGCTTGCCGCGGTTGGCAGTGAAGCGCCCTTTGCGCAAGGCCGGGACCAGATGAAGCTGCTGGCTGGGTTAGAGGTGACGGCCAAGGCGGTCGAGCGAGCCGCCGAATCCATCGGTGAAGACATTGAAGCCAGGCAACAGCAGGACATCCAGTACGCCAAGCAACTCTCACTACCCGCCCTGGCTGGCCCGCCGATTCCCTTTCTGTAGTGCAGATGGATGGGACGCAAGTGTTTGTAGTGAAGTCCGAGACCGAAGGTTGCGCGGGAAGAACGCCCGGTCAGCCTACCCGCACCCGCGAGTGCAAACTGGGTGCCGTGTTTACGCAGACCGGCGTTGATGATCAGGGCCGCCCGGTGCGGGATGAGGATTCCACCACCTATGTCGGCGCCATTGAGAGCGCCGAAGAGTTTGGTCTCCGCCTTTATACCGAGGCTTGGAATCGGGGTTGGGACCGCGCCGCCATCCGCGTGGTCATGGGCGATGGCTCTCACTGGATCTGGAATATTGCGAACCAGCACTTTCCCGGCGCTATTCAAATCGTAGACCTCTATCATGCTCGCCAGCACCTCTGGGACTTGGCTCGTAAGCTCTACCCAGCTGATGAAGTGGCCCAGAAGCGCTGGCTGACGCACAAGCTGGATTGGTTGGAGAATGGCAAAATCGAAAAGCTCGTGGCGGCGCTTCAGAGGCTGGCGGATACCAACACGAATTCCGAGCTACTCAAAACTATGCGCATCGAGGCCGAATACTTCGACGGCAACCGGGATCGCATGCGCTATCCCGAATTCCGGGAAAAGAGTCTCTTTGTAGGCTCTGGCGTGATTGAGGCCGGCTGCAAAACCGTAATCGGTTCCCGGCTCAAGCAGTCTGGAATGTTTTGGACCGTGCGTGGTGCCAACGCCATCATCGCCCTCCGTTGCTGCTGCATCAGCGCTAAGTTTGAAAGCTATTGGGAAGAGCGGGCGAGCTGACTGCCACTTTCATGTCGCGCACCCGCCCATGATCGCGCTAAGAACTGGACATGTCCGAGACTCGAATGCGGACTAGAATCGACAGTCAAGGCTGACAGCGGTGGCTTAAGGCTTAGCTACGGGGACTAGTCTGGGTGTTTCGCGACGAGAGCGCCCACATCGCGTTTGGCCTGAATACTCGAATGGTCGAATAGGTCTCTCATTTAATTTAACGGTTAAACGAGCGCTTGTAACGTTACGGGACGACACGAGCTAAGTCATTGAAGGCACAGCCGGATTCATTTGCGGATGCACAGTGGAGTAATCGGCAGCTACGTGGGACCGCGAAGGGGTGTGGTTCCCGTGGCAGGTCGAAAATCCGATGACCGCTTTGTTACGTTGCTGCCACCGTCTGCAATTCATAAATGCGACGTGATTTGGAGGCGCGGGGCGGGATCGAACCGCCGAATAAAGGTTTTGCAGACCTCTGCCTTACCACTTGGCTACCGCGCCGGCAGAGCAATACTTCTCATCCGAATCTAGCACAGGTGGGAAGGTATCCCGAGTAGGACGAAACTCCAAAGCCTAGTCATCTCGGGCAGCTATGGGAAATAGCTGCGGTGACGTGGGGAAACTAAATGCTGGTGACCTCCGGCATTTTACTGGCAATGAGTGGCGTTCCAGCTCAAATCTGCTCCAGCGCGACTCAAGCGCGCAACTCCTCAATGACTTTGCCCTTACCATCCTTGGTGACGTAGAAGGGCCTCTTTTCCACTTCGTAGTACGTGTCCGGCGCAATACCGAGTGTGGAATAGATTGTCGCGTGGAGGTCATCAATGGTTACAGGATTCTCTACAATTTTGCAGGGGCGCTCGTCAGCGGTCCGACCGTACAATTTTCCCTCGGGCGTGCCGCCCCCAAACAGCAGGACTGAACACGCCTCTGTGTAGTGCCGGTGCATGCCATAGTGCTTCAGCTCGGTCATGATAGCCGGCTGTTTTACCTGGTCCTTTACTTCTTGGCCGGGCTTTCCTTCGGTCATCATGTCCCTTCCAAATTCGCTGGCAATGACGACGAGGGTTCGATCCAAAAGTCCGCGCTCTTCCAAATCCAAAATGAGTTGGGCTGTGGGAGCGTCCACATCCTGCTTCATTCCCACAGTTCTGGTGTGACCGTTCTCATGCGTGTCCCAATATCGGAAAGGAATGTACTCAGTTGTAACCTCGACAAACCGCGCGCCGGACTCAACCAAACGGCGCGCAAGCAAGCAGCCAAGTCCAAAGCGGCCCGTGTTGTATATGTCATAAGTCTTCTTCGGTTCAAGGCTCAAGTCGAATGCTTTCGCCGCTGGCGAGTTCAGCAGTCGGTGAGCGTTCTCTAGCGATCGCGCGAGGCTCTGGCGCTGAAAATCGCTTCCATATTGACCGACTGGGCTAGCCGCCACGAGTTTCGTGTAATTTTCATAGCGCCGGACAAATCGCGTGCGGCCGACGTTCTCGGAGGGGCGAGTGCGGGAAACGGCATCGTTTGGATCGGATATGAGGAACGGAGAGTGTTCGCTTCCGAGAAAGCCGGCTGTATGGAAGGCTTTTACCGAATCGCTTTCGGCTCCAATCTCGAGGTTTTGGCCGATGTCTATAAACGCGGGAATATCGGGATTACGGGGCCCCAAAGTGCGTGAGATCACAGCGCCCATGTGCGGCGCGGCAACAGACTGGGGCGGCGGATAACCGGTGTGCCAGTGAAATTGATGGCGCGAGTGAAGAATGAATCCGAGATCACCGACTCGATGAGAGCGTATGAGGGTGCCTCGGTCCATCACCTTCGCAATGTGCTCGAGACCCTGGGAGATCTTGATGTTGTCGACGGAGGTATCGATGCTTGGAAACGTGCTCAAGACGGCATTCGATTCGAGTCCACTTTTATAGGGCGTGTAGCGCTTCGGGTCAAATGTTTCTGTTTGCGCCATTCCGCCAGCCATCCAAAGTAGAATCATGCTGTCGGCGCGAGGAGTGAGCTTGGTTGTGCCGGCCACAAGTTTCGGCTCGGTTCCTGCGAGTGCCGCAAGCGCCGCTGCGCCGGTGGCGCGAAGAAAATGACGTCGGTCCAACTGAGTTGTGATCTCGCGCGTCATCCGTCTTTCTTCAGAGTTCATACTGCTTCTCCTGAACTAATAGACATACTGAAAATCGGGATGCAATAGCATGCTCCATAGAAAATCTTCGAGTGCCGCTGGTTCGAGCTTAGGCTGAACGGCAGGGTCTTTCTGGAAGAATCCTCTAGATATGCGAAGCTCATCGTCTGTGGGCCTCCGTGAGAAGAGCGTCAGGAACAGGCGATTAACAGCTTCGTCAACACTTTTGAATGGCGACGCGGGTGGAACAGGCGGTTTCCCGTCTATCTTTACCAAGCGCTCCGGATCAGGCTCTGCGGTAAACACAAAGAAGCGAACAGAGCCGCCAATGTCGCTCGGACGCGAGCGATCGTCTATAGCGACGCGCCCTCGCATTTGCGTGAAGCCTAAGCCTTCAATCGGATAGACGAGCTTGGTGTTGAGCGGTACCGTGACGCTTTTACCTACGGGCTGCTGATCTGCTGTGATGGGTTGTTGATCGAATTTGGAAAGAGTGGTCAGTTCGGCGAGTTTCTTTGTGCCTTTCGGTCCGGTGAGTTGAACGTCAGCCCAACCCGCAATGGTTCTGGATGGATCGTACGATCCAGCGTCCTCGGTGAGTAACCACAACTGCTTTGCGCCGGAGATGTCAATATCGAGGGAAACGGCTCCGTGTCTGAGAATGCCACTGTCGAACGAATTACTTGGTGGAGGAGGCAATTCGCCTAACAGCCGCAGGCTGCCCCTATGCAGCTCTTTTTCAAGAGCATCGCCGTTGACCAACTCGAGCGCCTGAAAAGTTGTGGCATGGTTGTCGCGAGTGGTAAAAACCTGGTCACGAATGGGCCGTCCGAGAGCGAGCGAAAGGGACGAGGACTTCAATTCCCAATCGCGCACCTGGACGGCGTCGTTTCCTTCGGGCCGGGTTCGCCATTCACCGGTAATCGCGCTCACGGAATCGACAAACTCCTCGGCCGAGAGCCGCCGGACGTAGGGCCCGGCAAACACATAATTCTTCGCGGCCAGTTCCGTGCTGACGACAGCGGGCATCTGGTAAGCTTTCGAGGTCAGGATGGTCCGCAGAAGATACTGGAGATCGTTTCCATGCGCCGTGAAATCGGAACCAAGCCAATCCAGCAGATCTGCGATCCAGGGCTGTGAATCCATGTCGTCGACCGGTTGGACCAAACCTCTTCCAAACAGTTTCTGCCAGTAGCGATTCACAATCGTTCGGGGAACACGCCCGTTTCGTGGATCGGTGAAGAACTTCGCTGCAGCGGCATGGCGTTCGCCGAGCGAGGCATCTTCCGGCACGGAGCCTAAGTCTGGGTACAAGAGTGCCGGCGTTACAAACTGGCCCTGCTTCACATCGCAACGCACAAGCTCGAGGCGGGAATCGGCCGAGAACAGCGCGGCCATGCCGTATGATTGCCGCAGTTTGTATTTGTTCACGAAGCTGTCGTGGCAGGAGGCGCACTTCAGGTTGATTCCGAGAAAAACCTGCGCGGTATTCTGGGCGGCCTGCATGTATGGCGTCTGGCTTGCGTTCACGGTGCCGCGCCAGTTCACACCGATAAGGAAACCATCGGGATCGGTTGGTGTTACGGGATTCACTAAGGAAGAGATCATGCGGTCGTAGGGCATGTTCTCTTCTAGCGCTTTCAAAAGCCACGGGGTGATCGATTTTCGCTCACCCTGGTAAGTCACGCCGGTGTCATTGCGCAGCAGATCGTTCCACCAACTGATCCAGTTTTCGGCGTACATCTCGCGGTCCGCGAGCAGCGAATCCACCAGACGCTCACGCTTATTTGCGTCTTCGTCTTTGAGAAATGCCTCGAGTTGTGCCGCAGTCGGCGGTAAACCCCAGACATCGAAATACACTCTACGCGCGAACACCGCGTCAGTTATCGTCTTCGGACTCTCCATATGATGCTGAGCAGAATAAGCGGCAATGAAGCGGTCGATGGGATTCGAGTCAGGTCCTTCGGGAATGGGCGGTCGCCGGGGCGCGATCGGCGCTTCCCAGTTGTGAGAAGAAGCATCGGACGCGGTATCGGGCCACACTGCGCCCTCATCAATCCAATTTTTCAGGATTGAAATCTGCTCGGCGGAAAGCGGTCCTCCGGCCGCTGGCATGATCGCCCCTTTCTTCCCTGTAATCTTGAGAATCATCAAGCTGTGCTCGCTGTCGCCGGGCGTGATAGCGGGACCATCCGCGCCACCCTTTAAAGCAGTGGCCCGGCTCGCAAAGGAAAGCCCAGCCGGCGGCTTGTCGCCGCTATGGCACGGGACACAGCGCAATGCGAGAATCGGATGGACTTGCGTGGCGAAATCGATGGCCGACGCCTTGGGGATTAAACACATCGCAGTGAACGCGGTCAAAAGCGCGAGGGCGCTGCTTCGATGGCGCGACGACGGTCGAGACTTAATGGATTCTTTTCCCATTCGACACTAATCTTGAGACATATCACTCTTAGCGGAAAGAAACAACCGCGACTGCGAGGCCATGTAGACTGACCATGTTGGTATTGAGAGGCTCTTTCTTTGGGGGATCTTGCTTTGTCCTTTGATCTACAAACTCGATTTGCTCTCCTTGCCCAGGCAGCGTGAGCTCGAAATCACGATCGCGTTTGTTGACCAGCAGAAGTTTTCGCTTCCCGTCGCGTCCCAGGAAGCCAAGCGCGTAAATATAAGGGCTTTCGGCCATTGTTTTCACGACTTTGTCGGCGGGGCCGAAATTGTCTTTTAGAAGCTCGAGAACCCGAAAACGCGCGTTCGGCGCCCCAGTGTCCCAATCCAGCATGGAGACGCTCGGAAACTGAGTCGGATAGCCGATGAGTTGCGATTCTCCTGCTATGTCAATCCCCAATTCCGCGAGATGCCCGAACACATATGCGTATGTTGCCCCTGAAAGGTTCCAATACGAGTCTGGAATCGGCTTGGTTACATGTCCAGGTTGCGCTTGTGCGTCATCGTCTGCGGAAATTGATCCGATCTCGTCAACTGTCGTTTGCGTGGAAGGCGACAGGCGCTGGCGGATCGACTCGATATATCGGACAGTTGCGATAAAGCGGTCCGCCTGCTCGAAGAATGTGTACTGTTGCACGCCCGGATTCTGGTCGGGCGTAGGGCTCGCATAGAAATGGTACGAGATCATGTCGAGCGGTATGCCGGGTTTGTGATTCTTATGATCGAGAAAATACTCGAACATTCGCGGATTGCTCGAAGGGTCTGCCAAAGCCAGCCCCACGAATTTCATCGCTGGTGCAACCTTTCTGATCGCCGAGACGATCGCATCGTATCGCTCTGTGTACTGCTCCGGCGTCATCTTATGCTCGAAATCCACTTCGTTGAGCACCTCCCAGTAATCGATGTCGAAGTGATGCCCGGATTCATGGCGCTTACCGAGCTCGTCTTGAAAGCCTCCGTTCACATACCAGCTCACGAGCCGGCCGTAGTAACCTCCAAGTTCCTTCATGGCGGGATCGCGCAACTCCGTGCCCTGCGTATAACCCCAGGCCACCTGGTCGGGATCTTGCGGATAGCTGACTGGCTTGGAGGTCTTGAACATCCATTGCGGTATCGTGCTGAAGTTTAGGATCACCGGGTGGCCCTTCGTCGCGTTCAGGAAATCAATTGTTATGGGATCAATCAGCGAGAAATCCCATGAGGTCTGGTCTTTCGTTGGGGGTTCCAACTCAGCGACGGCTAACTTCGGGTAAGGCAACCAGGGTACATATCGTACGTAGTTGGCATCCAGTTTTCGGAGTTCGGCGAAGGCGCGATCGTGAATGGGAGAGCCGCGCCGCAGGGGAGGATTGACAACCACCTGCAGAGTCGGTGTAGTTCTCGAGATTCGCTCGGTCTGATCCCAATAAGCGACAATCTTCTGGGCCCCCAACGGCATGGCAAAGGCCGCGGCCACGCTGACCTGCAGTACTGCGTAAAGAATCCAGCTCATCATTCCCTCAACAAATCCGATCCGCCGCAATGCCTAATAATGCAGCAACCTTCTCGACCTTCCCCGCGATGTGGCCACGCCCGACGGCGCAGTGGTGAGCCGGGGCTGCGGCGCTCCAGGCATTCACGAACCGGCGCGCGCCAATCGAAAAGCGATATCTGCTGTTCGTGTTCCCGATCTCGAGGATTGGCCCGGGCACTGATTCTCCTTCGGCAGTCAGCAACTTCAAACGGCCATCAGCGGTTTCAACAACCGAAAGCAACGTCACCGGGCCGTGACTTACAGACATTTCGACCGATAGCCCGCGCCCAATCTTGCCGTGATACACCTGGAGCGGACGGACCTTGATTTTGCCTTGAGCGATGCTCAGATGTCCCGGCCCGTCGTGCCCCATCAAAACAACGTCATCGTTGAAGTCCATCGCGTAGTATTCGGTGAAAGAGCCGCCGGCTCCCAATGCATCCATAATTTTCATCGCCTGGACATTCTTGACTTCGTATTCGCCGGCAACCGGGATTCCGCGGACAGTCAGCAGACTGGCACCAAGAATAATGGAGCTAATAGTGTCTTCGTTAGCGGGCTGGCCAGCACCCCGGTAATAATAAGCCAGCGAACCGAGGGAATGCTGTTCGACCAGGCGGTCGAGCGCTACTGAGGTGCTCGCAGCGCGCTCGAGTTCCGAGGGCGAGCAATCGCTCTGGATTTCAAACTGCTCGTAAAAAAGGGAGACCCGGTCATGGATCTCCGTTACGGTGGCTTTGGACCGCAATGCAGTTAGCTCATCTAACTCAATGAGGTCGATATGTCCGCCGAAGGTTGCGCACTGTAACGTAAGGTCTGAGTAGACGTCGAGCATACCGCCGTAGTAACGTCCCATTAGACCGAGGCGGTTATGCTCCATAGTATTTGCGGTTTTGGCAGCCTGGAGCCATTCGCCAATTTCGCTCCACGCGATGGGGTCGTCTTCGAGCATTCCCGTGATTTGAAAGAACGGAATACCAGAGCGGGTGAATACGTTTGCTACTTCGGGAACCGGGCACGATCCGCACCAAGCCAGCCACTCGCCGGTCATGTTGCTCCGGTCGCGCATCCGATTGAACGATGCGTAATCGATCGCGGCACCTGGCGCAAGATTAAGAATGACGACGGGTACCTTTGCGCGGCGGACGACAGGCAGAACTGTCGAGGACAGCGCATATGTCGCAACGTGGAGAAAAATCAGATCGACATCCGCCGCTCGGAAGCGATGACCAGCATGCATGGCCTTTTCCGGCGTGTCAATCAAGCCAAGATTTACCACCAGGATATCGGAGCTTGTCAGCCGCGCTTCGACGCAGCGGTTATATGCGGTCAACCGCTCTTTAAGTCCGGCAAACTGCGGCCAATAGGCTTCTAATCCGATACTGAAGAGCCCAACTTTGAGCGCCAAAACGTCTTCACGCATTCTCGCTCAGAATGTGACCCTCAATCCGAGCTGCAGCCGCCGCTGATCGACGAGCGTCGACGTAATTTGTCCGAACGTCGGGCTCGGCCAACTCATATTGGGCACTCCAAATTGAGTGTGATTGAAGACGTTAAACGCCTCGAATCGTAACTGTGTCATCAGACGTTCCGTTATGGCAGTGTTCTTGAACAGGCTCATATCCCAATTCGCGATTCCAGGTACTTCGATCTGGTTACGCCCGGCGTTGCCCTCGATGTGAATCGGGACGCCTTCTGCGTTGGTCGGATATGCAAAAGCGGCCGGATTCAAGTATTGGCCAGGAAGAGAGCGGCCAGCCGCATAGTTGCCAATGATGTTTGGAACAGAAGTAGTGAATGAGCCGAGATTCAGCCAATCGGAGCTGATGGTCACTGTATGATACTGGCCCGCCGATGCCGTGGCGATACCGTTCACTTGCCATCCGCCTATCAAGACGTTCATAAATTTCGAACCGCTATTCAAGAACGGCTTGCCACGGCCCACCGGCAGCTCATATAAAAAGCTAACGACGAGTCGCTGAGGCACATCATAATCCGAATGCCCCTTATCGTATAGTTTATAATCAGCCGAAATCATCGAGAAATCGTCGGTTCCGCCCAGATCCAACGCGTTTTGCCAAGTATAAGAACCAAGCAGATAAAGTCCCGAGCTAAAACGGCGCTCATAACGCGCGGTAAAAGCCTGATAACTGGACCAGCCGCCGTTGTAAGCGTAAAGGATAAAGCCGAAATTGGGATACGGAACACGAGCGGATATCGGAATGGTTCCGGTCGGGTCGATAGAGGCAATGTTCAGGTTGCGCCGCTGTGGAAGCTTTTGGCCCGTGCTACCGTTGTAACCCAGCTCGATCATGTTATTTCCCGCAAACGAGTGCTGAATGTTGAAGGTCCATTGCGAGATATACGGAGTTCGATTCAGCCGGTCGAATGTAAATGGATTCAAACTGGGTGACGCAGTAAACGACGGCAGCATCTGACTCATAACCAGCGTTGGCATGGTTGGATTACTGTTTATTGTCTGGCTCTCGTAAAACGGCGGCCCGATTACTTTGAACTGCTCTTCATTGAAGTTATCTGTCGCATAATATATTCCCGCTCCCCCGCGGATAACCGTATTGGCCAGAAACGAGGGCTGATAAGCAAAGCCCAATCGCGGTGCGAGGTTGTGATAATCGGGATCTACAATCTGAGGGCGAACCCCTTGTCCCGCGATTACGGTCCGCTGCAAACTCGTATCGAAGTAAAGACTCCGGCCATTTATTTCTTTGGGAGACTGCGCGAATTCATATCGCAAACCTAAGTTGATCGTCAAGCTGGGCAGGATTCGCCAGTTATCCTCGAGATAACCGCCATAATAGGTAGTAACAAGATGCTGGCTCGAGTTGCCCAAGGCAGCAGAAACCTGATACGGATCGCCTAGCAGAAAATCTGCCAAACCCATCCCGCTATCGCCCGTGAACCGGCCGTCGTATGTAAATGAGGGATTTCCGCTGAAGTCCGTAATTTGGAAGAACTTTTCATGGATGATTTGGAATCCGACCTTGAAGTCGTGCCTGCCTCGAGTGATGCTGAGGTTGTCTACGTACTGATAATTCTCGTCATCCGCCCCGATCGCCTCCGACAACGAGCCGATCCCCCCAAATCCAGCAATGCCGAATGACGGTATACCAAAATCAAACGGATTCGTCGACGTATTCTTCAGACCAAACACGGTAGCGGCGTAGTTCGTGCCGTTCGCGCCTACGGAGGTCCGATACGTTTTACTATCGTTGTGACCGAATCGGAACTCATTGACAATCGTAGGTGTAATGGTCTTGACGTACGTGAAAGTCCACAATACGTCCGTTAAAGGAAAATTCTCTCCGCCGAGGAATTGAATAGCCGGTGAAAACAATTGATCGTTGAAATTGGAGTATGTGCCATATAACAAGTCGCGATCGGTTAATTGATGATCGATTCGAACGTTGTATTGATCCCAATCGTTCACCAGTTTCGCCGCGGAGTATGTGTTGAAGCTGGGAAAAGAGGCGGAAGTTGTGTTTACGGGAAGGTTCGGAGTCGGAATATAGGGAACCGCTTTTTGATCGATTGGGTCGAGACGGCTGGCCGGAATCACGTTATTAGGAAACGGGACTCCGGACGTGGGATCGATAATGTTGACGCAATGCTGCGATTTTGGATTTGCCTGGCAGAAGGCTGAGCTGGTCGGAAAAAGTCCGGTTCCGGTGCTGTTGTCCGCCAGATTGCCTGCAAGCTGCGCCTGTGATGGGTATAGTCCTGTCAGTGTCTGGCCTTGCCGTTCGCGAAGGCCCTCGTAGTTGAACAGAAAAAAGGTGCGGTTATGGCCGTTGTAAATCTTGGGAATCCACACTGGTCCGCTAGCTGTCGCTCCGAAGTTGTTCTGCGTGAAGGCGGGACGTCCTTGACCGGCAGCGTTCGAGAAGAAATTATTCGCATCGAAATCCGCGTTTCGAACCAGGTCGAAAGCCACCATATGCAGATCGTTGGTGCCCGACTTAATTGCCGTGTTAACAATGGACGCGCTTCGGCCATACTCCGCCGTAAACGTGCTGCGTTGAACGTTGAATTCTTGGATGGCGTCAACCGAAGGGCGAATTCCCGCATTGCCAAAGCGAGCGTTTCTCGTCTCGATCCCGTTCAGAAGATAGCTGACATCGCTTTCGCGCAAACCTGCAATCGAGAGGGTGCTATCGGTGCGCCCGGTCCACGATGTCGCAGGCGAGTTGCCGGTTCCGACTGGAGTCGCTCCAGTAGAAAGCTGTGCCAGTTGAATGAAGTTACGTCCGTTCAGCGGCAGTTCTTCAATGGGCTTCGAATTGATTACCTGGCCCGAGGTGGAACTTTCGGCATTCAGCAAGGTAGCCGCGCTTGCAGAAACGGTCACTTCCTGGCTGACCGCGCCGAGTGTGAGTTTGACATCGACCCTGGCGCGTTGACCGAGCTGAATCGAGATGTCGCTTAGCTGCTGTTCCTGAAATCCTGGCGCTGTGACCGTCAACTGGTATGCGCCTGGTCTCAGCTGGCTAAAAACGAAACTCCCGACGCTGTTGGTTGCGCCCGCGATTGTGGTTCCTTCTCCGACGCGCGTCAACTGGAGTTTGGCATTCGGCACCACGGTCCCGCTTGGGTCGGTGACGTCTACAGTCAAGTCGCCGGTAATTGCTTGCCCCTGAGCTTCAGTGCAAGTCAGAGCGAAAAGAAGAAAACAGCACGCGGTTTTCATAGCACGCCTCGGACGATTTCAATCAGACTTGGGTGGAATGCTAGCGGAGGTCCCACGGTGGGGCAAGAAGAACCGTGGTTGGAGCCTGATTTCGCGTAGCAAAACCGAACCTACCGGCGCTCGAAATCTGCAGGGCATTGATCCGCTTGGTGATATAGTCGGCAAACACGGGCGGCGTTTGTTTCGAAATATTCAAGGTATGTGCCAAGAGTTTCACTACATGAAACGATCTGGGCGTCCGGCTGCTAATACCGAGAAGGTTGTGTAACGCCCCCAACAATCAAGGAAAGGAAGATTGGTGAGCCGCGTGGTACAGGATTCAGGCGAAAATCGCACGACTCGATACACGATCGAGTCGATCCGGCGCGCATGCGATGTGCTGGAGGCATTTCGCAAAGACGGCGAGGCACTACGGCTGTGCGATCTTGCTTCCCGAGTTGGTCTCAGCAAAGCAACGACGTTTCGGATTCTGTTTACCCTCGAGCAGCGGGGCTTTGTAGAGCAAACCGGGGACCGCGCCTACCGTCTGACATTTTGTCCCGTAAAACGTCGCAAATATCGATTTGGCTACGGGGCGCAGAGTGCAGAGTTTTCCTTTTCGAGAACCGTTTGCGAGAGTATCCAGCGCGCTGCGTGCGAGGAGGGGATAGAACTGTTTCTGCTGAACAACCGTTACAGTGCGAAGACGGCCGTGCGAAATGCCGATCTGTTTATTCGCGAACACGTGAACTTAGTCATCGAATTTCAGACGGACGATCACAGTGCTTCTATCATTTCTTCTAAGCTCCAGGAAGCCCACATCCCGCTTATTGCAATCGAGATACCGCACCCAGGGGCAACGTATTACGGAGCCAACAACTACCAGGCAGGACTGCTTGGCGGGCGCTATCTAGCTAAGTGGGCCATCCAGAATTGGGCGGGCGAGGTCGACGAGCTTCTACTTTTGGAATTATCGATGGCCGGACCTTTACCGCGCTCGCGGTTAACGGGTACCGCTGCCGGACTGCGAGAAGCGCTTCCGTACTTGAAAGATTCACAAATTGTGAGCGTCGACGGGAATGGACAGTTCGAACAAAGTATGGAGGTGGTGCGGAAATATCTGCGTAAGCGGAGTTCCCGGCGCGTACTTGTTGCGGGAGTAAATGATCCAAGTGCGATTGGGGCCTTACGAGCGTTTGAAGAGGCGGGGCGTGCCGATGATTGCGCGGTTATGGGGCAAAATGCTTCGGCGGAGGCACGTTCTGAAATGCGACAACCGAGATCGCGACTGATTGGTTCAGTTGGATACTTTCCCGAACGATATGGAGACGCGCTCATTCCGCTGGCGCTGGATATCGTTCAGGGCAAGCCTACGCCGCCGGCGGTATTTGTCCATCACCGGTTAGTGACGCGGGAAAATGTGGACCGGTTTTACCCACACGATGCGCAACGAAGCCGCAGCGAGCTGGATTGTCTGCTATTGGGTTGTGGTTAGATCACGGCCGGCGCGCCACGATCTCTGCCACTGGCTTGCGATGTGCCGGATCGCGCGACGGTCCTTCATAGTCTCGCAGGATTTCCCAACCAGTAAAAAACCCGCGTAACTCTCCAGGCGCTGCCCGTTTGTCGCTCCGCTTCTCGCCTGCCTCTGGTGTATGTACGATTGCCAGAACCAAACCGCCGGGCCGTACGGCGGTCTTAACCTTGGCGAATAGATCGCGTTGCAGGTAAAACGCAATCACGATCAGGTCGAACGAGTCTCGCAGCATCGTGAAACTCGCCGCTGTCAGGTCGGCGACCATCGTGTGCACGTTTAGACCACGCGCCGCGGCGCGAAGCGTCACGAGCTCAACCGCTTTTTCCGATCCATCCAACGCGGTTACATCCCATCCCTTCTCTGCCAGGTACAGGGCGTTGCGCCCCGTTCCGCAGGCCAGGTCAATCGCGGCTCCCGGAGCCAGGCTGGCCGCCGTTTCTGTGAGAAGAATCGTGGGTTCGTCTTCCTTTCCTCGCTCACCGGAGCGATATTTTTCTTCCCAACCCGCAATATCCATAGCCTCATCGTGCCATCTTCTGTCGGCGGCAGCGTGGAACGCGGGTTGGATTCAATTCGAATTCGTTATACTGCATTCTTCGGAGCAAAGGCATGAAAATCACCAGGCGAGTTGCAATCGGGTCCGGTCTGGGCGTGTGTCTGCGTGCGCAAACCAGCGCCGCGCCATCCACAACACTGAAAGTGGGAGACAAAGCACCCGATTTCACTCTTCCGTCTACGAGCGGCGGAACTGTGCATATTGCAGATTACCTCGGCAAGAGTACCGTGGTGCTCGCGTTCTTTCCGGCGGCCTTCACAGGCGGTTGAACGGCCGAGATGAAAGCATACCAGGCTGGTATGCAACATTTCCAAGACACCGGAGCGAAGGTATTTGGAATTAGCACCGACAACACTCCTTCACAGAAAGCCTTCGCGAATCAGCTCGGCTTGTCGTTTCCACTTTTGAGCGATTTTCTCGACCGTAAGGTTTCACAGGAATACGGCGTCTTCATTCCCAAATTTGCGATCGCAGGCCGAGTTACTTTCGTTATAGATAGCGAAGGAAAGATCGACACCATTGAATCCGGAGGCGACGCTATTAAGATGCTGCATACGCCCGATGCATGCAGCCGCCTGGCACATAGAAAAGCCGGCTGAACCTAAGCCAGGCCGGGGCCGGCCAGGGACCCGAGTCAACGGGCGATAACCAACAATCGCTTGGGCCCTTTGCCAACTTTGACGCGCGCTACTTCCTTTCGGGTGCGCGTGTCGATGATAGAGCAATCATCGCTGCCGCTATTGCTCACACAGCAATATTTGCCATCGAGAGACATCGCAATCCAGTTCGGGCATTTGCCGGTAGACACTTTGCCCAAAAGCTTCTTGGTGCGCGTGTCGTAGACATAAACGAGATCATCCGCCAGACTCGTCACCCAAAGCTGCCTATTATCGGGCGACAGGTCCAAACCGTGCGTGGGTGTGTTCGGTTCAAGCGGGCATTGCGAGGGAGGGGCCGGAGGCAGGTCGACTCGTTCGATGATCTTTCCCTGAGGGATGCTGGCAATGGCAAAGCCGTGAAAATCGCTTAGCGCAACATAGAGCGTCTTCTCATCCGTCGACACAGCGTAAGGGCGTGGCACGCCGCCAACCGGAATATTTTCGCTGTACGTCATCGTCCGCAGGTCGATGCGATCGATTTCATCGCCACCCATAGAGGAGACGTACATGTCGTGATTAGTTCCAGTGTTGTAACAATTATGCGGTACCTTCACAGGCAGAACTTTGACCACTTTCTTTAGCTCGATGTCCACAATATCGACGCTGTTGCCATCACGAATGGGAACTCCCACATAGCGCCCGTCGGGAGTGGCCGCGCATTGATTAGGGCGTCCGGTAAGCGGAATGACGCTCAGAATTTTGCCGGTTTTGGTGTCGACGATTTTCAGATTGTGTTCCGATTCGATGGTTGTGAAGAACCTGCTACCGTCGGCGGGCGCGCAAATGCCATGGACTTGCGCTCCGACCTTGATGTCTTGAACAACTTGAAAGGTGTGGAGATCAATTACCGTGATATCGTTACCCAGGCTATTCGTCACGTAGAGCCGCTGGGGGCGGCCGGAGCTTCCGGACTCGGCCCTCGCGAAGAACACTCCAGTAACCACCAGGACTACAAACAGAAAACAAGAATGGATGCGCATTTATCAGTCGCCCCAGTTCGGCGGACTGCAACCCGAAGCTTATTCTATCCACGCCGTCTCTATCCGCACCTGCTCTATCCACACCTGGATACAATCTGGACGATGATTTTTCAAGGCAAAAACGTAGTGGTAACCGGAGGCGCGAACGGAATTGGGCTGGCTATATCCAGAAACATCGCCGCCGCGGGAGGCTCCGTTTGGATATTTGATGTGGCTCCCGAGAATTCCGCTGAGGCGGCTCGGTCCTTTGGGGCTCAGTCCTGTATCGCCGATGTTAGTGACCGCCCGTCCTTAGAGAACGCGTTCGACAAGGTAGGTGTCCCCGATGTTGTCGTAGTAAACGCCGGAATCAGCGGGATCGCCTCATTGCCCGAGACGACGGAAAATTTCTGGAATCGAACGATAGCCGTGAATTTGAGCGGCGCGTTTCACACCGTGCAGATCGCTGCGGAACGAATGAAGC
>JBAUZG010000431.1:0-5604 GCA_049585195.1 Bryobacteraceae bacterium | reverse complement strand
AAGACTTCTTCTGCTTGCTCTCGCCGTGGCCGGGCCTCTATGCTTGCCTATCTATACGCAGGAAGCCAGCAAGATCCCTTACTTTGAAGCCCAGTGGACACTTTCGCCCTAACGCGACGCACTGCTTCGCCGTAAATGCAATCTTTCTAACCGAATTCGCACGATTTTAAGGTATAATCCGAGTGTCCGCCTGGATTCCACTAAACCCGCCGTCTGCCGGGTCGGCGATCTCGGAGCCCGGTATTTTCGCGACGAATAAACAAAAAACTTCTCTGGACAGTCTTCGTTTGAAGTGGCCTAAGCGCTTGGCGATTCTTGTCCTCGCGTGTCTGGCGTTTTCAGCCGGTGGGCCAGCTTCTGGAAAGACTCCCAAAGTAATTCGAACCTGGCGCCAGTTGCATAATCTGACAACGGAAGAGGCTAGGCGCGCTTATCCTGTCCGTCTGCGTATCGTGGTTACTTACGCTCCACCGAATAAACATCACTTCTGGGCGCAGGACCCGACCGGGGGTGGTTTCGCGTGGCTATCGAGTCCAGGCCCAACCGGCTTCTCTCTGGGACAGGCGCTCGATCTGACAGGCGTTACCGATCCTGGAGGGTTTGGCCCATGTCTTAAAGTCCTCAGCTATCGCGTTGTGGGCTCCGGCAAGGTGCCGGCGCCGGTAGTCGTTCCGATGCCCGCGCTCTTAGCCGGGGCCGAAGATGGCCGGCGGATTCAAATCAGAGGACGACTGCTTTCCCTGACAATCACGCGGACCGGCCTACCCCTGACAAAGATGGTTCTGTCCGCTGGCGGCGCGCGAATTCCGGTTCTCTTGGATGGCATACCGCTACAAAGCACAGCCACACTGCTGGATGCCGATGTCCGGCTCGCGGCCAGCAGTTCCGTGCGCTACAACGATCTACGCCAGTTCACTGGAATTGTTCTCAATCTGGGCCGCCCGGAAGACCTGACGGTCTTGAGCGCTGGATCGAAAGATATTCCGGTAACACAGATTGACGATCTCCTGCGATACCGGCCCGGGGATGTCTTCAGCAACCCGCGCTCGAAAATCGAGGGGATAGTTACATACAACGGCGGTAAGCTGCTGGTCATTCAGAACGGCGGGCGAGCCGCTTTTGCCCAACTTACCGAGCCCAGCCGAATCGGTCTCGACAGATGGGCTTCCGTTTTGGGTTATCCCCGCGCCCGCGGCTACACGCCCACCCTCATTGACGCGCGCGTCTATCCTGGGAAGGCCTCCATCAAAGTGACACCACGGCCAACAACGATAGCCGAAGCTCGTTCCGGAAGATTCGACGCATTGTTGGTCCGAATGAAAGCTGAATTGATGGACCACAGCTATTCGAGAGCGCAGCAATTTCTCGAGTTGCGAGACGGCGACAGCTCGTTCATGGCCCAGCTTCCCCCAGACAGCAAGGATTACGTCTCGAAGCTGAAGGATGGAAGCGTTATCGAACTGACCGGAGTGATACGGGTCCAGTTCGGTAATCCGAATAATACGCCCCAAGCCTTCCAGCTATTACTTCGCTCCGATTCGGATGTTTCCGTCTTGCAACGTCCATCCTGGTTTTCACGCACCCGCCTCCTGCTCATTGCTCTTGCTCTTGCGGCTGTCGTTGCCTGCGTACTGGTTTGGGTGACCCTCTTGCGCCGGCAGGTTCTCCGGCAGACCAGAAAGTTGCTCGAACAGCGCCACCGCGAAGCTCAACTCGAGAGAAACCGTCGCCTTCTGTTCGAAAACGCCACCGACCTGATCTTCACTCTGACGACGGAGGGCCGGTTTCTTTCGGCGAACCCGGCGACGGCGAAAGTGACAGGCTGGGCCATCGCTGATTTGGTCGGGACGCACCTGCGAGATTTGATCCTTCCGGAGCAGCGGGAATCGTACGGCCCGTGGTTCGAGGCTCTCTTCGAAAGAAGCTACAGCAGCGGCGAATTCGACATTCGCACTCTATCCGGCTCGATCCGGACTATCGATCTCAGCGCGCACGTTTCGAACTCCAGCCCCGAACATCCGCAAATCGAATTCATCGGCCGGGACGTCACGGAACGTAAGCGCAGGAAGGCTGCGTTGGAGCAGGCACGACAGGCGGCGGAAACAGCCAATGCCGGTAAAACCAGGTTCCTCGCAAACATGAGCCACGAGATCAGGACGCCGTTAAACGCCATCCTTGGCATGGCCGATCTTCTGGCCGAAACCAATCTCACCTCCGATCAGCGATCGTACGTATCCACGTTCCAGAATTCGGGCAACAGCCTGCTTTCTTTGTTGAATGGCATTTTGGATCTGACCAAGGTAGAGTCAGGCCAACTCGAGCTTGAATCAATTCCCTTCCATCTCGAAAACTTGGTAAAGGAAACCGTCAACATGATGACCGGCAAAATTCACTCGAAAAAAATCCGGCTCGTGTGGAACATCGATCGCGACGTGCCCCTGAACGTTGTGGGTGATCCAAACCGGCTGCGTCAGATTCTGACGAATCTGCTGGGCAATGCGATCAAGTTCACCGATCGGGGCGAAGTGCGCGTGGACGTCGGCTTGGCGCCGGTACCCCCAGAAGCACACACGGAGGATGCGGTTGCTTTGAGTTTTCTCGTCAAAGACACCGGCGTCGGTATAGCGTCGGAGAAGTTTGATTTGATTTTTGAGCGATTCACCCAAGCCGACAACTCTACCACGAGAAGATTTGGCGGCACCGGCCTTGGTCTGAGCATTTCAAAGGGCCTGGCGCAGGCCATGGGCGGCTCCATCGAGGTGCGCAGCACGCTCGGACAAGGAAGTGAATTCCTGGCGACGCTTTCGTTCGGCCGGGCTTTGACAACTGAGAATGAAAGCCCGGCCAGGACTGGACCTAGCCACACTACTGAAGCATTGGAAGCTCTTCGGGACCGCCCCGCCTCCATTCTCCTAGCCGAAGATAACGAGGCAAACCGATTGGTGATCGAGGCCTATCTGAAGGATTTGCCCTTTGTCGTCGACTCAGCGCCGAACGGCCTTAAGGCAGTGGAAATGGAAGCCCGAAACAATTACGACCTTATCCTTATGGATATTGAAATGCCCGAAATGGATGGGCACGAGGCAACGCGCCGCATTCTCGCGCGTCGCCGACACGCCGGCTTGCCAGAGATTCCCATACTCGCTTTGACGGCGCATGCCTTTGACGACGAAAAGGGAGCAAGCGCCCTCGCCGGGTGCTCCGAGTTGCTGACCAAACCCATTCGCCGCAAGGCGCTTTTATCCGTCTTATCGCGGTACTTGACAGATCGAGTGCCGGAGAACGCTGTTCTCTGAACACGGAAAGCCGCAATCCTCGCTACGTTTAATTCGGCCGTTAACGCCAACGGAAGTTCGTCAGCAGACCGCTTACTCGCGTGCGCGGCTCGGTCAAGCATCTGAACTCACAGCGTTTCTTTTCCGAGCCACGACCGCCAGGGAGATCCCCATGGCCCTGCGGGCCACGAAAGCTGATGAAAGACCGCAAGCCCGGAACCGAGCCGCGACCGCGAGGGAGCGGTCTTCCGCGTGTTTTTCAGAGGAGTGGTTTGTGACGAGCTTCTGCTAAGGAAGGAGCCGGAAACCTAAAGCGCCCCGCTTTTGATCAGAGTTATTTCGAAACAGCCGAGGCCCAGCCAGACCGGTCTTGCTGTTCGGCTTCGGCCACAGTAAGGCGTGGACCTGGTTCCTCGAACGCAGCGGCGTGGCCAGGCATCGACACTGGCGCCGGCCGCGGCTCAAGAAGCCTTTGATAGCGATCGAGCATCCGCTCGGCCACCTTGTCCCATGTGAGATGTTCGAGCACACGCCGCCGGGCGGCCCTCCCCAGCGCTTCGCGCAGCGCATCGTGTTGCAAAAGCTTCAACATTGCAAGCGCCAATCCCTGCGCATCGTTCTTCTCCACCAGTAGTCCGGTCTCGCGGTCTCTCACGGTTTCAACAACGCCGCCGGAACGGGTCGCTACAACCGGAACGCCCGCCGCCATCGCTTCCACGGGAGGTATTCCGAAGCCATGATTGCAGACCGGCGGAAAGACGAAAATATCCGCACCGTAGTACAAGTCAACCAACTCCCGGCGGACGCCGACGCAACCAAGCAGTCTCACCTTATCCGCAATATTCGGAGACAGCCGCTTCTTCAAGGACGACTGATATGTTCCCGCGTCCGAAGGGGCCAAACACAGCCTTGCCTTTAAGCGCGCAAGCGGATTATTCGCGTAAAAAGGAGCCACGCTCTCGACGATCGCGCGATCGTTCATATCGAACGTCTCTCCCAGAGGATAGCTTCCCTGTGGTCCAACAATGTCTAGGCGGACGTTGGGATAACATTTGACGACCATCTCAAACGCATCGAGCAGAACATGCACTCCCGAGTGAGGCGACACCGCCCCGACAAACAGGATTCGCTTTCCCCCGTGGCGTGTTTCACCGTATTCCTTTTCGCGGCCGAACTCGGCTGGGTCGATGCCATTGGGTATCGTTTCGCAGCGGTCCGCGATCACGGGAAAATCGTCGCGTGTTTTTCGCTTGACATGATCGCTAACCGCCGTCAGGAGATCGATATTGCGAAGCCGCCTTCTGAGTATCCGGGGATTGCTTTGAGAGAACCATTGGGCGTGCAGATGCAGTACGATTTTTGCCGACGGATTGAGCGCCCGTATTACCGGCACATACTGCGAGCCCTGCTGAACATGTATCACATCGCAATGCTGCTGCTGCAGGTCGAGAGCCACCTGGCGGCCATACGACGGATACAGCCAGCTCGAGGTTGAAATAGGCGCGGATGCTTGAACCAGCTTCGAATACTTTGTTCGTGCTCTGTAAAGCAGCCGGTCAGACCGAGTTGAAGGAATAAAGCGAAACAAGACGTCGTGGTCTACGTATTCCGGCTCCAGATCCGGGTGTCGATCCTGCAACCCATACACCATTACTTCGCTCACCCTCGCGAGAGAACGGACTACTCCGTATGTGCAGAACCCAATAGAACTTTGAAACGGTGGAACAATACGATCGATAGGCTGATTGACGAACGCTATTTTCAATTTCAACCTCTTTCTACCCGCCCCCCTTCGTCACGTGCTCTTGTCGCTGCCCCCCTTTCCCGCGGCAGCGAGCCCTGTCACGCTTTCCCCGGCTTTGTCGCACACACCTCCCCTGGTTCGACGACGTTTCACCGTCTCCGGTGACAACCCGTTCTGAGTGATGACGAACCTCATCGCCTATCGGCTACGCAATTTGCGAGCCACTTAGCAAACGCCGACACCCGAGTTGCCCTTTGTTGGAAATGCTGATTGTGCTTAGTCTTCTATGAGTGAAGTTATTGGTAAGAGACCTTCATTCAGACCCTCCAGTTGTTCGAGAGATACAACGAGCCGCTCCCCCCCAAATACTGCCCTTTGTGGTATTCCCGCCATTAGCAGCTTTGGCGCTAGTTAGAATTGTGGACCAGAGTTCGCCGATAATCAATACTTTAGGGCTTGCAATCTGGTAGCGAGGTCCTAGTATCTTGTGTGGAATCGGGGCGCTTCTTTTTTTGACACCAAAGTTATCCTGGTTTTTAACACCGAAGCTAAACTCGTCCAGTAACAGCATCCGTTTGTGCGCTC
>JBAUZG010000430.1:0-43309 GCA_049585195.1 Bryobacteraceae bacterium | reverse complement strand
GCCTTAGATCGCCAACAGCCACTCCCATTCCCGCCTGTTCCATGCCATCCTCGCTCAATGCCACACCGCGCTCCATGGCCTGTTCTAAAAAAGTGCCATCATGCTGGTTTTGAAAAAGCAAGCTGGGCGTGGAGTCGCACGCGACATAAATATCCGGCCAGCCATCGTTATCGAAGTCGGCCGCTACCGTCGTAAGCCCGTAGCCGGCACTCGCTTTTGCGATGCCCGCCGCGGCGGTTACGTCCGCGAATGTGCCGTCACCGTTATTCCGGTAGAGAGAATGATGCCCATAAGGCAGCCCGCGCGGCCCGCAAAACACGTGCTCGCTGTTGCAGCTTGCGTCTTTTCCCGCCCTGGGCGTCGATTTCGGGTCGAAAAGCACATAATTCGAAACGAACAGATCCAGGCGACCGTCCCGGTCGTAATCGACGAACGCGCAGCCCGTGCCGAATCGCGCTTCCGTGTCAAGCAGACCGGCTTCCTTAGTTACATCGGTGAACGTGCCATTTCCATTATTTCGGAACAGCACATTGTGCGGATAGCCCGTAATAAACAGGTCTTCGAATCCGTCATTGTTGTAGTCGCCAACCGTCACGCCGTAGAAGTAGCCGGTGCGAAACAAACCCGCTCGCTCTGTAACATCGGTGAATGTACCGTCGCGGTTATTTTTATACAGCCGGTTCGATGCATCAGAGGGTGGATCGCCATATCTCGAGCTCGAAAGCACCAGAATATCCATCCATCCGTCGTTGTCGAAATCGACAAATGCGGCGCCACAGCCCATCGCATCAATTACGTAATCGGCTCGATGTGGGTGTCCGCATACCGTGACGCCCTTGAGGCCCGCAGCTGCGGCCACATCGGTAAATCGCGCGTGAAACGGAAGACCCGATGGCTTGCCACGAGGAGCCGGCTTCACACCTCGCGAAGCCATGCCCTGATTTGGCGGCCTGGCCTGCCGGGCAAACAGGTTCGCTGCGGGAGCCGCCAGCAATCGAAGCATCTCACGGCGGGAAGGGGCGACGCGGTGCGTTTTGTAGTGGCCGGGCCCGCCCGGCCTAAAGGGGAGCATCCACTAAAAGAAAATCTTGAACCCCAGCTCAATCTGCCGGCCGGCCTGGTTCCCGTAGGCTGCCGTCTGCGCGCCAAATGTCCCGCCCGGCGATCCTTGGTACAGCGCTTGCCCGAAATTCGAATCTGTGAAAGTTGTATCCGGGTCGCCGCGGTTTAGCTTATTCGTAGCATTATAAGCTGTCATCTTGAGCTGCGCCTGCACTCTCTCCGTCAAATGAAAGTTCTTGAGCAGACTCGCATCTATGTCGAAGAAACTCGGCCCGGTTAAGCACGAATATTGAATCGGATTGGATTGTATTGCGTACCCCGTCGGCAATGAGAATACCGACTTATTGAACCATTCCTGCGGCGTCGGATTCGACAGACATGGACTTCCTGTCACAATCAACGCCTGGGTAAACCGGGGGTAATCGCCGCTCGTGTAAGTAATGATAGCGCTGACACTCCATCCTCCAATAAGCACGTCGGCCGCTCGGGGCAGCCCCGAAAGAAACTGCTTACCTTTGCCGAACGGAAGCTCATAGCTGGTGGCCGCCGTAATGCGGTGGTGCGGCTGATTACTGTCCTGCCACTGTAGCTGATTCTCGTAAGTTTCGAGATCATTCAAAGACATCTGATTTCGCTCGCGAATGTATGTGTACCCGAATAGGAAGTTGTAGCCATGGCTAAATCTCTTTTGAGCCGTCAACTCGAGCGAGTTGTACAATTCTTGAGCCCCCAAAGTGCCGATCTGGTAGAGCGGGCCATACAACGGATACTGCACCAGCAGGCTGCTTAGCGGAACAGTCGCTTGGTTGTACAGCGGGCCGGGTATTACTGTCGTATTCAGGTAATGATAGAAGGGATTTGCCACTTGGGTATTTAGTGAGCTTTGGTATTGTTCCTCCAGCCGTGGATCGATGTTGTTCAATGCTTTGTTGTACTGCTGGTCCCCGAAATTCGCAAAATACGTGGCCGCTGCTACAATCTGCCCTGGAAACTCGTGTTGAAATGTAACGTTGATTCGATTGTTATATTCTTTCTGTAAGTTCTGTGGATACCAAATCAGGGGCGACCCACCGCGTCCAGTATTGGTCCCGCCAGCGCGTCCCAAAATGGGTACTAACGGGTTACTGGCGGGAAATGGGTTTGACAGGGTCTCCTGCGGTACCCCGTTTAGCAGCGGAGCCGTGTACTGATAACCCGTGACTCCAAATAGGGGCGGCTCCAGGAATTCGATATCTTCAAATCCGGAAACAGGAGCCGATGTGAACAAATACTCGGTGGGAGTTGCATAGAGGGCGTAACCCAGCCGCAAGGCTGTCTTGTCGTTAATGCGATAGGCTACGCCGAAGCGCGGTTGAAACATGCCCTGTTGCGGGTTCCACATCCCCGGATGACTGTTGCTCGTGAAATTCCAGAGCCCGTTGTAACTCCAATAGTTGTTCCCCACAATCGCTGTGGCTTGGGAAGGCATCACAGGCGGGTTTGCCGCTATGGCCGGATTTATTTGCGTCAAATCCAATCCCTGAGACAAGTTGTGAGCGTTGTCGTGCCACGCGGGTTCGTACTCGTATCGAAGGCCGAGATTCAACGTGATATTCCGGCTTACCTTCCAATCGTCTCCGATATACAAGCCGAAGAAATCGTCGATCGGACTCGGCGACGGCCCACCAATCATCTCCGAGCTGCTATCCAGCGCCCCGAGCAAAAGAGTGGCGAATTGATCGCCATATAGCGAAGTATTCGGATTGTTGTACGTGTTTGCCGTTAGCGACGAATTGAACGTAAACTGCGACAATCCGCTGACCAGCGTCGGCCCGCCGCTACGCCGGTATTCAAATCCTGCCTTAATGTAATGCGAACCGTGTTGATGCGAGATTCCGGTGCTGAACGATTCCGCCGACGGTATCTGGTTCCAAAAGAGGTTGGGGCCGCCAAACGAGTTTCCGCCGATCTCGAGATTCGGGAAATACACCGGAACGCCAGGAGAAGCCTGCTGGTACTGCTGGTAAAAGTTATTATTCGGCCAGAACTGCGCCCATCCGCCGCTTCCCAGGTCTCGCGAAAGATACGAATCGCCAAGGTTATTCCAGCTAAAGTGGAAGTTCGCAACCGTCGAAGCGCTCATCAGCCACACCGCATCGGCGGACACCTGGTCGCCATATCGCACCGAGCCGGAAGGTTGATACAACTCCGAATCGTTCGGAGTCGGATTGCTTGTAATATCCTGCACGTGATATCGGCCAAAGTGTCCCGATATTCGCCACTTTTCGCTGATGGCATAATCCACGCGATCCGAGAAATTCAGATAGTTATACGTATCCGTATAACCCTTCGTGAAGTTATTAAGACCTGTGATGTTTTGACCTGGATTGTTGGGGGCCCAGAACGCATTCATGAATTGAACCGCAAGCGGATCCATTCGGCTCGCCGGAATGATATTTCCCGGAAACTGCGATCTTGTTACACTACCGTTCGCGCCAATCACAGTACTATACGGATCAAAGATCGACCGTAGCCCGCCGTCAATGTTGTACGATTGCGAAAAATTGCCCTGGCGCTCCAAAGCCGTTGGAACGGTAACCACATAGCTGCTCGGCGAGCCTACTCTCCAATCTTCGATCGAGAAAAAATTGAATAACTTGTTCTTGACAATCGGATTCCCGAACGTTCCGCCGAACATGTTCTGGCGAGTGGCGTTTTGACTGAATGTTGTGCGGTCAGCTTCCGCGCTGAGCCACGGATAGCGGCCCAGATAAAAAACGCTGCCGTGCCAGTCGTTGGTTCCGGCCTTCGTTGTGACGCTGACCAACCCGCCTGCGCTGTGGCCCGATTCCGCATCTACGCTGTTGCGCGACACGATCGTCTCCTGCACATCGTTCTGGTTGGGAACGTAGCCGGACTTGTGGCCCATACCGATCGGGCTTCCGTCCACAAGCAGGTTGTTCTTCAGGTTTGTGCCGCCTCCCAGATCGACGCTGTTCGGAGCCCACGAATTGAACGGCAGCATCTCCGTGCGAGTGTTCACCGCCGCCGGTTCGAGTAAGGTGAGCTTGAAGGGATTCCGGTCGAACCGCGGCGTGTCGTTCGACATTTTCGTGTCGAGCGTCAGCTGCTGGTTGGTGGAATTGAAGTCGACAGCCGGAGGAGTGGCCTCGACGGTCACATTCTGCTGCACCGTACCAGGATTCATGGTGGCGTTTACAGTTACGTCGCCGCCCGATTGGACAACCACATTTTCCTGAGTGAATCTTCCGAATCCGGGAGCGTCTACAGTAATTCGGTAGGTGCCGGGGTCCACGTAATCGAAGAGATAGAGGCCGGAAGTGTCACTCTGCTTCGTGGTGGCTATACCCGTGTTTATGTTGGCGAGCGTTACGGTGGCTCCAGGCAGAGCCGCGCCACTCTGATCGGCAACCAGCCCACGAACTTGGGCGCGATATGTCTGGGCACGCGCGGTGCTCGCGAGCACCAATAGAATAGACAGCGACACGGCGACGGCATGCAGGGCCGGTACTTCCCTAACTTTCACTTTTCCCTCCACCTGTTTAAACGTTTCAAGCGCGAGCTAACAGGTTTGCGTAGTACTCGTATATCAAGCTGCGTCGCGCCTGTCAAATGAAAAGTTCGAGAACTTTACAAAAACCAAAGCAAAGGACACGTAAGCGGCCAACCCGGTTCTCTACAATGGCAAATAACCGTGCTGGCCACCCGTTTTCAAAGCCTTCGCGTTTCCCGCTTCAAGGAATCAGTTATCCGCGAAATGACGCGTCTCGCTCTCGTGCACGGCGCAGTCAACCTTGCGCAAGGCTTTCCCGATTTTCCCGCGCCTCCGGAAGTCAAACAGGCCGCCTGCGCCGCCATTGCTTCAGATATCAATCAATACTCGGTTACCTGGGGCGCCAAACCGTTCCGCGACGCCATCGCACAATACTACCGCCGCTTCTACGACCTCGAAGTCGATCCCGAGCGCGAGCTGACCGTATGCTGTGGCGCAACCGAAGGAATGGTGGCTACCATGCTCGGCCTGCTGAATGAAGGCGACGAGGTGGTCGTTTTCGAACCGTTTTATGAAAACTACTGGCCCGACTCGCAGCTCAGCGGAACCGTGGTCCGCTACGTCACGCTCCACGCTCCCCATTGGACATTCGACCCCGCGGAGCTTCGCGCCGCTTTCACGCCCCGCACTCGCGCTATCATCCTCAACAGCCCCAACAACCCCACCGGCCGCGTCTTCGATCGGGAAGAGCTCAACTTCATCGCCGCGCTCTGCCAGGAGTTCGATGCGCTCGCCATTACGGATGAGATCTACGAGCACATCGTTTATGACCGGACGCGTCATATCCCGATCCCGGTCCTCCCTGGCATGCGCGACCGCGCCGTGCTTGTCAATAGCCTCAGCAAGACGTTCTCTGTGACTGGATGGCGTGTCGGCTGGGTCGTCGCGCCGCCGGACCTCACCTCATCCATTCGCAAGGTGCATGATTTCCTCACCGTCGGGGCCGCGTCGCCATTGCAGCAGGCGGGCGTTTTGGCGTTAAATCTCCCAGACAGCTATTTCTCTTCTCTTGCTAGAATTTACGAGGGAAAACGCAATCTGATACTTGATGCGCTCGAGCCGCTTGGGTTCGTTTGTTCAAAACCCCAAGGCGCATACTACGTCATGGCAGGCTTCCAGAACCTCGACCGGGACGGCGACGACGTTGCCTTCTGCCGTCATCTTGTCGAGGACATAGGTGTCGCCGCCGTGCCGGGTTCCAGCTTTTTCTCCAATCCTGCAGCTGGCTCCCAATGGATTCGTTTCTGCTTTGCCAAGAAACCGGAAACCATTGCCACCGCAGCCGAGCGGCTTTCCCGGCTAGCACGTTAGATGGAGGCTGTGAAAACGGCGATTATTCTTTCATTGACCCTAGCCATCGGTCTTTTTGCGCAGTCGCCGCTTCAGCAAGCTTTCGATCTCGCCCGGCACTCGCGCTACGCTGAAGCCCGCGCCATACTCAAGGGCGTTCCCGAACCAGCCACCGTCAGTCAACGCATTGTTTACCATCGGCTTCTAGCAGCCATTGCATCGGGCTTACATGAGCCGGCTACCGCTATCAACGAGACGAAGGCGGCGCTCGCGCTCTCGCCGTCCGATCCTCAGTTGCTGCTCGCTCTTGCGCTGGCCGAACTACAGGCCGGACAGGTAGAAGACGCACTTTCCCATGCCCAGGCCAGCCCAGAGAGCGCGCCGCGGGAAGCGCTCATAGGCGATATTCAGGAAAAACGCGGCCATTATCTCGAAGCGGCAAAGGCCTATGAAGCAGCAGCCGCCCTCGCGCCCGATCAGGAGCGTTATCGCGTCGCTCTAGCACTTGAGCTCATCGAGCATCAGAGCCTTCAACGGGCTGTGGATCTCCTCGAGAGCTCGTCCAAAACCTTTCCAAGGTCCGCCAAGATTCGAACCCTGCTCGGAATCGCGCAGTACGCGCAAGGCTACACCGAAGACGCAGTGATCTCGCTTGAAGATGCCATCGCCCTCGCCCCCAAACCACAAGCTCCTTATGCTGCGCTGTCCAAAATCGTCCTGCAATCTTCGGCGGCTCCCACTCGGCGAACCATCGATTGCCTTTGCGCGTGGAGCAGGCTTGCGTGTAGCGCTCTCGATCTCCGCGTAGCGCGGGCAAACGGCGACACAAAGCTTCAGACCAAGGCCCTTGCCGCCCTGAAGCTCGCGCCTCCCGATAGCGTTATAGGCCGCTGCGAGCTCGCCCGTGCCTACGAATGGAGCAACCAGCTCTCGAAGGCTCGAACCGAACTCGAAGCCTGCGTCCGCCTCGATCCCAGCCCGCAGAATCACTACCGGCTCGGCCTGCTGTACCAAAAACTTGGCTTGAATAGCCTCGCCCAAGACCAGATGAAGCAGCGCGAACAACTTCTAAGCAACATGTCGGAGCAAACCGCGTTGGGGCTAGGCGCGCTTCAGGAGCTCGATGCGCCGACCCGTTGATCACTCCTCTGAAAAACACGCGGAAGACCGCTCCCTCGCGGCGGTCGCGGCTCGGTTCCGGGCTTGCGGTCTTTCATCAGCTTTGGTGGCCCGCAGGGCCATGGGGAACTCCCTCGCGGTCGCGGCTCGGTTAACGTAATCAACTGGTTGCGGGATGTCACAATTGGAACGCGCGATTTTGCTCTTGCACACGCGTGCGCACTTGTGTTAAGGCATTAAGCAATCGGCGTTCCCGCCTGAGGTTGCTCAATTTTCGAACTGGGGCAAAAACATGAAATTTCCGAGCGAAGTTCATTTTCCTTCCACTTTTTCGCGTCTGGCGGCCGCACTTACCCTCCTTACCGGCTGCGCCCTCGCGCAAATCGATACCGGCTCAATAGTGGGAACCGTTCGCGACGCAACTGGCGCTGTTGTACCGAACGCCTCAGTCACCGCTACCAATACCGCGACCAACATTACGTTCCCGACGACCACAAACGGCGCCGGCGAATACCAATTCAACGCCCTCCATCCGGGCGATTACAACGTCAAGGCAACGGCCAGCGGCTTCTCCGCCCAGGTTTTTCCAAATGTTCACGTCGATGTCCAATCGCGGCCCCTGGTCGATTTCACGTTGCAACCGGGCAACGTAAACCAAACCGTTGAAGTACAGTCGGCTTCGCCGTTGCTCGACACGCAGACCGCTACGCTCGGCGGCGTTGTGAACGAACGCCAGATTCAAGATCTGCCTTTAAACGGCCGCCGCTACGCCGATCTCGCGCTCTTAGAACCTGGCATTCAAAAAAACCTTACCAACACGAACAATACCGCGCCCGACCGCTTCTCATCTAACGGCAACCTCGAAACGCAGAATTACTTCTCGCTCGATGGCGTTGATAACAACTCCGGATCGACCAATCTGCAGGAAGGTTCCGTTCAAACTGTTCAGCCGCCGCCCGACGCGCTCCAGGAGTTCCGCGTCCAAACCCGCACCTATTCGGCAGAATTCGGAACCTCCGCCGGAGCCGTCATTAATGCGTCCATCAAAAGCGGCACAAACGCTTTCCACGGCGATCTTTGGGAATTCGTTCGCAACAGCGACTTCGACGGAAATGCCTTTTTCAATAATCTAAACGGCGTTCCGCGCGGACATTTCAGTCAAAATCAGTTCGGCGGCACCCTGGGCGGCCCCATCATCAAAGACAAAACCTTTTTCTTCGTCGACGCGCAGGGGTTTTCAAGCCGGACGGCCACAACCACGCTGTCCACGGTTCCCACACCGTTGATGAAGACCGGAAATTTTACAGAATTGAAGAACAATCTGTCGACTTCAGCCGTGCCATCGCAATCGGCGTGCATCAACGGAAACGTGATTGCCACCTCGTGCCTCGATCCTACCGGCCTGAAGCTGCTCAGTCTCTACCCTAATCCGAACGTTCCGTCAGCGCTTGCTACGCAAGGACTGCCCGGTAGTTGGACCGGCGCGCCCAACTATCAGTTCGTGTACTCTGTGCCCAACGATACGTACACGTACGACGCCCGGATCGATCACTCGATCAACCAGAATAATCGCATTTTCGGGCGTTACAGCGACTACACGGTCGACCGCCAGGATCCGCCATGGACGGGCAACCCCCTGGCCGGCAACGGCAACTTCGCCACTCAATACCATATCCGCGGCAAATCGGTCGCGCTTTCCTGGACCAGCATCATCTCGCCTTCGGTGTTGAATGAGCTGCGCGGCGGATTCAGCCGCGATAATGCGCACAGCGACCCCGTGGGCCTCACGCTGGGAACATCGGACGCCGCTCAATACGGGCTGACTGGCATTCCGCCCGGACCATTCGACGCGGGCATTCCGCCTATCAATATCAGCGGCGGCTTTCAACGCCTCGGCACAGCTCCGTGGCGCCCGCAGGTTCAAATCGCGCAAGTCTGGCAGCTTCTCGATACACTAAGCTGGCTCAAGGATGATCACAGCTTCAAGTTCGGCTACGAGTTCCGCCACGAAAGCGACAATTTTCTTGACGCCGAATCGCTCCAGGGCCAAATCACAGCCAGCGGAATCTATACCGGCAACAGCGGTTTTGGCGCGGCCGATTTCCTGCTGGGCGATATCAGCAGCGCCGCCTACACTACGCCGACCGTTGTCCACAATTACAAAATCGGCGACAGCCTATTCGCCCAGGACACCTGGCGCGTCCGGCCGAATCTTACCATCAACTACGGATTGCGCTACGAGCTTTTCTCGCCGCTCCTCAATCACGGCAACGAGCTTGCCAATTTCACACCCGCAAACGGCGGCAGCTATGTTTTGGCTTCCAATGGAAGCTGGTACACGCGGTCGCTGATCCATCCCGACAAGAACGACTTGGCCCCGCGCGTCGGCTTAAGCTATCAACCGTTCTCGAAGCTTGTGCTCCGCGGCGGCTTCGGCATCTTCTATCAGCACGATGTCCGCATCGGGTCAGAAAGCATGCTCGGAGAGAATCCTCCGTTTTTCCTCGATCAATCGCTCACTCAGTCGTTCCCCAGCACCACGCCCGCCTTCATTCTGAGCAACGGCTTCCCATCGTCACAATTTGGGCCCGCGCTGGTGAATCTCTCCCAGATCCAGATACGCGCTCAAGACCCCAACCAGCGCACGCCTTATGTCGAACAAGCCAGCTTCGGCCCGCAATTTCAAATCTCGCAGAGCACCGTCCTGGACATCGACTACGTGGGCAATTTCGGGCGCAAGGAGAACCGCTTGCGGAACGCGAACCAGGCGATCATTGAAGGTTATACCGCGTCCGGAGCGCCCGAAATCTTCTTCCCCTACCCAAACCTCAACACAACGCAGACCAGCATCTCGGGAAGTCATGCTTTCCTGGAACTGGCCACTAACGACGGCAATACCAATTACAATGGCCTGCTCGTCTCGATGCGAAAGCGCTTCTCGCAGGGCCTCTCCTACGGACTCAGCTATACGTTCAGCAAGAATTTCTCCGATTACGTCGATAATTTGACGGGCACGCCCGAGCCGGCCTATGCCTACAACTACAGCCTCGAGCGCAGCTACTCCCCCTTCGACACAACCCATCGCTTCGTGGGCAACGCCCTTTATAACCTGCCCATCGGTAAGGGTGGCATGATTCTGAATAACGATAACGTGGCAAGCCGTTTGATCGGAGGCTGGCAGGTCAACGCCATCGTTACTTTGGAAACCGGAACACCGTTTGAAGTCACCGCGCCTGATGAAAGCCAAACCGGACCCGATCATGACAGCCGCGCCAATTGCATCGGCAATGCCTTCGCCGGCGCAAGCACTAACCCCTCCCAAATCGTCGGCGGGTCCGCTCCCGGCTTCTTCATTAATCCAGCGGCTTTTGCTATACCCGCGGCGGGCTATTTCGGCACGTGCGCACCGCGCATGTTTCACGGCCCCGGTCTCGAGAACGCCGACTTGAGCCTCTTCAAACATTTCCCCGTCACCGAGCGCTTTTCGTTCGAACTGCGGGGCGAGTTCTTCAACGCGCTGAATCATCCGAATTTCACGAATCCCAGCTCGAGCTACTCGCCGTCGTCGCTCGGTTCATTCGGGAAAGTATTTGCAACCGTCAACGATCCCCGTGAGATACAACTGGCTTTGAAGCTGTATTTTTAGGGTTGAAGCCATGAAGTTCTTTAGGAAAATTGCCGGGCGTCGAGACGAACCTCGACGCGGCACGCAGGAGTGCGTGCGCCACGGTTTTTTCATCGCCTTACTTGCGACCGTATCTGCGTTCGCTCAACTTCCCTATTCCACATCCATCGAGCCTTCACCCAACGAACAGGAGATCTCCATCAACCGCGGCTCCGTTGCCTTGTGGCAGAGCCTGAAAAAACTGCACACACGCGCCAGCCTTATCATGGTCACCGCCCATCCAGACGATGAAGACGGTGGCATGCTGACCTACGAATCGCGAGGCCAGGGAGCCCGAGTCGCGCTCCTGACGCTCAACCGTGGCGAGGGCGGCGCGAATGTCATGTCGCCCGATTATTTTGACGCTCTCGGTCTCGTCCGTACAATGGAACTGCTCAAAGCAGACGAATATTACGGAGTGAATCAATACTGGACTCGCGTTGTCGATTACGGATTCTCGAAAACGATGGCGGAATCGCTCTCCAAGTGGACTCACGACCGCGTCCTTTATGACGTCGTTCGCGTTGTTCGCATGGAGCGCCCACTCGTAATCACCTCCGTGTTTGTCGGCGGCCCAAGCGACGGCCACGGCAATCACCAGACGGCCGGACGGATGGCGCAGGAAGTCTTCAAAGCGGCCGGCGACCCGAACGTGTTCCCTGATCAGATTGCCGCCGGCCTTAAGCCCTGGACTCCGCTCAAAGATTATGCGCACGTCCCCTTCCGCATGCGGGCGGAAAGTTCAACTTTATCCACAAACGTCGAGATACCGGAGGGGGATTACGATCCGGTTCTCGGCATGTCCTATGTGCAGATTTCGCGCGTTGGACTCGGGTTTCAGAAATCTCAGAATGGCGGCGGCTCCGTGCCGAAAGCGGGCCAGTTCCTGAGCCCATATCATCGCTTTGGTTCCACAGTTGAGGCGCCGGAAAAAGAAACCAGCTTCTTCGATGGCATCGATACCTCGCTCGTCGGAATCGCGTCCCTTGCCGAGGGCGGCGATGCCGGATTCTTGAAAGCCGGCCTCGAAAAGATCAACGCATCCGTCGAAGGTGCCATCCAGGGTTTTCGCGCTGCCCAGCCGGAGAAGACCGCGCCGGCCCTCGCCGCGGGTTTGAAGAAAACGGTTGCGCTGATCCAGGAAGTCGAAAAGAGCAATCTTTCAGAGGATTCCAAATACAACATCCGGCACGAGCTCGAGATCAAGCGCGTTCAATTCAACAATGCTCTCGCCGAGGCTCTCGGTTTATCGCTGAGTGCGACCGTTGCCCCCGCACGCGAACAGAATCCCCTTATGGCTCTGTTCATGGGAGACGCCGAAACATTTCGCATCGCTATCCCGGGCCAGAAATTTGGCGTGAAGGTGCATGTCGTCAATCAAAGCGGAACTCCTGTCGACCTGAAGAAAACCAGCGTCGAATCGTACATGCAGAAAGAAACCTGGCCTGTATCTCCTAACGCGGCCGAACCTATCGCGCCAATCGGCGACGATAAGCCGGTCGATTTGAAATTTTCCGTCACCGTTCCCGATAACGCGTCATTCACGCGGCCCTACTTCTCGCGGCCCAACATCGAGCAATCGTATTACGATATTCTCGACGACCGTTTCTTGAACCGCCCGCTTGCCGCTTATCCGCTGGCAGCATGGGCGCAATTCAATTATGACGATGCGCCTATCACGGTTGGGCAGTACGTCCAGACAATACAGCGCGTCACTGGCGAAGGCAGCGTTTATCTCCCGCTCGTGACAGGCCCCGCCGTCAGCGTCTCCATTTCGCCTCAGGCTGGTATTGTCCCCTTAGCTGAAAAGACATTTCCCGTCACTGCGGTCGTTCACAGCAACGTAAAAGGACCCGCGAAAGGCACGGTAACTTTGCAACTTCCCGAAGGATGGAAAGCCGATCCGCCAAAGGCAACGTTCGCCACCTCCGACGATGGCCAGGATCAGTCAGCCACCTTCAAAATCACTCCCATGAACCTCGTGGAAAAGCCGTATCAAATCACCGCTGCCGCCCATTACGACGACCATCAGTACACCGAAGGCTACGTCACCACGGGTTACCCAACCCTCGTGCCCTATTTTCTGTACCGGCCGGCGACCTACCGCTTAACCGGCGTCAATGTCAGAGTCGCGCCCGATCTCAAAGTCGGCTATGTAATGGGCAGTGGTGACGACGTTCCCTCTTCTCTCGAACATCTAGGCATTCACGTAACCTTCCTCGGCCCTTCCGACATCGCTACCGGAGATCTTGCGAAATATGACGTCATTTTATTAGGCGTCCGCACCTACGCCGTTCGCGACGATCTCAGAACGTACAACTGGCGAATCCTCGATTACGTGAAGAATGGGGGCGTCCTCATCGTGCAGTACAACACACCGGAGTTCGACAAAAACTATGGGCCGTACCCCTACACCATGACCCAGAATCCCGAAGAAGTGACCGATGAAGCATCCAAGGTGCGGATTCTCGAACCTTCAAATCCGGTTTTCACCTGGCCGAACAAGATCTCGGAAGCCGATTTCACCGGCTGGGTCGAGGAGCGCGGCTCGAAATGGATGAAATCCTGGGATTCGCATTACCAACCGCTTCTCGAAGCGCACGATCAAGACCAAGCTCCTCAGGAAGGCGGGCTCCTCTACGCGAAGTATGGCAAGGGCATCTATATCTACAATGCTTGGGCGTTTTATCGCGAGCTTCCCGAGGGCGTCCCCGGCGCATATCGTCTCTTTGCCAACATGCTCAGTCTCCCGAAAAACCCGTCGCGTTGACTTCCGGCCCAGCTCGGGCTAGATTCCGCTCCCTTGCGGTCGCGGCTCGGTCGGAGTTAGCTCACAACCGGTTAATCAAACTAGCCACGTAGCCCGCGCCGAATCCGTTGTCGATATTCACAACTGTCACGTTGCTGGCGCAGCTGTTCAGCATTCCCAGCAGCGCCGCCAGCCCATGAAAGCTGGCGCCATACCCGACGCTCGTCGGTACCGCGATCACCGGGCACGAAACGAGGCCACCCACGGCGCTTGGCAGCGCTCCTTCCATGCCCGCGCAAACAATAGCTACTCGCGCGCTCATCAGCTTTTCGTGCTGCGCCAAAAGCCGGTGAATACCCGCCACGCCGACATCCGCGATCGCTTCCACCTCGTTCCCCATCGTCTCCGCCGTAAGCCGCGCTTCTTCCATCACTGGCAGATCGCTCGTTCCCGCGCAGATCGCGGCAATCTTGCCTTTGCCCCTCACCGTCTTGTCGCGCCACACGCGCACCACTCCGGGCAGCGGAAAATATTCGGCCTCGACTGCAATCTCCTTCACGGCTGCCGCCATCTCCCCGGTGGCCCTCGTCAGTAGCAGATTTTGAGTCCTCTTGAGCAGCGCCTGTGCAATCTTGCTCACCTGTTCCGATGTCTTTCCTGTTCCGAAAATCACTTCCGGCATGCCATGCCGGATGGCCCGATGATGATCAACCTTCGCAAACCCGAGATCCTCGAATGGCATATGACGGAGCTGCTCGAGCGCGGCATCCACAGGTGTCGCTCCCTCGCGAACCTGTTCCAATAGCGCTCTTAGTTGCGGCGTGTCCATGTGCTGTGCTTATCGTACACGCCCGGCAAACCAAATCATCACCGCGACGTGTCTAAAATAAATAGGCCCGGAAGAAGACACTTATATGCCACGTTTGTTCTTTGCCGCATTTGTTTGCGCCCTGCAGCTCGCTGCTCAACCAAAGAAGATCCTCGTTGCCTATAGCAGCCCTGGCCTCGTCGAACAATTGCAAAGCGTAACTACCCAGGCCAAACTTGTGCCAGTCACGGCGGCCAACGTGATGCAGGAAATCGTCGATGCCGACGCCTTCATCGGCGATATCACTTCGGCAGAAGTCCGGGCCGGCAAGAATCTCAAATGGGTCGGCGTTATGAGCGCGGGCGTCGAACGGGTCCTCTTCCCGTCCGATGGCACGAGCGACTTGCGTCAAAGCAAAATCATTCTCACTAACAACAAAATCGTGCAAGGCCCTGAAATCGCCGATCACGCCCTCGCCATGCTCCTTATGATGTCGCGCGATCTATACATCCTCTACAGGAACGATCAACAACAAGTCTGGAACCCGAGATCGTTCCACGGCATCGAACTCCGCGGCAAGACCGCCGTAATTGTGGGCGTGGGCGGGGTCGGCACCCAAATCGCCATACGCGCCAATGCATTCGGCATGCACGTAATCGGTGTCGATCCTGAAGACAAACCATTTCTTCCATTCCTGGACAGCGTCGTCAAACCTGATCAGTTTGACGACGTAATCCCGAAAGCGGACGTCATTTTCATCTCGGCACCAGATACCCCCAAAAGCCACAAAATGATGGGAACTCGCGAGTTCGAGCTGATGAAGAAGAACTCCTATTTCATCGCGGTAAGCCGAGGCGGCATCTACAACATGAATGGACTCGTACGGGCACTCGACGAAAAGAGATTGGCTGGCGCCGGAGTTGACGTCACCGATCCGGAGCCGCTTCCCAAAGACCACGCGCTTTGGAAATTTCCTAACGTCATCATCACGCCTCATATCGCCGGTCGATCGGATCAGGACGCTAGGCGCATGGTCGGGACCATCCAGGAAAACATTCGCCGCTTTGTGGATGGCAGGCCGCTAATCGATGTTGTAGACAAGCAGAAGGGATATTAGCTGCACCGCAACCATCTTTGGGCCGCTAGAATAGGCCTTGAGGGTATTGTTCGTTTCATGCGCTATTTCTGGAGACGCTTGCGCCTGACACTCGATATGATCAAGTTCGAGCACTCGGTGTTTGCTCTTCCATTTGCTCTTACCGGAGCACTGCTGGCTTGGCGCGATGCAAATTTCGATATACCCGATCTTGGCCGCCGATTCACGTGGATCATTGTAGCGATGGTTGGAGCGCGCTCGGCCGCCATGGCCTTCAATCGCATTCTCGATGCGGATCTTGATGCGCGGAACCGGCGCACGGCCCTTCGGCATCTGCCGGCGGGCTTGCTCTCGCGCCGATTTGCCTGGGGTTTTACCGTTGCCGCTTCGCTCGCGTTTCTCATTGCCGCACGCGAGCTCGGTCTTCTTTGTCTGACCTTGGCGCCGCTCGTGCTCGCTCTCTTGTTCTTCTATTCCTTCTCGAAGCGATTCACAACGTATTCGCACCTGATTTTGGGCTTCTGTCTTGGCATCGCCCCCGCCGGAGCGTGGATCGCCACACGAGGCACGCTCGATCCGCGTATCCTTTGGCTAACAGCGGCAGTCACGTTCTGGACCGCCGGCTTCGATGTCATTTATGCCTGCCAGGATTATGAGTTCGACATCCGCGAAGGTTTGTTCAGCATTCCCCGCGCCCTCGGCATCCCTCGTGCGCTCGTTGCCGCCCGCCTTCTACATGCGCTAATGGTCTTCTGCCTGCTCGTGCTTGCAGCGCAATTTCATCTGGGCGTTTTAAGCCTCGGAGGTGTCGCTCTTGTCGTTGCCTTGCTCATCTACGAGCACAGACTCGTGCACCCGACAGACCTGTCGAGAGTCAACGTCGCCTTCTTCAGTCTCAACGGCTACGTCAGTGTTCTGTTCTTTGTGTTTTGGGCGGCTGATATCTTACTCCATAGGCGGTTTATTTAGAAAATCATGCAGCCAATTATTGAAGATGTCCGCCTCAAACCGATCTATGAAAAAGTGCTGGGCGGGGAGCGCCTGAGCTTCGAAGACGGCGTAACTCTGTACAGCAGCTCCGATCTTCTCGCCGTCGGCTACATGGCAAACGTCGTTCGCGAGCGGCTGCACGGCGAAGTTACGTATTTCAACGTCAACCGCCACATCAACCCCACCGATGTCTGCGTGGCTAGTTGCAGGCTATGTGCCTTCGGAAAAAAGGCTAAAGATCCGCACAGCTACACGATGTCGCTTGAACAGGTGTGGGAAACGGCCGGCCGCGGTTACGCCGAAGCTGTCACCGAATTTCATATTGTCGGCGGACTCCATCCGGAGTTAACCCTCGACTGGTACTGCCAGATGATTTCTGGCCTGAAAGAGCGTTATCCGCAGGTTCATCTCAAAGCCTTCACCATGGTCGAAGTCGCCTACCTTGCAAAACGCGCCAAAATTTCGAACCGCGAAACCTTGGAACGTCTCAAATCCGCGGGTGTCGATTCCATGCCCGGCGGCGGAGCCGAAATCTTCTCGGAACGCGTCCGCCGCATCATTTGCGATCACAAAATAGACGGCAATGAATGGATCGAGTGCGCCCGCACCGCGCACGCGATCGGCCTAAAGACCAACTGCACTATGCTGTATGGCCACATCGAGACGGAAGAAGATCGCGTCGATCATTTGATCAGGCTTCGCGAGCTGCAGGACGACACCCAGGGTCTCGTCACGTTCATCCCGCTCGCGTTCCATCCCGAGAACACGGCGCTCAGTCATCTTCCTAAAACCACCGGCTTCGACGACATTCGCCAGATTGCCGTTTCCCGACTGATGCTCGACAACATTCCCCACATCAAAGCCTATTGGGTGATGATGACGCCCGGCGTCGCTCAAATCGCACAGCGCTTCGGAGCGAACGATATCGACGGAACCATTGTCGAGGAAAAAATCTACCACGATGCCGGCGCCACGACCAAGCAGCACATGCGCCGCCAGGAACTGCTGCGCATCATTCGCGAAGCCGGCCGCGAACCCAAAGAACGCGACACTGCGTACCGCCCGGTTGAGCGCCAGGAGTCGGCCTTCACAGTTCTGGTTTAGACTAAGCCTATTCTTCGCGGAGAGTGCGCGCGGGATCGACGTGAATCGCGCGGGCCGCAGGGTTCCAGGAAGCGAGTAAAGCGACCGAAATCATCAGCAGAAGCGCGGCAGCGTACGACGCGGGGTCGCGCGGGCTAATGCCATACAGCACCGCCGATAGCAACTGCCCGGCAACAAGCGTAATCATTGTTCCTATCGAAATACCGACTGCGCAAAGTACGAGAGTGCGCCTGAACACGGAAGAAAGCACTTGAGAGGGTCGCGCGCCCAAGGCCATGCGAATACCGATCTCGCGCGTTCGCCGCGCAACGGCATAAGCCATCAACGCGAATAATCCAGTGGCTGCCAGCACGATGGCAAGCACCCCGAAGACTCCCAGTACAATCGCCGCGGCGCGGGCCGGAAGCAGCGGCAGTGACAGTTGATCCTTGAGACTCCCCATGTTGAAAAGGGTTAGTTCGGGGTCGAGATCGAGCACAGCTTTGCGCAACAGGTCAGTAGCCTGCGGTGCGGGCAGCGGAGTGCGGGCCACCAGCGTGGTCAATTTCACCCCGGGGCCAGTTTGTGCAATCGGTAGAAACACGGCCGGCTGCGGATCCTCACCGAGGTACGCATATTTACCGGTTTCGACAACTCCAACGATTTCGAGTGCTTGGTCTCCTAAGCGAATATGTTTGCCTAAGGGATTTTCGTTGCCGAACAGCAGATGCACTAATGCTTCGTTGACGATCGCCACGGGCGGAGTGCCCTCGCGATCATGGCCGTTTACATCCCGTCCCAAGAGTAGCCGAGTCCCGGCTGTTTCAAGATAACCGGGAGAAATGTTGTAGGTCGTCGAGGCGCGCCATTCGGAACGCGGTGGCTTGGGGCGATCAGCGCGGAAGATCACTCCCTTGCTTTCCTCGACTCGGAGCGGCAAATTGTTAATGATCCCAACCGACGTCAGGCCGGGGAGGCCCGAAGCGTTTCTCAGTAACTCGGCAATGAAGCGGCGGCTGTGTGCCTCGTCGTAACCCTGCAGTTTCAAGTCAAAGGAAACCGAGACAGCGTTATTCGGATTGAAACCGAGATTCAACGTGAGGGCGCGCTGCAAACTGCGGACTACCAGCACCGAAGAGACTACGAGAATGAGGGAAAGCGCGATCTGCCCCGCCACGAGGAGATCACGAAGGCTGAGCCTTCTAAAGCGGGCCGAGATTGGCTCGTCCTTAAGGCTCGGGATCAAGTCGATCCGAACCGCTTGAAGCGCGGGCACTAAGCCGAAGAGCAGTACTGTCAGAAAGGCCGCCCCGAGCGTAAAACCTAAGACGGCGCCATCAGGCTGCAGCGTGGTACGGATAGGGATGTCGAACGCCGGATGCCATGCGCTAAAGAGACGACAAACACCGTAGGCGAGAGCAAATCCGATCGATCCACCAATCAATGCCAGCAGCAAGCTTTCGGTCATCAATTGGCGCAGTAGTTGAAACCTGCCTGCACCGAGAGCCAATCGGATTCCGATCTCCCGATGACGATCCGAAGCACGGGCCAGCAACATCCCTGCAAGATTGATGCACGCGAGCAGAAGAGCCATTCCGGCAACGGTCATGAACGCAACACCGAAACCGGTAATCGGCCCTCGAAGCACGTTACCCACCAGACCCGGCTGCGATAACACGAACTTTGCCTTTGGGCCGACTTCGTTCGGGTAAGTTTGGGTGAGCTGCCGGGCAATTCGGTTCAGATCCGCTTCTGCTTGCTTGGGAGATACGCCGCGCTTGAGACGGCCCACAGTCCAGACACTTCGCCAGCCGCGGGCGCGCAGCCAGTCACGGCCTGGCTCGATCTGAAGCTCCATGCTCATCGGAACCCAATAATCGGCGGCGACGATCAGTTCCGTCCCTAAGAATGACGGCGGCGCGACGCCGATTACAGTGAAGGGATATCCGTTAATTTTGACCGTCCTGCCGATCACTTGCGGGTCTGCGGCGAAGCGGCTCCGCCAAAACCGGTTGCTGATGACCACCACCGGGTTCGCGCCAGCCTTTGCATCTTCCGCAGGTGTAAAAAAACGGCCTACTTCCGGCGCGATTCCTAGCGTTTCAAAGTAATTGCCGGTCGCTTCATAGCCCCACACCCGAAAATTTTCGCGGGCCCGTATACTCATGCTGGAAACATCGAGATCGCAGGCGACCAGACCCGAAAAGACTGTGTTCCGATCGCGAAAATCGAGGTAATTGGGATAGGACATGTTGGCCTCGTCTCCCCAATTCAGGGATACGAGCTGCTGCGGATCGCGAACGGGCAATCCACGCAGAATAGTGTTTTCGACGAACGTGAAGACAGTCGTGTTTGCGCCAATCCCAAGTGCCAGAGTGACAATCGCAACTACGGTAAAGAGCGGAGTGCGCCGCAAAGCGCGAATACTGTATCGGAGGTCGCGCACAAAGTTCTCGATGAACCCGGTCCCTCGCGCATCCCGGCATTCTTCTTTGTAAAGAGAAATGGAGCCCGCCAGGCGTTGCGCCGCAAACTTCGCTTCCTCGGGCGGCATCCCGGCTTGAATGTTACTCGCGACTTCTTGCTCCATGTGATCGCGAAGCTCGTCCTCCAGCTCGGCTTCCGCCCGCCCATGCCAAAAAAGGGATCGGAAAAACATTCCTAACCGCGCAAGCCAGCGCATGGTTCCTCCTAGATCGCCTCGATAACTAATCCGATCGCGTTTGACAGCCGCCGCCAGTTGTCCAATTCAAACTTGAGCCGCTTGCGCCCGGCCGCCGTAAGCGAATAGAACTTCGCTCGACGATTGTTCTCCGAGTCTTTCCATTCCGCCCTGATCCAGCCCTGATGTTCGAGCCGATGCAAGGCCGGATACAACGAGCCCTGCTGAACCTGCAAAACATCGTTCGAAACTTGCACGATGCGCTTCGCGATCGCCCAGCCATTCATCGGTTCGAGCGCGATCGTCTTCAGAATGAGCAGGTCGAGCGTGCCCTGCACGAGGTCGGTGGGTTTGCCCAATCCGCGACTCCTCCTCTCGACTATCTACATTATGCCCAAGCTTGTAGATAGTCAAGGGGAACGCGCTTACCCCAAAATCATACGGGATAAGGTGTACCGTTACGCCTACTGGTCGGCTTTTTCACATAAATTTTACAAAATCCGCTATCCTTGCCCATATAACTCACTGTCGTGAGTGTCACGTCAACGGAGGACAGAGCCGGCTTCCGGCTCTATGAAGCAGACAGCTACTATGTCGGATACCCTTGTCAACAAGGCCGGCGACGTTGTTCGCCACGACTTTTTAGGCCCTGGTGAATGGATTGTCATGGAAGCCGCGCTGGCCGGAGCTGGCAAAAGTTATTGCCGTACCTACCCCGACGCTTGGAAGCTGAATCTACGCAAGTTGAAATCAGACGGCTCTATCGACTGGAGCCTCCCTCGCCTTATCCGGTTTCAGGACACCACTGCTTTTCCCCGCAACATGGTGCTGCCCTATATGCATCCGCTCAGGCAAGACCGACTTTCGCTCGGTTTGATGACGCGCGACGAGCTCGCTGCTTATCTGAGATGGGTCGCCAGCGAAGTGGAAGCCGGCTCGAGCGCGAAGGCCTCTCTTCACTACGAGCGTTCACTCGGTAACGAATTTTCGGTTAGCGCAGCCGTCTGTCATACTGGCGGACGCGATCACACACGCACTAGCATTGTCGGGCAAAGATACGTGCCCCAGAAACCCTCCCGCGTTCCTCAGAAACCTGCGGCCTAGATTTCACTTTTCTTGTAGGGCGAGGCCTGCCTCGCCCTCTAATACCTAAAAATCGCGGCCAGCGGACTGCCATTCGGCATCTTGTTGTTAGGAGCCACGAACACTTGCCCGCCATGGAGCAAGGTCTGCACGGCGGCACTGTTCAGCAAGTCGTATTCCTCGCCGTCGCCTTCCTTTGCCTTCACACGGTGACTCGCTTCATCCATCGAACCGGCCTGTTCCATCGAATCCGGCACAATCAACTTATTCACGCGCCCATCGTGAGCGGCCGTCACTATCTCTTTCAGCCGGTTTGTCGCTCGTCCGCCTCCAGCTAAATGGTTGTACTCCGCCAACACTGCTTTCAGAACGTTGTGCCGATGGCGGTCAAGCACTGCGAGAGCTCTCGCGTGCATCTCGCCTCCCTTTAATCCATTGGGCGCTCCCTGTATGCCCTCTTCCAAAAGGTGCGGATAATCGCTGAGCGACCGGTATAAAGAGAGCTCGTGCTCAACAGCCGCCAGAATCACCGGTTCGCCCGTTTCTTTCAGAGTAGCGGCGAGCGATCGGTCGATCTGCCGGAAAAAGTTGGCCAGATATTCATCGTGGTCCTCCATGTTGCTGGCTGTGCCGAATGTAATGCCTCTCGTTGAGCCGCCGCCGGGCCCCGCCGCCGCGCGATTGTCGCGAATATGATCTGGTTTCGCGCTATTCATAAACTGTTCGAAGTTACCTACCGCGCCGGTCAGTGGAATTTCCTCTGAACTGTTGAGCGTACACCGCAGCAGCCGGGTATCGTTTTGGCTTAGCGCCAGTACACAAAAAACGGGGTTCGCCAATAGCGGCAGCAGCGGCCGGATCAGGAATTCGGGTCCTACCGCAATTCGTTCCGCCATCTCGGCCCTGATCCACATGCGGCTAAAGTGCTGGGGCGAGCGGAAAACGACGAGCGTCCTTTCTTTGCCCGTACGCCCTTCGCTAAGAGCATGCCAATCGGTAAGTGAATGAACGAGCTCGCGTCCTTTTTCGCCCAACCGGGGAGTACTCTCGCCGAGTTCCCGTACGACCCCCTTCCATCTCCGCGCTTCGTCGCCGGGGTTCAGAGTCTGGCGGTTCAAAGGAAAATACACGCTAACGCAGGGGCCGCTCTCGCCGAGGAGCGACTTTATCTGATCGGGCCGGTTCAGGCTGACCAGTTCACTGTGCACAGTTACCATATACCTGATGACAGCCTGGCTGACCTGTAAGTTTCGTAGTTTTTCGCAGGTAATCTGGCGGACATGGCAACCTCTCCCATGGCGCCTGTTCTGCCGCTATCTCGATCGAACGTGAGCGCCCATTGCCGGGAATACAGTAAATGGAGCCGCCCCGAATGACACGTCGCGCTGTGCTCCGGTTTCCGCCTGAGCATAGCGCGTCTTATTCAAAGCGACCCCTTCAACCGCTTTCAGCAAATAGTCCTCAGCGCCGGCTGGGGCAAGTCGAGACGCCCGGTCGAATGCATACAATCCTTTCGCATCCTCTACCACCCGCTTTAGATCGGCGCCGGTAAATCCATTCGTTGCCGCCAAGACCGCCGTAAGCTTAACCTCGGAAAAAATGTTAGCCGCCTTTTGCAACTGCTGCTCGAGAATGGATTGACGCGCATTTTCGTCCGGTAGCCTCATCTCCTCGAGATCCACATTGCTGGCCAGGCGCTGCGAGCACAGGTACTCGATGAACTTATCGGTTGTGATCTGGCGGCCAGAGGGACGCAGCCAGTCGCAGGCTGATCGGAACTGATGCGCATTTAATTTAGGCGCAAACCGGAATACTTTAGCGAAGTCGATAGCGGAGGCTGCACGTGGGAGAGGAGGTTCCGCGCGAGGACCTCGTAATCTTCTGCCCTGAATCGCGGGATCGCCGCCTAAACGCACGCTCAACGATGGCGTGCGGGAGGCCCGCTCTATAAGAAAAATATCAACGTCTTTCGAGATTTAGCGGCATAGTCGCATAGCGCGAGGGCGGGACCTTCGAGCCATCTTCCGCGCGGATAGAAATGGTGCCCACAGACGGCATCCTGAAGCAGATGAAAATCGTCGACGATCGTTATCCGGTAATGCTCCATCGCCCGCAGCACACTCGCGCTACTGGCTCAGCCGAATCGTATAGGACGTGTGGCTTTCCGTCAGACCGAAGTCTGGCTTCTTACGGCATCGAAACCAATTTACATGAGTTGCCGCCGGTACGCTCGCGGGGTGACGCCAAACTCCGCGTGGAAAGCGCGGTTGAAATTCGATACGTCGCCGAAGCCGCTGTCGAGAGCTATATCCAGAATTTTCAGCCGGGCGTTTTCGACATCCGCCAACCTCAGTGCCGCCGTGCGCAAGCGGACGCGCAGCACGTACTGATGCGGAGTCAGCCCCGTCAGACGCTCGAAGATGCGAAGGAAATGGTACGGACTAAGCCGCGCCTGCCGCGCAAGGCTTCCGAGAGCAAGCCTGGCATCGGGTTGGCGCTCAATCAACCGTACGGCGCGTGTTATCCGCGCTGCGGCCCCGGCCGGGGTGCCAGTTGACCTGCGTGAGATACTGCCGGCGAGCTGTACCACTCGCGCAGCTAGTTCGACACTGAGTTCTTCCCAGGCTGTGTCAACCTGTCCATTGATGCCGGATCGGGCGAGGCCAGCGCAGGCTCGTGTCACGAGCGGCGACAACGCCCGCAATAGGGGTAGGCGAAGCCCACGGAAAGACGGCTTGGCTGCTCCGGCATCCGCTGCGAGATTCTCGAAATAATCGGGCGCGTAGTGAAACGAAAGACACCGATCCCCCACGCCGTGTTGGTGCCCGCATTCGAAAGATTGGTCCACGTTTCCTAACAGAAGCGAACCCGGCGTCATCAGCTCACGACCGCTTCCCGACCGGTACTCAAAGCTGCCCGCGGCAACAATGGCGATCGCGAACCGCGAATGCTGCTCTTCGAAAGGGCGGTCCCGTGGACCGGACGTGCAGACCACATCGGAGACCTCCCATCCATCGCCTTTCGCTAGGACGCGCTCTGTCGGACGACCCGATACGCCAGTTGCGGCGCGTCGTGCCACAGCCTGCTCCAATTCAACCGCAATTTTTGCCAAGAATTCGTCTCCCGCGAAGCGTTTGATGATCTTAGGAGGCTTGACGATGACAACAATTGAAGCTCGAGAAAAAGTGGATTTTTATGCCCTGTTGGCCGCTCCAGCCCTATCGCCCGAAATCCATGAATCGGCAGATCTGTATGGATGGCTTGTCGGAAGTTGGGATTTGGACGTCGTTCACTATCGTGGCATCGAAGTTGCCGCGCGCGATATCAAGGCCGAGGCCCATTTCGGGCGAGTTCTTGAAGGCCGAGCCATCCAGGACGTCTGGATCATGCCGCGGCCCTCGGAACGCGTGTCCGAAATGGACAAAACCTACAACATGTACGGAACGACGCTCCGCGTCTGGGACCCTGCGATTGAAGCGTGGCGCATAACATGGATCAATCCCGTGACAGGCCATCGTGAGGACCAAATCGGCCGCCGAAATGGCAAAGACATCGTCCAGATAGGCGCTCGCGCCAACGGTCAGCCGACCCGCTGGTCTTTCACCGAGATCACGCCTGACTCATTCCATTGGATCGGTGAGGCGCTCGAGCCGGATGGCCGCACCTGGAAGGTCGAAGGCGAGTTCCGCGCTAAGCGAATGCGCCCGCTGTAGGCCTTTCCAAATCCATCTCCTCGAGGTCGAAACCGGAAAGGCGAAAACGAAACGGCTGGTCCGGCAAACGCTGTCTCACCCAATCAATACCGTCGCGTATACGAAGCTGCTCCGTTTGCCACCAGTCGTCTTGCGGTCCGGAAGAATAAAACGCTTCGCAGGTTTCCAGATGCCGCAGAAACCCTCCCAAGAGGCACGATTTGTAATGGAGAATCAAATCGTCAACCCGGCCGCCGCTTAGACTCGCCCGCACCACGGCCGACGCCAATATGGCCTCTCGAATTGCATTCCCCATACCTTCGCCGCATAGCGGATCGAAGCTCACTGCCGCTGCTCCGCACGCAATCCGACCGAGGCTAGCAAGCCCGTCGAGAATTGACGGATGCGCGCGAAAGCTCGAAGTTTTGCTGCCGCACGTCGAGATTTGCCGCGCCACCAGCTGGCTCCGCTCGAGTAGCTCAACTCCTGCTTGGGCTCCAACGCATAGTAGCGATGCCTCCGTTCGACTGAACGGCAAAAGAAACAGCCATCCGTTCGAAACGGACTCGACGTAACAGGATTCCGCATCGCATTCGCGGCTGAGTACTACGGGGAACGCGCAAGCCGTTCTCTCGCCGAAATGCCTGCGGCTCCTTTCCGGAAATGTGCGTGAACACGCTATCGTCCAGGTCGGCTCGTCTTCCTTTTCGGGCTGCCGATCAGCAACTGTCGGGCCGATCCGGCTCAATAGTTCCGATTCCGCAACCGCCACTCCCATATGCGGAATCGCGAGCGTGTGCGCCTCCGTGCCTCCCCATCTCACTACTCGTTTTCGAATCGGATGGACGCCCGTGAAAAGTTGCGGATCTTCAAACACGTCATGCAACAGGCGTTGCGTAACGCTGCTCAACAGAACGACCGGAGATTGCCAGCCCTGTTCCCGTTTCAGACAAACACGCACATTAGCGCGCCGCAGAAGCCGGGCGCATGCGTGTGCCGCGATGCCGCTCCCCGTCACCCAAACGCTTTCGCTCACAGGTTATGTCCTGCCGCAAGAAATCCTGTCACATTCGCAACGGCGAAGCTGATCCCCTGCAGGTTGCGTTCTCTTGGCACTCCAGGAATATCGCGCGGAAAGCCCGATGCGCCACAAACAAGGTGGCCGTTGCGCGTTGTTTTCACGATTTCGGCCCGGGGACACTCAGGAGCAAGAACCACGCCAACCACGCCCGGCAGACAGCCGGGAAGCGTCATTCGCCCTTTCCTCTCATACGCCGAAACGATCCGTATTCCGGCCCCCTCCGCTCGTCTGATCCGATCGAGGAACGATTCTGTGTACTTCTCGTTTAATGTTCCTAAAGATAAGTTGATGAACTGCATTCCGGACTCGAGACACCAATCGAGCGCGCGCAGCAGAATTTCACCAGTCGTGCTCAGCGAACGGTCGAATACCTTCACTGCATAGATCTCCGCCGAGGGCGCTTTTTCGCGGATAGCCGCGGCCACTGCCGTGCCATGGCCCAGCCGGTCAACGTAATCCTCTGAATCGCCCGATTCTCGTATCCACACACCCCCCGCAACACCGCCTACGTGAGGATGATCCGCATTCACGCCGCTATCAATAATTCCAATGCGGACGCTGTTCATCTTCCGTGTTAGGCCGAGACCGGCTCGAGCGGCGAAGCATCGCGGAAGTGGCGCGCAAGAGCGGAATCGGCGAGCATCAGACTCCGTGGCTGGCCGCTCTCAACGATTCTCCCCTCGCTAACCACAAGCACCTGATCAGCAATAGACACGAGCGCCGACCGGTGGGTGATGACAATGACAGTACACGTCGATACAAGACGGCTCGCTGTTTCGGCCAGCGCAAATTCCGCCGTCGGATCGAGCGCCGCGCTCGGTTCGTCCAGAACCAGAATGCGAGGCTTCCGCAGAAGCGCGCGCGCAATGGCCAGCCGCTGCCTCTGCCCCGCCGATAGGTTCAAGCCCCGTTCGCCGATGACCGTGCCGTAGCCGTCTGCCAGCGATTCAATAAAGTCGTGAATGCCGGCTGCCTCGCACGCCACCACCAGGTCCAAATCGCTGCTTTGCGGCGACGCGAATAGCAGGTTTTCGCGAATAGTCGAATGGAAGAAAAATGGCACTTGATCCACCATCCCCACCACCTCGCGAACGTCGGAAATTCGCACCGCCGCTGTCGATTGGCCGTCAATCAGAACCCGTCCTGCGGTCGGTTCATAGAATCGCAGCAGCAAATCGGCAATGGTCGATTTGCCCGCACCCGTCGGCCCTACGATCACGCAAATAGACTTTCCGGGTATGTGAAATGAAATGTCGCGCAGCGTCGCTTCCCTGCCCCGATAATCGAACGCGACCCCGTCAAACGTGATACTTCCGTCGCGTGGCTCGAGCGGCAGCGCGTCGCGGGCTTCCACCACCTCTGCTGGATGGTCCAGCAGTTCAAACACCCGGCCGAGCGATACCGACCCGGTAATCAGCGCCGAATACGAACCCATCAGCGTTTGAACCGGCGACAACAGTTTAGAGTGATACGCCATGAATGCCACAAGGCCGCCAATCGTGAGCACGCCGCGTATCACCATTGATCCGCCAAATAGGAAAACAATCGCGATCGAGGCTGTCAGAATCGCGCCTGGAAGCGCACCCGCCAAAAAGGAAGTCACCTGCATCGCGAGCAGGCTATCGACAAAACGCTTGTTCAAAGAGGCGAACTCGGCATCTTTTCGCTTCTGCGCGTTCGAACATACCAGCAGCCGCATGCCGAGAAGCGATTCGATGATGAATGTGCCAATAGCCGCGCTTTGTTCCCGGAGTTGCTTGACGTTATCCCGAAGCCTACCCTGGTAGCGCCGCATCGTCCAGATGCTAACAGGAAACATAGTGACGCTGATTGCAAACAACGCCGGATTCAGATACGCCATCATCACGACGCATCCCACCAGAAATAGAAGCGTCGAAGGCAGCGCGAGCAGCGTGTCCGAACTGAGCCGCTGCAGCTCGCCAATGTCGTTGTTAAGCCTCGACACGATATCGCCCATCTTCGTCCGCGCAAAATACTGAGGCGACATCGTCTGCAGCTTGCGAAACACCGTTAACCGCATGTCGAACAAAGCGAGCGCGGAGAGTTTCGTGTACAGAAGCGTCGAAAGAATTCCGAAGCCGAACGAAAGCGATGCGCACAACAGCATCCACACCGCCAGAACCCATAAACTGTGAAATCGCCGGCGCTCGAGCGCGTCGTCGATCAATAGCTTCGTCAGATACGGCTGCAAAAGACTGACGCCTGTCGTAACTAGGCTGATCCCCATCAGCAGCAACAACCGCGCGCGATACGGGCGCAGAAATTGGAGAATCCGTCTCCAATGAGCAACCTTGATTACGGGTTTGGACTCCTGATTCACTGCGCCTGCATGTCTCCTCCGTATATCAGGCGCCTGGGATCATCACCATATTCGATGTCGAATCTGCGTCGAGCTCGATTGACTTCGTCAGCTTAAAGGTTTGTGGATCGTAGCAGTCAACCTCGTACCCCGCGACGTAAATGTACAGCGACGTGCCGCTCGGCGATAGCGCAAAATCGAACCGGCGCCGTCCGGCAAACTCTCCGCGCCGAATGAGCCGGTTGGTTTTCATGTCAAACACCCAAAACTCGCTTCGCTTGTTGCCCTGCTCGCCGGTGAACGAAACCGTGTAGCCAGTGGACCGGTCCGGTGTTACCCACAGATTCAACATGTGCGTTATGTAAGGACCGACGGGATGAAAATCGATGTCTCTAGTCGCCAGGTTTACCCGCGCAATTCCATACACGGCGCGATGCACGATAGGATCGGCAGCGACAAACATCGACGTCACAAAACCGGGCTGTTCATAAGGATCGTCCACTAGGCTCAGCGATACGCTCTGATACGCGGGGTAAGCGGGCTTAGCCAGATCGATCGTGTCCACAAGTTTGAAATCGGCCACATTGAAAATCTGAATGTTGTTCCTGAACACATACAGATATTTGTTGCCGGGCGAAAGCCGCAATGCGTCAGTGACATAGAGGCCAGCCAGCCCATACAATTCTTCTTCTTTCGGGTACTCGCCGGTGCGCACAATTTTGTGCTGGGCAAGATCGATGACGATGAATTCAGGTGCTTCCTGGTCAAAACGGTCGATCTTCTTAACCGTTGGCACCACGACGCTGTATATGTAGCGCTTGTCGGAATCGACCGCTGCGGTCGCCAGCCGGTACTCCCGGCCGCCCGTATCGATCGAGAACGAGTCAACGACTTTGTGTGATGCCGTGTCAATCGTCACAATTGTGCTGGTTCTCACCGTGAACGCGTACAGTTTCGTGCGATCGTCCGAAAGCAACAATTGCATTGGCACGTCGCTGCCGATGTCGATTCGGTCGACCACCGCTTGCTGCTGTTCATCGAGAACCAAGACGTGATGCGGCCAGGCGCCCAGAAACATGTGCCCGTGCGAGCGGACAGCCGGTGTTTGCGGCCCCGCCTGCAAAGTCATAGCGGCGAGGGCGGCGGAACTAAGCAACGTAAAAAATCTCATTGTGCGCTCTTCTTCCGTCCTATGGGAAAACGAGATCCACGTTTCTCCAGTCCTTCGTGGCCGAGGCGCACTTGCTCGTCCAATCCGGATAGTTGTTCAAATGGTCTGGTACTTGCGCCGGCCAGAAACAGGTGATGTAGCAGTCGTAAATATCGCGCTCGACCGGTTGGCACAACCCGGCAGTTCCGCCCGCTGAGTCCACTTCCCACCCCGGGAAAAACGCCAGCGAGCAGCCCGTCGGTATATGCGGGCTTTGCTTCGCCAATCCTGGCAGACCATCCTCCTGCAGCGCGAACACGTCACCCTCCGGAGCCCCAATCTGCTCCTCGAGCCGGGCTGCCTTACGATTCACCGCGCGTGCGTGTTTCATTCAACTTTCCTCTCCGAAAAGACTTCCAGATACCGGGGATTTTTTTCCGCGAGCGTCCCATAGATTCCCAAACACACATCAGTCCAGCCGCGAATCCAGTCGCAATAGTGCAAATTAGGATGGCCCGTATCGCCATACCGTACGTAGGCTTCATGATGACAGCCACCCGCGCACAGCGGCCGCGCCCAGCACGTGTGGCAGTCGTACTTGTTGGCAATGTTGCCGCGAGTCAGAAAATCGGCCTTTCGGTCCGGATCAATCCCGGTGCTTATATGGCCCAGCTTGTGCGTATCGGAATCGACAAATCGGTGACACGGCGCTATGTCGCCCGACGGACCTACGCCCAGTAGGCCCAATCCCGCGCCACATGGGTGCGATTTGCTGATTCCCTGATGCAGTTCGGAAAGCGTGTCGCTGACGTTTGAAAATCCGTGATGCTCTCCTCGCAAGGCATACTGCAAATATTCTTGGGCGAGGTCTGTAAATTGATCCAGCAGCGTATCCATGCCACGCGAGCCTATCGAATAAAGGCGATTAGGAGAAGTGGTAACTGGAGCAAAGCCAACTTCATGAAACCCGAGATCCTGTTTCAAATGCCGGTATATCTTCAACACGTCGATGTCTTGGGTCGTAAGCGTGACGCGCGCCGCAATCGGCCGCGTCTTGTGCCGCGCCAGCAGCTCTCTCACCTTCGGCACAATCATGTCGTAGCTGCCGCGCCCATTCGAAAACACCCGGAACTTATCGTTCAACTCTTTCGGTCCGTCCAGACTCACGGTGACGCCAATCGCATTCGCGGCGAGAAATTCTATGATGGCGGGCGAGAGCAATGTTCCATTCGTGGTTAGGCTGAAGTCGATTGTCTGTCCGGTTTTTTCGGTCTCTTCGCGAGCGTACACGACCACGCGCTTTAACAGCGCAAAGTTCATCAGCGTCTCGCCTCCGAAGAACGTAATGTGGATGGTTTTGCGGCCGGCGCTTGTCCGAATCAGGTAGTCGACGCTAGCCTTTGCCGTTTCCCAATCCATGAACTTAGGCTTGCCGTCTGGAGTAGCAACCTTGTCTTCGCCAAATTCGTAGCAGTATTGGCACGACAGATTGCATTGGTTCGTCAAATTAATGACCAGCGTTTGCAGCGGAAAATCCGCAGGCGGCTCCTGCACGATGTTCTCGACCGCCCGCTCGCCGCGTATTGCCCGCAGTTCGAACAGGTCCTTGATGGTGTCGAAAACGTCGGCCCCATCGAATCCTCGCTGAGCGACATCGGCCACAATCTCGCCAGTTTCGGCCGGCCCTCGCGCGACACGCTCTAAAACTGCCTTACTCAACTCATCAAGCTCGAAAATGCCGCCGCTCGGCACAAGATATACGAACTCGGACGCGACACCGGAAAACCGGTGAAATTCGCCTAACGACAACTCGCTACTATTCCTTGGGCCGCGCACAACGGCCCCAAACGCCTGTGCGCTCATGGCGCTACCTCCGGTTGGTCATATCGCAAGTATAAAGGCACTGTAACGATCAAATAACTGCGAGCCGTCAGCGGTTTCTGTTTGTCTCCAGCGACTTTGGGTGGTGGAAGATCTTTATCGACCTCCGCTTCCACCCAAACGTCACCGTAGTTATTCCGCGAGAACCGGCGTTCCGGGTTAGGACCATCGCGGTTCGGCGTAAACAGGCCCGTTTCGGAATTGAGCGAGCCGACATATTTCACATCGTCGTCGCTAAAAATTGAATAAAACTCCTGCATCCCCCATTTTGCGCGCACCGGCCCAAGCTCGATGTCGTCTGGCGTGTTCGCCTTTCCGTCAGGACCATTCAGGTATGCGATGGCTTCAAACTGCACGTAGCCCTTCGGGTGATGTTCACTACCCAGCCGCGAAAGGCCCGTATCCGGACTAACCTTAATGAAATCGATGTGATCATACACGACGACTGCGGAAGGAAGCAGCGTGCCATCGATTGAAATGTCGCGCCGGCCTGGCTTGGCGGTCTTTGCTATTGCCACTTCGACTCCAAGACGCGCAGGAGTTACTTGCGAAATCCGCTGAACCGTCACGCCTTCGCCTAAATCAATATCGGCTGGTTTTATGTTGCTCGAAAATCCTTCGCCGAATATATGCACCGTATGAGTCTCGCCGGAGCGAAGCATCGGCGTATCGACTCCCAAAACCGTGATCCCCGGTTTGGCCCGATACATACGCACTTCGAATCCAAATTCCTGATAATCGCCCCACATCCAGCGGCCTTCAGCTTGCGACTGGTCCCGCGAAAGCATCATCACCTCCCGAACCGTGGCCGCGCCCTGCGGATCATTCGGTGCTTTCTTGTCTTCTGAACGCCCCCTCCACGCATAACCCTGATAGATGGTCGCCCGCCCCGTCCGCGTCATCACAGCGCCGCTCGTCGCCGAGACGAGCTTCGTGCGCGTCGCCAGGATATCCGGGTCAGCTGTCGCTTCAGCCGTCATTTCGCCATAATATGAGCCCTCGCCTGGCTTATAAGCCGTCACGAGCCACCGCCCCGTCGCCTTCCCGCGCTGCATCGTCGGACTAAACGCGGCCCACTCCGGCGTGTATAACGGATAAGTCTCCTGCAGATACGCAATCGCCTTCTCAAAAGGCTGACGCTGATCGGCACCTGGCGCAGGAGGCGGCGCGCCCGGCGGCGGCGGTTCGCGGCGGAAGCTGGTCATTTCCGACGAAGGGAAATACCCGATATGCATCTTGTACAGCAGCTCCCATTCTTCTTTTGATCGCCGCCACGACGCCGGTTTTCCAAACGCATGGCACGCATTGCACACTTCCTTCGCCGGCTCCGGTACGTTCTCGTCTACGATGCGGTGTTCGGCAAACCAAATCACCGGCTTCGCTTCCTCCGGAGCTAGGCCATGGTCCGTTGCCAGATAATGCAAGATCTCTTTCGCTTCGGGCGGAGTGAGCGAAACACCATTGAGCCGGACCATGCGCTTGATCACCTCTTCCCACCCTTCCGGCGTCGTTCGCACCCACGAGATCCGCGTCATGCTCCCGTTCTCATCCTGCTTGTGGCACCCACCACATTTTTGAACCACAAGCTGGTTTGTGACCGGTATCCCAGGCTCACTCGCCTGCGGCGGAACCGGCGTTACATCAGTTGCCATTCCGCCCGAAGCGGCAAAAATCAGGAACAGGTAAGCGGCGAACCCGAATTTACAATGATCTGAGAATCTCATTCGACAACGGCCAAACCAGCACCTTCGATTCAGGCCTGCGGGAAGCTTCGATGTCGGCGGGGACCCTCGTAGGACGGTTTTATCCAGCAAACAGGCCTTGCGTGGGAGGATACCACGTCTCGTTCGCCAAATGTAACCTGTAAATTCTTGATTCGCTATCATAGGCGTTTTTTATTGGACAAGCGTTCGCTAAAAGCTTTAACCTGCCTTAAACACGCAGTTATCTAACTTCCCGAGGCAACGAGTCATTCTCCCCGCCTTGGCGTAGCTCTTCTAACACCGCGTCGTCCTCTTCCGCGCTAAGCCGCGCCGAACGTCTCACAGGGGTTTATCTCGCTATGCCAATTTCGTCTTTCGGGCCGCAGTGTCGACAGACCAACTGCCGCATGACATCTTTCACGCTTCCTGCTATTTTCGCTCTTTTGCTGATTGCCGCCCACACGTCTCGCGCTCAGTCGACGTTCGGCACAGTGCTCGGCGCCGTCAAGGAGCCGTCAGGCGCGGTAGTGCCTAACGCCAAGGTTCAACTCCTCAACGTGGGGACTGGTGTGGCCAAATCCACCATCACAGACCAATCCGGCGCCTATCAATTCGTGAATGTCGATGTCGGCAAATATCAGATCAGTATCGAGGCAGTGGGATTTGAAAAGCTTCAGTTCTCGACGTTTGACCTGGGCTCCCGCGAGACGAAACGGCTCGATGCGCAGCTGAGCCTCGCCACGCAGCAGCAGACTGTCAACGTGGAATCCTCGGCCGGCGCGGTCGTTCAGACTGACGCCTCGAACGTCGCTGAAACCAAGGGCAGCCTCGAGCTGACCGACCTGCCGGTCGCCATTACCACCCGCTCTACCGGTTCCACGAGCGCTTTCTCGACTTTGACCGCGCAGCCCGGCGTCCAAACCGATGCCAACGGAAATATTGAAGTCTCCGGCGCCAAACCCACGCAGCTCTCCATCACCATTGATGGCATCAGCTCCGTTGGACCCGGCACTGAGGGAGCACTTACCGAACTCTTTCCCTCCTTCAACGCCATCGAGGAAATCAGAATTAGCGAGGTGCTCAATCCCGCCGAGTACGGCGGAGTAGCCGATATCACCACCGTCTCCAAATCGGGGACGAACAATTTTCACGGCGGCGCCTTCGAAAATCTTCAGAACAGCGAGTTTAATGCTTCCGATACATTTAGTCACGAAACTCCCACTCTGAAGATGAACGACTTCGGAGCCTACTTAGGCGGGCCAATCATCATTCCGCACTTGTATAACGGCCACGACAAAACGTTCTTCTTCGGAAGTTTCGAAGCTCTTCGATTGCCGAAACAATACACCGTGGTTGAAAGCGTACCGACCGTAGCCATGCGCAACGGCGATCTCTCCGCTTATTCCGACCCGCTTACCGGTTATCCGGGCAATATCATTCCGACTAGCCAGCTGAATCCCTTTTCGCAAAAGATCTTAGATTACTTCTATCCTTTGCCTAATTACGGAAATACAAACGCCGTTGCAAATAACTATCTGGCGTCCTTTAACGTACCGATAAACAGCGCGCAAGGCGACGTGCGTATAGACCAGATGCTTACTTCCAAGCAACAGTTTTACGCCCGCTACACGTACAAGAACCGCCGCGTTTTGAATTATGCCCAGGATGCCAACGGTAATCCTGGCTCCGAGCTACTTGGGTCCACGTCGGCGCCGGAAATCTATAACGCACTCACTCTCGCGCACAATTGGGTGATCACACCTAGTATCGTGAACGAAATGCGCGGCGGGTTCACCAAAGTTCATCGCAACGTTAGTATGGATGTCACCGCCCAACAAGCGGCGGATGAACTCGGTTTGACCGATCTGCCGGGACCGCTGCCGCCCGGCGACGTCGTACCCACAGTTGCTATCGCGGGGTTTATCGGCATTCACACTCCAACCTCCTACACCATCAAGAAGGAGGGCACGAGCCAATTCCTCGATACGCTGACTTGGACGAAAGACAAGCACACCATGAAATTTGGCGGAGATATTCGACGCCTCAGCAGTCTTCACACGCAGGTGTTCAGCGATTATCGAATGGGTAACTATACCTTCAACGGCGGGGCCATGAGCGCCCTTCTTGGCGACGGCGCAGGCACTCCTCTCGCCTCGTTCCTCTTGGGTTATCCGGACCAGACCAGCATTGCAACGGTCATCAACCCCGATACTTATGCTTACGCGATGCATTACGCCTTTTTCGGACAGGACGATTGGAAAGTATCCTCGAATTTGACGCTCAATTTTGGTTTGCGCTGGGAGTTTCACCCCTCCTTCCACGATCACAATTACAACCTTGCGAACTTCGATCCCAATTACAGCAGCGTCATTAACGGCCAGCTGGTGAACGGAGCAGTCGTCATACCTTCGACGAAAACATTGCCTGTCCTCAACCCGGGCTTTGTCGAGTCCATTGCGCCCACTCCGGTTCTGCTCGCCAGCCAGTTGGGCATTCCTTCGAATCTGCGCTTCTCCAATTACACCGACTTCGCTCCGCGCTTCGGATTCGCGTGGCGTGTTTTCGGCGATAACAAGACTGTGCTCCGTGGCGGATACGGCCGATTTATTGAAGCATTGTTAGCAGCAGGCGCGATCGACGGTTGGGCCGTCGAGTCGAGCAATCTGGGAACATTCGCGAATTCTCTCGGTCCCAACGGCATGCCGGTCTATAGCATGCCCTACTCTTACCCATCGAACATCTCGCAGCCGGGCACGCAGTACTTCGATCTGGCTTCCAACCTGCACTACAAAGATCCCTATGTTCAGGAGTGGAACCTTACGTTAGAGCGCGACCTGGGCAAGGGCGTGGGGCTGCGCGCCTCGTACGATGGCAACCACTCGACCAATCTGGCAGCCGAGGAAAACATCAATCAGCTTCCCGTCAATACGGTTGGTTATAACGCGCTCTCCGCCAACGTTCCCTTTCCGCAAATGGGCGAGATCCTCTCACAGCAATCTATCGGCTATGGCAATTACAACGCGGGAACGATTGCCCTCCACAAACGCAGCAACAGCTTCCAATTCGAGATCAGCTACGCCTACTCGCGCGACCTTGCAAATACCAACGGCGTTGCGACCGGATCCACAAACGCGTACGTTGGCGGGCTTGGTAACGTGATCAGCGATCCTTATAACCCGGGTTTAGATTACGGCAACGTCCCGTTCAGTCGCCGCCACCGTGTCCTGGCCACATTCCTGTATGAGTTACCGTTCGGCAAAGGTAAGGCGCTGCTGAACGGCTCGAATGGCTTGATGGACCGCATCGCTGGCGGTTGGGAGCTCGCTGGCGTCTGCTTGTTCCAAAGCGGACCGTTCATGACAGTAACCACCAACAGCGATCCATCGGGAACGGGCTACAATCTCATGCCATCCAACGTCAACGGCGGACGTGCCGACACAGTGTCAGGTGTGTCCCCATATGCCGCCCAATCCCTCTATCAGTGGATCAATTCTGCGGCCTTTACCGATCCCGGCGATAACATCGGACGCTTCGGCGACGCATCGCAGGGCGACGTCGTCGGCCCTGGCACGCAAGCGGTCTCGATGTCACTCCTCAAACAGATTCCAATTGCTGAATCGATCCACATACAGTTGGGAGCGCAGGTGGCCAACCTTTTCAACCATCCGAACTACGCGCCCCCGTCGAACCTTACAGTAGGTGTGCCAGCTTTCGGACAGATCACCTCTCTGCAAACCGCGGAGGGAGCCGGCCCCCGGTCGATGCAGTTGACCGCGCGCATCACTTTCTAAACACAACGTCACAAATGATTGCGCATCTGCTCCCTCGCGGTCGCGGCTCGGTATCGGCTCTGAACCGAGCCGCGCGCGTGAGCAAGCGGTTGGCCGGGCAAGCAGTAATGTCGCAGAGTCGAGCTTGCGGAGAATTGGGTCACAGTTCGGCCTTTCGAAGGCGCAGCGCATTGGCAATAACAGAAACGGAGCTAAACGTCATCGCAGCACTGGCAATCATCGGACTTAACAGCAGACCAAAGAACGGATAAAGTATTCCGGCCGCTAGCGGCACGCCCAGCACGTTATAGACGAACGCAAAAAAGAGGTTCTGGCGAATATTTCGCATCGTGGCCCGGCTCAAGCGCAGTGCTCGCGCAACGCCACGCAGATCTCCCTGTACCAGCGTGATGCCTGCGCTCTCCATCGCCACATCTGTACCGGTACCCATCGCAATCCCTACGTGCGCTTGCGCCAGCGCTGGAGCGTCGTTCACTCCGTCTCCCGCCATAGCCACAATGTGACCGCCCGCTTGTAGCTTTCTCACGGCTCCGGCCTTCTTCTCGGGGAGCACTTCCGCCTCTACATCGTCAATCCCTAGACGCTTGGCAACAGCCTCCGCTGTCGTTCTGTTATCCCCGGTCAGCATCGCGATGCGAATGTGCTCGCGGTGCAGCAGATTGACAGCCTCCACGCTCGAAGGCTTAATCGGATCTGCGACGCCGATGAGACCCGCCGGCATTCCGTCTATCGCCACGAAAATGACCGATTGCCCGTCTCGGCGGAGTTGATCGGCCAGAGCTATCCACTCGCTGTTTCGAATTCCGGCTTCATCGAACAACCGCGCGTTACCAGCCAATACCGCTCGGCCCCTTACCAATGCAGATACGCCTCTTCCCGTCAAAGACTGAAAACCTTGAACCTTCGCCAACGCCAATCCGCGTTCGCGCGCGGCTTTCGTAATCGCACCCGCTAGCGGATGTTCGCTCGATTGCTCGAGACTTGCGGCCAGCTCCAGCAGTTCGGTTTCTTGAAACCCTTTCATCGGCACAATGGAAGTTACCTTCGGCTTGCCCTCCGTTAGAGTCCCGGTCTTATCAACAATCAGTGTGTCGACTTTTTGTAGTAGCTCGAGAGCTTCCGCGTTCCGCACCAAGACACCGGCCGTCGCGCCCCGGCCTGTGCCCACCATGATCGACATCGGCGTGGCAAGACCCAATGCGCAAGGGCAGGCTATGATCAGCACCGCTATCGCATTGACCAGTGCATGGCTCAACCTCGGTTCGGGACCATACACTCCCCACACCACAAACGTGATCAAAGCCACCAGCACCACCGCCGGCACGAAGTACGAAGCCACCGAGTCGGCCAACCGTTGAATCGGAGCTCGTGTTCGTTGTGCCTCGCTCACCAATCGAACAATTTGACTCAGGAGTGTATCGGCTCCCACTCGCTCCGCCTTCATCACGAATCCCCCGGTCCCGTTCACGGTGCCGCCTGTCACGCGCACCCCCGCGCTCTTCTCCACCGGTACCGATTCGCCCGTAACCATCGATTCGTCCACCCAGCTGTTTCCGTCCACCACGACACCATCAACGGGAACTTTCTCGCCTGGACGAACACGCAGCAGATCGCCCACTTTAATCTTCTCGATCGGCATATCGCGGTCGTTACCGCCTTCAACGACCCGCGCCATCTTCGGAGCAAGCCCCAGCAACGATCTCAAAGCGCTACTGGTCTGGCTGCGCGCCCGCAATTCCAGGACTTGCCCGAGCAAAACTAACGTCGTAATCACTGCCGCCGGCTCGAAATACAGCGGCAGCTCTCCAGACCCCGATCTGAACGTCTGTGGAATGAGTTGTGGAAATAGCAGCGCCGCGACACTGAACAAAAATGCCGTCCCCGTGCCCATCGCAATCAGCGTGAACATGTTGAGATTACGAGTTTTCACCGAAGCCCAACCCCGTTCGAAAAAGGGCCAACCACCCCACACCACAACTGGCGCCGCGAATACGAATTCCAGCCACCCTTCGCCGCGCGAATGGAGCCACGTGTTTTCCAATGAGCCTGGCAACCAATCCAGAACCATGGGAACCAAAAGCGGCAGCGTGAGAAGAACGCTGATCCAGAACCTGCGCTTCATATCATCCAGTTCTGGATTCACTTCTTCGCTCGTCGCTTCCCGCGGCTCCAATGCCATTCCGCAAATCGGGCAAGACCCTGGTTTATGGCGAACAATCTCGGGGTGCATCGGGCACGTGTATTCTCGCGCCTCTGTGTCGCTGGCGCCCGGCTTTTGAACAATCGGCTCTACATACTTCTCCGGATCGGCCTCAAATTTATCCACGCACGATCTCCCGCAGAAGTAGTATTGGGCGCCCGCATGCACGGCATGGCCCGCCGCCTTCTGCTCGTCGACTGTCATTCCACACACTGGATCTTTCGTCATAGACACGTCGCCTTTCTTCGCGCACCAAATATGAACGAACGCGCAAACTACCGCAGATGCCTGAATATCAGTTCCAGCAGCTCTTCGTATTGCGCCGCTGCCTGCTGCTCATCTCCGTTCCGGATGGCGGTCGCCGCGCAGTGTTGCAGATGATTGCGCATAAGCGCTCTTCCGACACTCCGCAGCGCTTCCTGCACCGAAGAGATTTGAACGATAATGTCCGCGCAGTACCGTTCTTCCTCGATCATTTTTTGCAACCCGCGAACCTGCCCCTCAATGCGCCGCAAACGCTGAATATTCGAGCGCTTTATCTCAGGATCGACGGCAACGGCCTTCCGCCCAGTGTCGCCCAGCGTGCACGGGCACAAGATGTGCTTTGGCTCTGCGATGGCAGGAGCGGACTGCTTCACAGTTCGTTTCATCCATGCTCCACGCCTCGATTATATACCCCCCACCCCTATTGTCAAGCGCGAAAACCCTCGGTTTCTATGTAGTATGCTATGTTCGCCGTGCTCGAAGCTCGCTCCCTCACTAAATACTTCCACCACACCGCCGCCGTTCGCGATGTCAGCTTCTCGATCTCGCCGGGCGAAATCCTCGGCTATCTCGGCCCAAACGGAGCAGGCAAAAGCACGACGGTGAAGATGTTGACCGGCCTGATTGAACCCTCCGAGGGCCAAATCTTCTATCAAGGGCGAAGTATCCACGACGACTTTACAGCCTTTCAACGGCGTATCGGGTATGTGCCGGAGGAGGCGCACCTCTATCCCCACCTCTCTGGCCGCGAATACCTGCAACTTGTCGGCCGGTTACGCGGAATGCCGCGCCGCATTCTCGAACCTAAGATGGACGAATTCCTCCGTCTCTTCTCGCTCTGGGACGACCGCCATGCCGCTCTTGCTTCTTATTCGAAAGGCATGCGCCAGAAGATCCTGCTATCGGCCGCCTTGCTTAATAATCCCGATGTTCTGATTCTCGACGAACCGTTTTCCGGCCTCGACGTCACTTCTGCGCTGATGTTGCGCAGCCTGTTACACGGCTTGGCGGATCGTCGAAAGATCATCCTTTACAGCTCACACGTGCTCGAAGTGGTCGAGAAGATCTGCTCCAAGATCCTGATTTTGCGCAAGGGCAAGGTGGTTGCATTCGACTCAATCGACCGGCTCCGAGAACTGATGAGCCAGCCATCTCTCGAAGGCGTGTTCTCCCAATTGGCGCACGTCGAAGATGGCGCGGCGTTAGCAAGCCAGATCCTCGACGTCATGAGCAGGTCTGCTGCATGAAAGAATGGCTTCGCGAAACGCACGGGCCCACCTTCGAACTGCTGCGCCACTTCCTGCGGCGCGTCTTCGATAGCGACCTGATCACCACTCCGGACCACATGATCGGCGTCTTGATCGCCGCCGTTCCCCTATTCTTCCAGTGGTTCTTTCTCCTCATGGGACCGTTGCGGCATAAATACGCATACCTCTCGCACCTCCAAGCCCCAGGACCCTACCGCGATGCCGTCCGGGCCGACGAGCTGTGGCTCATCACTCTGATGATGTCGGCCATCGGCCTGCTGACAGCGATCAAATGGCAATCGTTGTTTCCAAGCCTTCGCGATTACCGCGCGCTGGGAAGCTTGCCGCTTCGCCCGCGCCAAATCTTCGGAGCCAAATTGGCGGCTCTGCTCTTGGTCGCCACCGCCACTTTGGTCACGCTCAACTTTCTGCCCAGCGTTTGTTTTCCGGCTGTCTCCGCCAGCCGCTGGGCGATCCATTCATCCCTTGCGGCGCGCGCCGCTGAATACGCCGGCGCTACGCTCGCCGCATGCTATTTTCATTTTCTTTGCCCTGATCGCGCTCCAGGGCATTCTGCTGAATCTTCTGCCGCCGCGCGCATTCGGACGCGTAACCGGTAATGCACAGGGTATCCTCGTTGCCCTGATGCTGATTTTGATCATCGTAAGTTTCTCCATTCAGCCGCAAATCACGAGGGCCTTCCTCCAGCCGCAGTTTTCGCGTTGGCTTTCACCAGTGTGGTTCCTGGGACTCTGCCAAACCTTGTCCGGCGATCCCGACCCGGCCCTGCGCGCGCTCGCCCACCGCGCCGGGGCAGCTCTAGCAATTGCAGCAGCGCTAGCCTTTCTGACTTACGTGATCAGTTATCAGCGCTATCGCGCCTTGTTGGTGGAAGGCGTAGCCGGCCCAGCGCGGCAATCGCGTTCTCGCCTCACGATTCTCGGCTGGCTGGTGCGCGACCCGCGCCAACAGGCAGTCTTGGGCTTCATGACGAAGACTCTGACGCGCAGCAGCTACCATCGCATGATTCTGATCGGGTACACTGGCGCGGCCTCGGCCATCGTTTTGACCGGACTCATCGGCATGCGAAGTCTCGTCGAGCCCTCTCGCTTCGTCGCCGCGGCCAGGGTTACGTGTACCTGCGCGCCTTGGGGATCGAACCGCCAGCCTTCTACGACCGGAGCTGACCCGAGCACGCGAGGCACGTGGCACCACGACGCGCTCTCTGCGGGTACTTGACCGCCGCAAAGGTCCGCGATGCCGACTACTCGTCAAGTGGGATTGGCGGACTGTACGGCGTTTTCTGCGACTAATGCGGCGAACATGCTCTTTCTGCTTGCCTATGCTCCAGTTAAGCGCATCATGCACTGCTATCGGGAAACTTTCGCCTCAACGATTGGTAAATGCTTTCTGATCATCAGTATTGATCGCCCCTCGACGAGTGTCTCGGCGATTGGGCGCCAACGTGACCGGTGCGAATCATCAATGAACTTCCAGCCGGCAGCTAAAGTCTGCTTGTTCTGAATGAGTGCTCCGAAAGGCGGCTAAAATCCATCGCATCGATTGACCCTTTTGAAACTCAGCAAGCAATAGAATCCGCACTTTCCATCTCGGAAGGCTTACCATAACATGGTTGTATCCCAATGAAAACAGGACTGCGAAAGAGTTCGGAAGTGCCACCTAAAGTGTCTGCCCTGAAATGGGCTGCATACCACGGCTCGAGAATCACTACCCGTCGCCCTGGATGGGCGTTATACGGACTTTGGCTGTCTACATAGCTATGGCCTTCCTGCGCCGCGTCGTTATGCTCTCTCGCAGCCGCAAGTTTGGCCGGTATCCAGATGCCAGATGGGCGAATTGCGCCTTTAGGACGATTCAAGCATCAATCGCTTTGCTAGTGCCGTTGTCGCTGCTGCATCCATCGCGGGCCTCCGCGGCGAATCCTGACTTGGAGACTGTGCTGAGTGGCTCGCGCCAACATATCGAGAAATTGGACTACCGCGTGACCGGGCGACTCACTCGGGTGGAAGGCAATGGCAAGCGCACGAGCTACAAGTTTGTCGCCAAGGCTCACTGGTTTCCCGATGGTCTGCGTCTGCTATGCGAGATCTCGGGGCCTGCTTCAGAGAAGACGAGCCTTCTTCTGCATATGAGCGTGAGTGGGCACGTGACCATCGAGGCGGTACTTCCTGGCGAGAAGACCGCTAGCGTCTTGCCGTTCGAACGTTGGAACGACCCACTAGTGGGAACAGATTTCTCCTATGAAGACATGGTAGAGAGCCAGTTCTTCTGGAAAAATCAGGAACTCCTGGCATCGGAGAAATACGGCGCACGGGATTGCTTTGTTCTTAAGAGCATGCCCGGCCCTCAGGACCGGACTCATTATGATTCGGTAACATCGTGGATTGACCGTGGCATTTTGTACCCTGTGCATGTGGTGAAGACGCTTCGCGGGACGGGACAGCAGAAGGAATTCATTTACTATGGGCTGCGGCAGGTCGGCGGCGTTTGGTCTGCGACGCAAGTGGAGGCAAAGCTTCAGGGCAAGCCCGGCTCCTCGATTCTTGTAATCGAAGTGGGCTCGGGAAAGGCAAATCTTGGACGCAAGGACTTTAATATCAGCCAGTCCAGCGCTCAAGGAGAGAAAGTGAAATAAATCGAATCGCTTAATCGGGCTGTTGCGAGGCCCTATGCTGTCACTGGAGCATCCACGGTGTTCGCAGTCATGAGATAAGCTCCTTTTCAGATGTTGCCGGGGCCCCATATAAGCCAAAGGGCCACCAATTCCAGTCGCCGGCAAGTTGCAATAGTGCCGGCCCGA
>JBAUZG010000429.1:0-3430 GCA_049585195.1 Bryobacteraceae bacterium | reverse complement strand
GCGATGTCCAGCGCCTCTGCAACAGTCCTGCCTTGCGCTACTAAGCCAGCTCGTCCGACGTCGCCAGGTAAAGGCCTTCGGGGAGCTCTTCGATTTGAATCTGGATTGCCAGCTCCATACGTACAGGATCGTAACACTATACGAAGCACTGCTGCCCTTACAAACGGAATTTCGAGCAGGCGCGCTCCGTGACGTGAATCACATCTCCTGATCGAACGCCGAGAAGACGGAAGCTACCGGGATCCGAATCGCGGGTCCGGCTGTCAGTGTTTCAACGACGACTGCTTGGCCGGTCTCCGCTTTGCATTCATAGCCGAGTTCCTGTTCAATGTCGACGATCCAGCAGGTACGATTATCCATTCCGAAATGGTCATTTAGGCACTTGTCGATCAACTTGCTCAGTCGCTGTCGTGGTGAGCGGGTCTCAACCACGAGCATGGCCGGGGCGACGAGATACCCGTCAGACATGGAATAGTCTGGAGCCGGAAAGGACATCGTGACGTCCGGGATGATTTTCTTCCGGCCCTGAACGATAGTCCACTCTGTGTCGAGGGCGCAGTTTAGCTGCCTGGCAAACGGGAGCAGGAGGTTAAACAAAATCCTGCCCATTTTCGAGTGTTCCTTACGGCCCACGTCTTTTTTGACCCATTGGCCGTTCAGAAACTCATAGTGCTCCGGATCATCGGAAGGATCGGCGAGCACTAGCGGCGGCACCACATGTATTGCCATGGTTGGACGGCCTCCTTTCCGATTATTTCATCTGCTGACGGTCGACGAGCTAACGGGCTTTCAACAACACGACGGTTTGATCGTCAAACTGGTCGTTGCCGTTTCTCTCGGTTGTGAGGCGTTCCGAAATGTGCCGCAGAGCCGCCGCGGGTGTAAGGGAGCGGGCCGATTCGACCAGTGCAAGGAATCGATCCTCGCCGAACTCCTCTCCGTTCTGATCTTCAAATTCCGACACGCCGTCGGTGAATATGGCGACCACGTCCCGCTCTTTCAGCTCAATCTCGCGGCTCTCGCAAGCGAAATTTGGAAACAGTCCCAGCACGGTGCACGTCGCGTCCAGTCTTTCCAGTTCCCCGTTTTGTCGCAGCAAAGCGGGCGCCAGGTGTCCGCAGTTTACGTAACGCAACCGGCGGGAGTGGTTTTCATACTCGAAGTAAACCAAAGTCACGTACTGTTCGACGGGTGTGGATGCGTAAAACAGGCGATTGATCGTGGTGAGTAGTTCAGTCGCCTCTTTGAAGCCGGCATCAAGCTGGGTCCGAAAGGATGCCTGAAGATTTGCCATCAGCATGGCCGCAGCCACGCCTTTCCCGCTTACATCGGCGAGAAGTCCGGCGATCCGGTTTTCTCCCAGGTCGAAGAAATCGTAATAATCGCCGCCCACTTCGCGAGCCGGCAAGCATAGAGCCGAATATTCGAGGTTGGTCAGCGCTTGAAAAGTTTGCGGCAGAAGTTTCTGCTGCACGTTACGCGCAATGTCCATCTCCGATTGCGTCTGACGCTGTCGCCGTTCGGTGGATTCCGCGCTTGCCAGCTGCTTTTCGAGCGTGACAAGCAGCCTTTGGTTGTCCCAGGGCTTCTGGACAAAATCGTTTGCCCCGAGCCGCATGGCCTCAACAGCGAGTTCGACGTTACCCCATGCGGTCATTACGACGATCGGAGATGTGAGGCCGCTCCCCCGAAGGCGTGAAAGCAGGTCGAGACCTTCCCTGCCGGACGTAGTGTCCCGTGAGTAGTTTAGATCCATCAGGATCAGATCGAACTTAGCGCGGTGCGCTGCCTCGAGCGCGTCCTGCGGCGAATCTACGGTCTCCGTAGCGTAGTTATTCAGCTTCAACAGCAGCGAAAGCGCGGTCAGAATATCGTGCTGGTCGTCGCTAATCAAAATCCGGGGCCGGCCGGCACGGCTTGACCGTGCGCGGCCTTCGATTGTTCGATTGCTGGGGCTCACGGCAAGCAAGAGGTTAGCATCGGCGGATGGCATGGAGCAGGTTTCTTTAAGCTTTTCTTGTCGCAGTCTTCTCGCCGTCGCGAAAGCTTGCTAAGTGCTTCAAGACATGGAACCGGCGCGGTACTGTCGGGCATCAAGTGTTCGAAAGCGGGACTTCACTGGTGGTTTTGAGACAGTTTACCGGCCAAACGGATTAGTGTCGCTATGAAACTGCCGGGATTCCGACACTCGCGGCCTCCCGGCCCGCACCACGATCAACGCTTCAATCTCTGACCGTCCGTTCACGTACGCCATGCCCCGTTCGGGGCCAAGCACGCTAACTGCCGTGGCCAGACTGTCGGCAGTAATGCCGCGGCGCGCCACAATGGTCACCGTGAGCGGCTCCGTCAAACCCATGTTCGTTTTTGGATCGATGATATGCGAGTACCGTTTTCCGTTTGCATCGAGGTGCTGCTCCGTATCGCCTGAAGTCGATACCGCCGCGTTCGCAAGAGTCAGGACCTTGGTGAACGGAGCATTCGCCTCGTCGAGTGAATCGATCCCGATTTTCCAGCCGCTTTTTCCAGGGGGCGCATCGCTAAAGGCAAGATCTCCGCTGGCAGCAACAAGCGCGCTTCGTATGCCCCGGGCCCTCAGCACCAGAAGGGCTTCATCGGCAGCGTATCCTTTTGCGATTCCGCCAACGTCGAGCGCCATCCCTGCCCTCTTAAATTCAACTGTATGATTTTCAGTGTCCAGCTTAAGCAGCTTGTAACCGCAGCGCTTACTCGCATTCTGTAACGCATCCTGGTCCGGTACGCTACCTCGCTTTCGCGCTTCGCGCCACAACCGGATGACCGGCCCGAGAGTAATATCGAACGCTCCGCCTGTCTCGCTGGCCAAATCCTGCGCCGCGGAGACGACGCGAAACAGATCCAAGCTCACCGCGACTGGATGCCCAACCGCAGTCTGCGAAAGCCGGCTCAGCTCGCTATCCGAGTTGTAGTCGGACAAAGTCTCGTCCAGTTGCGCAATGCGGTTGAAAGCCGCCCGGAACGATTCCTGAGCCTGCGCCTCGCTTGTCGCATAAAGTTTGATGCGAAACAGCGTCCCCATGTGCGGCTCGACAGCTTCGAACGGTTTCAGCGCGCCGCTCTGTTGTTCGGGCGATGCCGGAGGCGCGGCTAGCGAAGAAATGGCGAGCGCAAGAAAGGCGAAGGCACGCTTGAACCTACTGCTCGTCGTGTTCCACACCGCTGTTCCAATACTTGTACATATCTTCGGCGCCAGGCAATTTCGCGGGCCGAATTAACCGAAATCCCAGCCATTGCGCATCGGTCTCATACCAGATGCTTTTTGGCAATTGCGGATCTTGTTGCTTCCATGATGGGTCCGACGCTACGCGAGCGGCGCAGCGCAGCATTCCAGCCGGGTCGTTCCACGAGCCGCCGCGCACGGCATGCGGATAGGGTTGGCTTGCCTTCACCCAGG
>JBAUZG010000428.1:0-9326 GCA_049585195.1 Bryobacteraceae bacterium | reverse complement strand
CATCAGCACAGCGCGTCCATCCACATGCAATCGAAAACGGGTTGCGGATCGACCTTCTCGATCGCCATTCCGATTGGGGCTTAGTCTCACAAGGGCGAGGCAGGCGGCCGAGGCGGGCCTCGCCCCTACAGAAGTTCAGGAATTTCGTAGTGGCCAGGCCTGCCCGGCTAGTCCGCCCCTTCTGCTGCTCCACAATATAAATCGAGTAATCGAGTACGGTTCCGGGTTTAGTTAGGGATACCCTGTTGGTTCCGCTAATGATTGACGCAAATCTCGGTGAGTGCCTTCGCAGAATGCGAGAGCGCCAGAATATCTCTCTCCGGTCCCTGGGCGAACAGACCGGTTTTTCGGCAAGTTTCCTGTCGCAGATCGAAAATGGACAGTCGTCTCCATCGCTGTCGTCCATGGAAAAGATCGCCAGCGCCCTGGGCGTGACGCTGTGGCAGTTCTTCCAAGTGGCGGAGACGCGGCAAGCGAATATCATCCGGACAGAAAGCAGATCCCAACTTACACTCGAATGGTCGAAAGCGGACGTTGAATCGTTGGGTTTTCTGGGAGACGGAAGCCGGTTTCAAGCCGCCCTTGTCAGAATCCAGCCGGGCGGAATCAGTGGCAAGCACGCAAGACCGTCGATGAACGATGAATTCGTGTTCGTGCACGAGGGAACCGCGATTCTGGCGCTTCACGAAGAAGGAGAGGGCCAGCTCGTCCATAAGGGCGATTCGGTGACGATCCCGGCAGGCGTGAGCCGCCAGTGGCGCAACGAAGGGGCTGAAGACGTGCACTTGGTGATTGTCTCGGTGAAACCTGTGCTTTGAGAGCATGGGTTAGTCGACGTTCGTCACATCCGCTCCCTCTGGGTCGCGGCTCGGAAACGGTTCCTGCGTTAGTCCAGGTGTGTTTCAAGCGATTGCCGCATTACGCCGCGAGGCGCTGTTTCGCCAGTCCAGATCTCAAATTGTTCGGCCGCCTGTTCCAGGAACATTTCACAGCCGTGTATCACTTTGCAGCCTTGATCGGAAGCTTGGCGCAACATTAAAGTCTGGTGGGGGTTATAGACCATATCGAAGACCAGGCTTGCCGGTATGCGGAGGGGGAAAAGAGACTCTTCGGTATTAGGGTGCATGCCCACAGGGGTTGCGTTGATCAAGACATCGTAGCCGCGCTCAACCGATTCAGCGAGGCTGGCCGTATCGGCGCCGACGATTCGCGCGAGGGCCAGCGCGCTGGACACTTGCCGCCCGGTAATTGTCACTTGGGCTCCAGCTTCGCGGAGAGCAAAAGCCGCAGCGCGCGCCGCGCCGCCATAACCAGCAAGCAGAACGGCTGCTTTCGGCAAGCGGATGCGTTGTTCGAGCGGACGCAGGATACCGGCAACGTCGGTGTTCGTGCCTCGCCACTTGCCTCCCTTACGCCAGACTGTGTTGACGGCTCCAATTCTGCGGGCAAGCGGGTCGACGGCATCCAGATAACGGACAATCTTCTGCTTATGAGGAATGGTGACGCTGAAGCCCTGCACCGGAAGGCCTTCGGCCAGTTTCATCCAATCGCCGAGTGCGGATAATGCGACGCGGAACGGCAGATAGACAGCATCCATGCGCTTGGCATGGAAAGCACGGTTATGGATCTGCGGCGATCGTGAATGAGCGACCGGATCGGCAATTACTCCGAACACCTTGGTGTGTTTTCCCAGCCGGTCCGCGCGATAGAGGCTGCGCATGAGCTTTGCCGGTACTTGTCCTGGCGCAGTCCCGTCTCCTTCGAGGGGCGCGGCATAGGTGAATGCGCAGCCCGCCGCAAGCGAGAGAATGCGGGTGGGCACGCCAACTTCGTCCATCGCAAATGCAATGAGGGGAAACTCGTGCCTGGCACGGAAAAACTCCGCTACGCGAAGATCGTCGCTTGGTTTGCGGGGTGTAGTAGCGATCTTATACGCGTCAGCCTCGATGCGACGGAGGCGGCGCCAGGCTACGTCAAGCGCCGGCGTGCTCTTGAAATTGTGGTACGAAACGATGAGCGAGGCGTTTGCGCGAAGGGCTTCGGCGTGCTTCCTCGCCATCTCGGCGATTTCAATCTCGAGATCGATCAACTGCGCACCCGCCTCTTCCGATTGAGCGAGCAGAGCCATCTGCTCCTCAACACTTCCTTTGAAGCCGCCATGGTTTGTTTTATGACGGCAGGTGGCGATCACATAGAGATCGGGATGTTGCTCGCGCAGATGCTCTATCACGCGCGGGCCCAACTCCGGCGATCGAAGATAGTCGAGCCGCAGCTCGAGGAACAGACTTCCGTCCTTTATCTCTTGTTCCGCAGCCCGCGCCAACTGTTCCGGATCGGCGAAACCGAGCGCAACGCAGATACGAGGAAGAGATTTGGGAAGTGACGCCATGCAACTCGAGGGCTGATGCGATATCCAAATCTAACCCTGCGAAGAGTTGAACTTCAACATTGAGAGTGAAATCGCGCTCGCTTTTTGGTTGTGGAACTTCCGAACCAAGTTACTTTGCGAGGACTGGTCTCGAAGGGCTAGGGCGTTTTGCGCCGGCCGGGAGATGGCTTGGCGCTGGCGGTCACACCCAGCCCTCGGAGTGCCTGCGTGGCTCGGCGCGCATCTTCGGTACCCGGATAATTCGTCACAATGTATTTGAACTCATCGATTGCGCCTTGCCTGTCTCCTGTCCGCACCAACGTTTGCCCCTTCATGAAATGTGCGCTGCGCGTCTTGGGGTTGTCGGGAAAACGCTCCAGCAGCCCGTCAAACGCTTTCAGGGCATTATCGTAATCGGCTTTGGCGTAATAGATCTCGCCGATCTGGTACTGCGCGCTTGGAGCGTAGTCGGTATTCGGGAAATAGGTGATGTAATCCTGATATTCCTTCAGAGCCAGATCGGTGTTCCCGCTGAGCCGGTCCTTTTCGGCATTCTGCCAAGCCGATTCCGCTGTCATGCCGGGCGGCGGAGCAGCGGTTCCAGGCGCGCCTGCAGGCGCCCCCGGCATAGAACCGGGAGCACTCGGAGGATTTTGCACGATCGACATGCGGTTACTCAAGTCGGTGACCTTCGCATCCAATTTCGCAAGCCGCGAGTTGAGATCGTTGACGGAGTCGCGCAAACCATGCACGTCTTCGGTCAGACCGTCGACCTTGCCGCCGATCCGCGTTACCGGTTGAATTTGCTGGACCAGAGTATCGCTGAGCGCCGTCTGGATATTGGCGTTCGCCTTACTTGAATTATCCTGGGTTTGCTGCATCAGCAACGTTAGCTGCGCAAGCTTTTCATCGAGCGTGCGCTGCACCTGGCGGACCTGGTCTTGAAGAATGGCCACATCGCGCTGCAGCTCAACAATCTCCTTGCTCGCCGCGAAAGTGACGGGCACGCAAAGAAAGATCAGGGACGCGAGCCGGACAAATTTCATCTGAATATTCCTTATTTCAACCAACACGCCCCCGGGGCGTGACTCAACACCTTTTATTACTAGGGTACATGGTTCGAGCGCCCCTCATGACAGAACATCCGGGGCGGCAGGCGCGCGCCCCGGATAGGGAATGAATTACTGCGCGGGTGCGAAATGGCAGTGCCGGTTTCGCTGGTAGCACTCCTCGGTTTGATCGGTGCAGACCGGACGCTCCTTACCGTAGCTGATGGTTCTAAGCTTGTCGGCGGGAACGCCCATTCCAACCAGAGCCTCTTTGGTTTTCGAGGCGCGGCGATCGCCCAGACCGAGGTTGTATTCGGCCGAGCCGCGCTCATCGCAGTTGCCTTCGATAACGACCGAGAAATCGGGATGGGCCGCGAAGATCTGCTTGAGAGCCGTTGCGTCGCCCTGAAGCGTAGGCTGTTGATCGTCGCGAAGGTCATCCTTGTCGTAATCGAAGTACACGTCTTTCACCTGGCCGGCGAGCATCTCGGCAGCCGACTGCGGCGGCGCTGGAACGGGCGCAGCCGTTGTAGGCGGCGTCGAGACCGTCACGGTAACCGTTGCGGTCGTCGATTCGCCTTGACCGTTCGCGGCGCTCAAGGTGTAGGTGGTTGTGTCTGCCGGATAAACGGTGCGGCGACCGTTGGGGCTCACCTGACCAATTCCCTGGTCAATGGTGATATTGGTAGCGTTCGATACCGACCAGCGCAAAGACGACCCCTGCCCTTTCTCAATCGTCGATGGCTCGGCATTGAAAAAGTTGATGACCGGCTTTTCGGCGGCTGGCCCTGGCGGGGGTGGCGGCGGCGGAGTTGTTTGTGCGACCTTCTTCTTTCCGCATGCGGTCAAGGCAACCAGCATGACCGCTGCCAAAGCCACAGTAGCACGACGTTTCGTCATTCCTGTTCATTTCCTCCTGGGTACTCACCCATTGTCAATAGTCCTGTCAATAAACCGGCCGAAATCACTGCGCGGCCGGCGCCCACACTGGCTTCTCGTTGCTTCCGGTGTTTGTTATTTCCTTCTTTTGAGTCCCGTCCGCCAGCATGGTCCACAACTGCGAATTCCCCCCACGCTTGTTGGCGTAGATGAGGTGCGAACCATCCGGGGCCCAGCTCGGATTTTCATTGCGTCCTTCGTTGTTTGTAAGCTGCGTCAGTTGCCGCGAGGCTACATCCAAAATAAAAATGTTGAAGTTCCCCGGGGCGTACCCGCGTGTCCAGGCGAAGGTGATTTTGGTCCCATCGGGACTCCACGCCGGGTTGACGGCGTCGCCGGTTCCATCTGTCAGACGCTCGGCGTCTCCTCCCAGAGTCATGAGGTAGATTTGCGGATTGCCTCCGCCCCGGCCCGAGACAAAAACAATGTCTCTGCCTGTTTTGGGATTGATCTTGGGTTCGGTGTCGATAGCTCCTGAAGAGGTGAGACGGTGGAAGCCGCTACCGTCGGTATTTGCCATATACAGTTGCGCGGGTCCGCCAGCAGCCGTTGACGAGAAAATCACCTGCTTGCCGTCGGGGCTGAAGCTCAAGCAACAATTCATCGAGGCGCGCTGATTGTAGAAAGGGAGCTGGCGTCCGGTTTCGAGCGAAAAGAGAATGATGCGCGGCGACTCTTTGAGCCACGACGTGAAGGCCACCTTCGAGCCGTCCGGAGATACGGAAGGGAACGAAGAAATTGTCCCATAATGCGTCAGCGCGTGCTGATTGGTTCCATCCCAGTTCATGGTCCAAATCTCTTTCGCGCCCGTGCGGTTCGAGACAAAGACGATACGCGTGCCGATTAAGCTTTTAACGCCGAAGATGGCTAGGATATCGGCGGCGTATTGATGAGCGACCTGAGTGGCGCCATCTTCGTTCAGCGTGCCGGTATAAATTTTCCCCAAGGCCTGCGCGCCTTGCAAGTTGTTGGCCTGGCTTGTATCGAACAGCCACCCGAATAGAACGAACTGGCTGTTTTGTTCCGCGGCATATCCGATGCCTATATAGTTTGCGCCGACGGGCGGATTGCTCCAGTCGGCCAGCTTCATACCATTCACGCCGCGTCCCGCCGGCGAGGGCGGCCCGGCAAGCAGATCGGAGGGCTGTTGGGGAATCTGAATGGGATACATGGATTTTGCGACAAAGGCGAGAGCGCCGGAACTCTCAATATCCGTCTCGACCGTCTGGTTGAAAACGGACATGAACTGCGCCGCTGCTCCGCTTCCGCGAAAGTCGGGTATCGCGATCGAAGGCTTTTGGCCGTTCTGGTTGATGGTGCCGCGGATCGGCGGAGGCTGTTGAGCGCCGAGAGAGCCGCCCACGGCAAGGACAGTTAGTAAAGCAAAAAGTCTCATCATCGTAGGTCGAAAGTAAATTCCGCGGGAGCCGAGCTGTCGTTATATTGAGGCGGCAGTGCGGGCAGGGGATTGGAATTCAACACGGCCCGCAACGCGGAATTATCGATGGCGGGATTACCGCTGGATTGCGCGATAAGAGCGTCGCGTATGGACCCATCGCGCCCGATAGTAAACGTGACGATAGCCTGCGCGGCTTGGCTACCGGCCAGGCCGTTTGTCATCCAGTTCCGCGCGATGATCTTGCGAACTATTTCGGCGTACCAGCCGAAACGCTGGCCCAGCGGAGAGTTGGGACCGATGCCGACGCCATTGCTGCCGGTGTTCATGCTGTACATCGGGTTCACGGCGGCCTGCGGCACTTGAGTGGGAATCTGATTCGGCTGCGTCTTCTGAACGTAGTTCTGCTTGCGGCGCTCCTGCGGAGCCTGCTTCTTTGGCTTAGTCAGATCGGGGAGCACGATGGCCGCTTTGTCGGGCGGCTTCTCGACTGTCTCTAGTATTTGAGGCGCAGTGGGCACGACCGAATTGGTGTCGTTAGCCACGGGATTCGGAGGGCCTTCCTTTCTCGGAATGGGGATGGAATTCACCGGCGTGACGGCCACGGCGATACCTGCGCTCGCATTCGGTTCGCCAAACGGCGCCTGCATCCGCTTCGAGTAAAGACCGTAACCGACGACAAACACAACGACGCTCACATGCAGCAAGATGGAATAGAAAATCGCCCCGGCCAAGGGTTCGCGTTCATCGAGAATGTCAATAGGGTCGGCCATAGGAGATTACTTCTTTCCAAAATTCGATTCAAGCGGCTTAGTGACCATATTGCACTCGATTTTCGCTTCGCCTAGCGCGGCAACAACATGCGCGACGACATCCCACGGCGTGTCCTTGTCGGCTCGCACAAAAGCCGCGTTCGCGCCATGAAAATGGCCGCGGATGGTAGCGGCGAGTTGATTTATGTTCACTGGGTCCCTGTTAATATACAGGTTCCCCGATTTGGTGATGTTAATAACCGGCAACTCTTGAGTTGTTTCCCGCGTCATGCGCACTTCGGGAACTTTGATGTCGAGGCCAAACTCCATCACATTCGCGGTAATCATAAAAATGATGAGCAGCACAAGGACGACATCGACGAGGGGGACGATATTAATCTCCGACATGCTGCCATAACTGGCAAATCGCCTGCCTCGTCTGCCGTTGCCGCCGCCATTGAACGAAAAAGCCATCTAACCGCCAAAGTCGCGTTCAGCGAGATTCTGAAACTCGATGGCAAAATCTTCCATGCGAGTTCCCAATTCGCGCACTGAGCCTCCAAAGACGTTGTAGAAGATTGCAGCCGGAATGGCGGCGACGAGGCCGAGCGCGGTGGTAACGAGCGATTCCGCTATTCCGGGCGCGACCGCGCGCAGGCTCGCAGCGCCGGCGGTGCTCAATCCTATGAAAGCGTCCATGATGCCCCACACTGTTCCGAATAAACCAATAAACGGCGAGACTGAAGCTACAGTAGCAAGCCAGTTCATGTTGCGCTCGAGTTTCGCTACTTCCTCGCTAATGCCGAGCTGAAGAGTACGTTCAATCGCCGGCTTATTGACCAAGCCGCCGCGCTGCTTCACCTGCCGCTCGACTTCGCCATAACCGAAATCGAACACCACAACCAGCGGAGCCGCCGCGAACTGCTCGCTGGCAATGGCCACGGCCTGCAAATTCGAAGACTTGCGGAAGACACGAAGGAAGCCGCGATTATCCCGGTCAGCTTTCCGGAATGAGCCCCACTTCGAGAACACGACGATCCAGGAGAGGAGCGAAAATAATACCAAAACGGCGATAACGGTAAGAGGAACTGGTTTTAAATCTCTAAATATGTCCCAGAGGCTCAAATCGAGGAGCCCGGGAAGCAGCGTTAAGGGCAAGCCTAGTCCTTTCGTTACTTCGTTTCCCATTATAAGGACTGTGAAGAATTAATCCGTCTTTGTTCGGTATAAATGTGAAGCATGTTCATTGACGATCCGGATGATCCGAACGTGGTTGCGCCGGAACTGACCGAGAAACAGCGTGAAGAGGCAGAGGAACGCACCTCCGTCAGTATCGATGTCGTGCATGAGGCGATTCGGCACGATGGAGAGGAAGAGCTGAAGCGGCCGGTCACGGCGCTTGCCTGGTCCGGTCTGGCGGCTGGTCTCTCGATGGGATTTTCGTTCGTGGGCCAGGCATTGCTTCGCGCACATCTACCCGATGAGACGTGGCGGCCCCTGGTGGTGGCTCTAGGGTATCCAATCGGCTTTCTTATTGTGATCGGCGGACGCCAGCAGCTATTTACTGAAAATACTCTCACAGTTATCATTCCGCTTCTGTCCCGGCGAACTCTCGCTACTTTGCTGCGAGTTGTTAGATTGTGGGCGGTCGTTCTTTTGGCTAATCTTGTGGGCGCTCACCTCTTCGCCTGGGTAGTGGGAAACACGCCGATGTTTCAGCCGGAAGTACGGGACGCTATGTTGGCGCTGGCGAAAAAAGCGATGCAAGTCACCTTTGGCACAGCCATTTTGCGTGGCATCTTCGCGGGCTGGCTCATCGCCATGGTGGTATGGATACTGGCCGCTGTCGATACCGGACGCTCGGCGATTATCATCATCCTCACCTACGTCGTTGGCTTGGCAAATCTCACGCACATCATTGCCGGCGCGGTAGAAGTGCTGTTTCTGCCCATGGTCGGAGCGGCAAGCTGGATCCATGTTGCCTGGGGATATCTGGTTCCTACGCTCATCGGAAATATCATCGGTGGCGGTTCGTTGACAGCCGCTTTAAATCACGCGCAGGTAGTAGCCGGTATGGCGGGCAAGAAGAAGAGCCGCCTGGTTGCCTGACAAGCCAGGTGCGCCGCTGTGTGGATGGATTCAAGCTCCGAATCTCGCTGCGCCGCGAGCCTTTGCCTTTGCTATCTCTTCCTCACGGTTCCTCGGCGGCGCCTTCGCTTTGAGGGAAGTAAGAAGACGAGTCGAGACGCCGGCTATTTCATCGACTGCGGCCAGGAACGACTCCTCGTTCGCCTTGGACGGTTTGATAAAGCCGCTGATCTTTCTTACGAATTGAAGGGAAGCGGCGCGAATCTCGTCTTCGGTTACGGGCGGATCGAAGTTGAAAAGGGGTTTGATATTCCTACACATTCGATATGGCTTCAGAATATCGCGTCAATCGCAGGCCGTAGGTGCGGCGGCTCACTCAGCCGCTAGTGATTTGTTCAGTTAGCTCCCTCGGATAGAGAGAGATTTCAGTGCCGGGTAGACTTCCGCAAGCCGAATCAAATCGAGTTCGTCCTTTTTGCGTTTGCTCAACCGTTCCTGTGGGTCGCTGTACTCCCATAGCTTTCCTAGCGCGACGTCTTCCAGGCTTGCTACGTGCACACGAAGCCCCAGGACTTCAGCCTCGACGCCCCGAGCGAGGAATGCTTGATATCGTTCGCCCGTCGTGAATTGAACGCGTAGCTCGCTTTCTGGAGCGAAAACGTTCACCGAATGCTGATGTTCTTCTGTTCTGAAACCTTGCTCCTCGAGATAGGCGGTGAGCTTCGGAAGACTCG
>JBAUZG010000427.1:0-6938 GCA_049585195.1 Bryobacteraceae bacterium | reverse complement strand
GCCGCGATCAGGGAGCGGCCGTCATTCACGGCCCCTACGAGCGTGAAGGTTGTTTGAAGGAGAGAGCTCAACGCCTCTGTGAGAATCGCGTGATCATCGGCAAGCAAGACCGTCGTCGCCGGCATAACAAAGCCATTGGGCCAAGCGGCGTGGCTGGCAATCATGATACTACTTTTGTTCGCTGTCTCCACATGCGGCTATTCCCGCCGAGACGAAAGTACCGCCTTGAAGCGCAACGCAGATAGCCGGAATCAATTCTTCGCCCGCGTTCAGTTTCAAAACATACGCTCGGATTCCGGCCTCGAGAGCCGCTTTAACTACGGGTGCCTCGGCACTAACGGTCAATAGAACGACGACGCCGCAGAGCCCCCTACCTAGAATTTCACGGCTCGCGTCGATACCGTTCAACCGTGGCATCGCGATGTCTGTAACCACTGCGTCGGGCCTCAGTTTGGCAGCGGCCTCGACCAGAGCGATTCCATCCGTGGCCGTGCCGACGACGTCAAATTTTGACCGGAGCAGGTCGCGCGTCTCGTGCAATATGCCTTGGTGATCGTCGGCCAACAGTAGCCGTGGCTTTTTCAATACCATTCAGAACTTGATGGATCAGCCTTTGGCGCTCAACCGCGCAGCGGAGGGCTCTCTCATCTAAAACGGGTTTTGCGGCAACGTGAATCCGAAATTTTACGGAGATTGCAGGCTACTGTAAGCGCTGTACAGCGGGTGGGCCGCGTCGTGAGATGTTTTTATAAGTCGGAATTTTTTTCCGCCTTATTCGGGATAAGTACTGATGGCGCTTGCGTTCGGGGGAGCTTAGAGTAAAGCCAGGCCGAAAGAGAAATTGCAAGCGCTTACTGCCAGACCTTCAAGACAGCGGTAAACGAGCTGAAAACCTCCCGAATTGAAATTACGCCGGCGGTCGGCCAAAAGTGGGCCCATGAGCATCGCATCGACTTCTGAAACCACGCGGATGCCAAAGCACTCCGCAACTCGAACCAGTGCTGACTTCGCTGGCCCGGCCCACACAATCATGAGGAGGCTCATCGCTAAAGTCAAGAACGCCCTCGAATCTCTCTTCGCGCAGAAGGATCGTGCGGTCGAAACGGAGATGGCGGCACCGGCTGCAAGAGAACAGTATCGGAATCTTGTTTCGAGATTGGCGCAAAGCGAGATCGATTTAGGTCTGACTTTTGCCGGCGCCGCGAATTCGGCCTATCAGGCGAGGAGACTGGCCCTCGGCGAGACGGCCCGCGCGAGGGCGGAGATACAGTATTCGAGGGCAAGCCGGCTGGCGGACGAATGTCCTACCTCTGACCGGGAGTCGATCCTCGCGGACTTATCACGGCTCAGCAGCGCAATTGATAACCTGCGTGTCTTGCGAAACAATGCCGACTCTTAGAAGGTGCGCAAGACTGCTGTCATGCAGCCGGTCCGGTTACGATGATCGCTTTTACCGTCGTCCCACGATGAGGTTCGCTCACGAACTCGAACGTGCCATTCACTAACCGAACCCGTTCCTTCATGCTGACGAGTCCCAGCCCCCTGGCGGCGCCGATTCGATCAGGGGAGCAACCGGCGCCATGATCTGAAACGATAAGTGTGACCAGACTGTTCAAGCGGGTGAGGAGCACTTCGGCTTCCGATGTGGCGGCGTGTTTGGCAACATTCTGAAGAGCTTCTTGCGTGACGCGATAGATACACAGCGCGGCGGCTGGGGGCATGTCATCAAACGCTCCCTCTGCCGAAAATGTCACATGAACGCCGCCCAACGAGGTGAACTCCGCGCAATAGGCACGGAGCGCGGCGGCAAGCCCGGCATGTTCGAGTACGGCGGGGTGAAGTTGGTGCGATAGGTGGCGGGCGCTCGCAGCCAATCGGGAAAGATTGTGCTGAAGTCGCATGACCTGCTCCCCGGCTTCGTTCTTCTCGCCACGCAATAACTGCTTGAGATTGCTCGCGCCGATCGAAAGCACGGCAATCTGCTGGCTGAAGTCGTCATGAAGCTCGCGCGCGATTCGCGCTCTTTCTTCTTCCTGAGCGTTAATCAATCGCTCGTTCAGCGCCAGAATTTGCTGTTCCGCCTTCCTGCGCTCGCCCAATTCGCTGCTCAAGGCTGCATAGAATTCGTGAAGTTGTTGCGCGGCATAGTTGAAAACGTCCGCCAGCGTAGCAAGTTCGTCCTTGCCGGTGACGGCGACCTCATGTTGAAACTCACTGCGTGCCAGCGCCCGCGCACCCTCGTCCAGCCGCGCCAATGGGCGGGTTATGCTGCGCGTGATGGCAAAGCCTAGCGCCAAGGCCGTCAGCAAGGTCAAGAAGGCCGTGATCGCAAGTATCAGATGGACCCGCTGTTCCACACGGCCGATGTTGTCGAGTGTTTGTGCCCGTTGCTCTTTCACTTCCCTGTCCACGCGCTCCACCGCCGCCGAGGTGACCGAACGTAGTGCGTTTAGTTGATTCTCGAGTCGAAGGCGGACGGCTTCCCAATCGCCCGCCGACGCGAGGTTAATTATCGTGTTGAATTGGGCTGGCAATACGCTCTCGACGGCTTCCATCATGATCATGAGCCTGGGATCCTGGGCGGCAGCCGAGTCCGGAGCACTCAGAGCATGTTTGGCCCGCTCCACGTCGTCAAGAAACACTTTGCGCAGCGGCGCGGCTCCAACCGACAATCGTGAAGCGTTTTCGCTGTCTATCAGTGCCTCCAATCCATCGCGCAATGTCAAAAGATGGGTGTGAACCCGTAGCACCGCTAGCTGTTTCTCGTCCACTTGCGACAAACGTTGAACCTGGAGGCGAATCAGGCTGAACTGCCACAGGGCCACCGCATCGCCCAACAGCATCAGAAATGCGATGACGACGAAGCAAGTTGTCAGGCGCGCGCCGATCTTCATCTGGCTCGGGTGGCGCACGGTTTCGAGGTACTCGATTGCACCTGAACGCGACGGCCGCGTGGGCGAGCTTTTGCCGCCGCGCCGCATCATTTGGTTCCAATGGGCAAAACATTCGAGCCGGCGCTGGGAGTTTTGAAACCGGTGATTCGAACCAATTCGCGTTCCAGGTCGGCTGCGGCGCGTTCCGCGCTCTTTCGACCCATCAAAACTGAGTGAACCTGTTCAAAATAGGCCTGCGAGATCTGCGGATATTTTGGGCCCGTCACCGCTGATGGCCGGGCGACTCCCTTAAGAAGCGCCTGCTTGAACAGAGCGAAATGCGGATTGGCCTTTATCACCCGAGGCTCCCTGTACAATTCAGGCATTGCAGGCGGTTCGGAATTTATTCGAGCCCAATGCAGCTCATTTTCGCGGCCGCAGAGATAACGAACCAGCTGGACTGCTTCGCGCGGATGAAGAGAATATTGAGAGACGCCGTACGTAATGGCACCCAGGACCCCTTTATGACCTGCGCTTCCCGCCGGCAGTAGGGTTAAATCGAACTTATCTCGGATGGCCGATCCCAGCGACCGGCTCACGACGTCGGCGGCTGACCAGTTGCGCATAAACGCCGCTTTTCCCGATTGCCAAATGTTGAACGCATCCCATTCTCTGTAGTCGATTACGCCCGGTGGCGAGATTGAACCCACCCAGCGAGCTGCTCTTTGCCAAGCGCGAACCGTATTCGGGTTGTTGACGCTTACGGTTTTGTCCCTTTCGATAATGTCGCCGCCTCCCTCGGACGCCTGCCACTCAAGTGCGTTGCAAGTGAGAGCCTCCGACGGAGCCCCTTGCCACACAAAGCCCCAAAAATCGTTGATGCCTTTGCCGCGCTCGCCGGCTTGAATCCGGGACGCCATCGTATACATTTCGTCCCATGTCGCAGGCGGGCTTTTGAATCCATATTCGCGGAGCAGGTCGGTGCGATAAAACAGGAGCCCCGTGCTGGCGGTGTAAGGTAGGGCGGTGAGTCTGTCCTTTACAGTGTTACTAGCGATCAATGCCGGGAAATAGGCGGACATCTCCTCAGCTGTCATGTAAGGTCTGAGATCGACAAAATACTGAGCGAGAATCGGGGGCCAGATGATGTCGAGAGCATACACATCCGGCGTGGATGACCGACTCTGAAGTAGCTGTTGCCAAAGGGCAAGTTGTTCGACGGCCGATTCGGGCGAGGGTAAAACCTCGATCTCAATCTTAGTCTGGCGTTTGAATTCCTCTGACTCCTGGCTGCGCCGTTGCTGGAATTCCTTATCGAGCCACCCCTGGTCGATCAGCGTTAGGACCACGGGTTTTTCTGCGCGTTTCGTGCAACTCGCGGCTCCAAACCCGAGAAGCAGAAGCACCGCGATAGCCATCAGGGAGAGCGCTTGAGGGAGAAGGCGGCGAACTCCCACGTCCGCACAACCAGGGACTATCCGCGGAAACACCATAGGCCAAAATTCTCAGTCGGCCGGGCCCGGCCTCCCCCACTGGGTGCGCATATCTTACAACAGAGGGCCTCGCGCAGAACGGGCGTGCTTTACGCTCTTTGCGCTCAGAACAAGACGATGCTGCGGAATTGATTCCGCATATACTGAGTAACTGCTGCCTGCTATTTCGAGTAAGTCTTATGAACCGTCGCGAATTTCTTCAAGCCAGCGCTTTGGGACTGGCATCGGCAACTGTGATAGAGGCCCAGAGCTATGACCACGAGAAAACCCGCCGGGTCGGCCTGATCGGCTGCGGGTGGTACGGAAAAAGCGATCTGTTTCGCCTTAACCAGGTTGCGCCCATTGAGATTGTTTCGCTTTGCGACGTAGACACGATCATGCTGTCGAATACGGCCGAAATGGCTGCTTCGCGGCAGCGCTCGAAGAAGCGGCCGCGCACTTACTCCGACTACCGCAAGATGCTAGCGGAAAAGGATTTGGATATCGTTCTCATTGCGACGCCCGACCACTGGCATGCATTGACCATGATTGAAGCGGCGAAATCGGGCGTTGATATTTACGTCCAAAAACCCATTAGCGCCGACGTGGTCGAAGGCCAGGCGATGGTCGCGGCAGCGCGAAAATACAACCGCGTAGTGCAAGTAGGCACGCAGCGCCGCAGCACGCCCCACATCATTGAAGCCCGCGACCGCTTTATCAACCAAGGAAAGCTGGGCAAGATCGCCTTGGTCGAAATTTATTGTTATTACCATATGCGGTCGAGCGGGAATCCGCCTGACACCACGCCTCCGCCCAACTTGGATTACGAGATGTGGACCGGCCCGGCTCCCATGCGGCCCTACAACAAATGGGTCGAGCCGCGAACGTGGCGCGAATTTATGGAATATGGCAACGGAATTGTCGGCGACATGTGTATCCACATGTTCGATATGACGCGCTGGATGCTAAATCTCGGCTGGCCGACGCGCATTTCATCCACCGGCGGAATTCTGGTCGATAAGGAAAGCAAGGCCAACATTTCCGACACGCAGACGGCGACGTTCGATTATCCCGATCTTCGCGTCGTTTGGCAGCACAGGACTTGGGGTGAGTCGGCCGATCCCAACTATCCATGGGGCGCCACGTTTTATGGCGACAAAGGCACGTTGAAGGTAAGCGTCTATAGCTACGATTTCATTCCGCTCGGCGGAGGTCAGGCTGTCCACAAAGATGTTACGTACGAACTCGAACAGTACCCCGAGGACAAGACAGAAAAGGATTTGGAAAAGCATGTGGCGCCGGCGATCCGCCATCACATGCAGAACCTGCTGGCGGCCATCGACACCAGAAGTAAGCCGGTAGCCGATATCGAGCAGGGCTACATTTCGACGGCGTCCTGCATTCTTGCGAACGATTCGATGAAGCTCGGCCGCGAGCTAGCCTGGGATGCCGAAGGCCAAAAGGTTATCGATGATCGCGAGGCAAACGAGGCGCTGCGGCGCCCCTATCGCCAGCCCTGGATTCATCCGGAAGTTTAGAGAGGTTGAGCCCGCGTTAACAGATCCACCCCTTGTTGCGTCTTCTACTGAGAGCAAAAGGCGGGTTGCATGAAGACGATACATTTGACTTTTCCAGCCGCGTTTTCTCTGGCGCTGCTGTGGTTGCATCCAACGGCATCGGGAAAGTCTCCCTCCGCTCGAGTCACAATCTCCGGCGGCGGGCTGCCGGGGACGCTCCAGATTACCGAGCCGCAGGTCCTCGCGCTGAGCAACGCCGGAGGCAGCGACTTTCTCGATCTATCTCGAATTCCCCAGGATCGCGCGCCACAGGGACTCCGATCGTACGAAGTAACGCTTTATATGAAGCTTGGAGATAACGACGTGAGAAAGGCGTGTGTTTTCTACTATTACCCGAACGCCTCGAACGATGAGGGCTTCGTTTACCTGCCTGGGCACGGTGTATTGGGATGGCTCAATGAGGGGACGATTGTGCGCGGCGGGCGCGACGGTATGTGGAATTATGCCTCTGCGCGGTGGGAAGCGTTGATCAAGCCAGCTATTGCTCGTGCCGAGGCCGAGCGCAACACAGCCTCCGGATCGGAAATCACCCATCAGGTGAGAACCGAAGGTTGGACGAGACCGCAGCCAGGATGGCTTTACGTGCTCGATCCGCGATCCGAATCCGACCGCCCTGGATCGCGCGTCTGGCTGCTTGACCCTGGAACATCGAAAGTAATGGGGAGTTTCTCCGCAGGCTACGAACCCGATTTCGCGCTTTCTCCGGACGGAAGCCGCCTGTATGTTGCTTCCGGCGAGCGCGAAGACGGCGAACTCGCGGTGATCGATACCAACAGCGGAAAAATTCGCCATATTTCTTTTCCCGATCGAACTTTGTACAGACCCTGGTACTACGGGCTTCCGCCGTATTCCAGTATGGCCGTCTCCTCAGATGGCCGCGTCTGTCGCATTCTTGGGCAGCATGTTGTCTCGCCAGGAAAGATTGAGAATCTGGTATGGACGTTTGACACGAGGAGCGGACGGCTTCTTCCCGCAACGATAGGGTTGGGGAACTTCACGACCGGTCGCTTCGTTTC
>JBAUZG010000426.1:0-24187 GCA_049585195.1 Bryobacteraceae bacterium | reverse complement strand
GGACTGGTTGGTGTTAATGCCGCTGGTTGGTGGCTCACTTCGCTCATTGCCCGCTCAGACGGCTCGATGATTCAAATGGGTTTTTTTGCAATCGCCCATCAGCTTCGAAACATGGTTGCCTTACTTCCGACTCTCCTGTCGGAGAGCAGCTATGCGCTTATGGCGGCGGACCGCGACGGGAACGAGCGTACGCCAGACCGCGTTATGGCAGCTTGCACGTCTGCGAATACGATTGTCGCGTTCCTGCTGGCCGGCGTCGCCACCTTAGGCTTGCCATGGGCACTTCCATTGTTCTATGGCAAGTCCTATGTCGGTGCGGAAGCCGCTGCCGCAGTCGCCCTTGCGACGGCCGTGTTTCATACGGGTACTTCGCCTGCGGCGGCGCGGCTCAGTATTCTTTCACTTCGTTTAACCGGACTCATTAACACGGCTTGGGCGGTAGCCGTTGCCGCCTTCGCAACCATTTTGTTGTTCCACGGAAATGCGCTCACCGGTGCAGCCATTTACATGGCAGCTCACGCGGTTTCGGCTAGCCTGGTTTTCGTGAATCTGCGCGCGCGTAGGTCCCTGCCAGCGGGAACGGTCCTTGTGTTTTGCCTGGGAAGCGCAACGAGTCTGCTGTTATCGGTTCTGGCAGTGATTCGTAGCACTGCTATAGACAGAGCGCCATCTCTTACTGCGGTTATGTCGATCATCTTCGTTGCCGGCGCGGCTGCGTTGATTTGGACTGGCCGTCGATATGGCTTGGTACCGGGCAAGGCCGCTCTTCGGAAACTCCTGGACAGCGCAGTCGCGCGGGTCGTCAGGCAGCGGCTGCCTGATTGAAAAGGGTAACCATAGCCAGTTCCCGGTGCAAATGCCCAAGACCGCTACGCTGCGGTCGCGGCTCGGAAAACGTGTCTTGATCGAATACCTTCCGTGGCCGGTCGCCCACGCGTCCGGCTCCTTTTCGAAACGATCTGACCCTTTACCTCAATTGGACTGAGCGGACGCTCGCTTACCCCGCCGAACGGCTTCGAAGACATTCGCAACGATTTTCTTTGCGGAGTCTGATAAAGCTGACTGGCCCGGTTGCCTTGGATTTAAGCGCGCTCGCCGCAAGTAATGATTGATGCGGTGTAGATTTGGGATCGTCTCGTCCTTGAAGCAGAAATTTATGCTCGCTGAAACGGAAACGTTATCGTGATTCTGCACCCAGTGCGGGAATGTTACCGGCACGTGAACGCCTAAGCCCGGCACGAGGTTATATTGTTTCGCTTTTGCCTCCAACGCTGGCTTGTATTGGGCTGCGTTGACATCGCCAAGATAGAATCGTTCGAGTTCCTGCGGCGTGACCACCGATCGGTCTGAGCCATCAAACACATGGATGGTTTTAGATCCGTGGATTTGAAGTAGATAGTTACAGTCAGCGTCAATGTGGTAGGGCGTGATTCGGTTGGGCGAGGTGAGAATGATGCTAATATTCTCGCGATGAATAAGCCCTTCATATTCACGGCGGCTGGCCTGGTGCACTTCCCGCAATATACTGTGCAGAACGTCGCTATAAGCGGGTTCCCGCTGCACACTCTTAAGAATCATCCATGCATCTGATCGTTCGATTCTATCGAGAGCTTCACGAGCTGAGAAGTCTTTGCAAAAATCCCATCCGTGTCCCACGCCCAACTGACCCACGTTGAAATAGACCGCGTTAGGAATGTCCGACAGCCGCTGAGCCAGGTCCATGAGCGAAGGCATGCTGAACAGCTCCGACTCGCACAGAGAATGCTGCAGCAAAAAGGAAACACGGTTATAGTTGGCCTCAAACTGAGGGCGAGATTCAAGGGTTAAAGGAATTAACGCTGGCTGCGCCAGCAGCATATTGTTCGTTTTCATGACATCTCCATTAGCAAGTAAGCGACTTTTACAGGAAATGTTGCCCAAAGATACGCATCCGCGCACGGTAACGTCGGTTGGATTTGTACGAGGGATTCCTTTAAATTACTCAATTTCTCGCAGCCGCTCGCGCCCGGCTATAGTCGTAATCTTGTTCATAGATATTGCACACACTGCCGTAACAAGCTGCCCGAAACACAGAGAGTCTCAGAGAGTGTCCTGCTATTTCGACTTACATTTTAGTGTCGGAAATGACCGAGCTCGGTGGCAATTGGGAGTTTTCTTGCCTTGTACACCGTACGCAATATTTCATGGAGTAAATATGCAACGCCACGTAACGGCAGTCAGGCTGCGGCCAAACGGACGTGACTCTCTTCCATCGCCAGCGCCGTTCGGCTGCGTGGCGACGATCTCGAATTTGAGTGAATTGCTTCCGGCGTTAAGAGTCAGGATGGTCATCGGTTTCTGTCAACCCGAAACTTCTCATGAACTGCCTGTGAAGCTCGCCGAATTTGAGATCATAGTCGGCACGGCTCCTGCGGATCACGTCATATGCCTCTTCGCGATCGTAAATGTCGGTGATTTCGCAGGCTGAACGGTCGAGGTCGGGCGACTGCTTGTAGGTTAAGAAATAATGCTTCAGGCGCTCGATAATTGCATTCGGGCAGTCTTGAATGCCGCGCCATTTTCCATACAGCAGATCGGCCTTTAAGACGGCGATCAGCTTATCGTCCGCCTCGTTTCCGTCGAGCATTCGCAGACCCCCAATCGGCCGCCCGTTCAGCACGATGTCGCTGTGCGCAATCGGTTTCTCCGTTAAAACGCAGATGTCCAGCGGATCGCCGTCGCCCGTCAATTGAGATCTTCCAGTTCTTTCGCGGCTGAGGGCGGCCACCTGCTCTCCGCTATAGGTCTGTGGAATAAACCCGTAGTTCGCCGGGCAGACATTTGAATAACGCTGCGGCCGGTCGACGGTGAGATAGCCCGTATTTTTATCCACTTCGAACTTCATGGAATCGGAGGGGACGATTTCGATGTAGCAGAGGACACATTCGGGACAATTCCCGCCCGGAGATAGTCCATGCCAAGGGTGAGGCCTGTAAAACGAAGTAAATAGCTTCCAATTCTCGCGATTCACACTCGACACCTCAGATATGTTCGACTACTTTCACACGCTCCTTCCGACGATATTAAAGCGAGTCGCCGCCGCAAGCAAATGGCGATCATTGGTCCAGATTTCTCTTTCGCCCATGTCGAGCGCGGTTGCTAGATGAATCGCATCACCGGCGCGCAGCGGAACGCTTGGCGGAATTCCACAGATCAGCGCAACCGTTTTCCGCAGCAGCGCGTCGGTGACAGGCGCTAAATTCCACAGCCCGGCTTCGAGATGGCGGCTGAAAAGGTCGATTAATTCACGGCCCTGTTTTGGTGTTAACGATCCCTCGCGGACATGACGCTTGAAGACACAGACCACTTCGAGTAGCGCCCACGAGGAAGAGCAAACGTAGGACGCGCGGCGGATTGCTTTGCGCACCGCGTCCGCGTCTGGTTCGTTCACATAGAATTTGGCGATGTATGCCGAGTCGAGATACATCGCTTAGCGATCTTCTTCGAGGAAGCGCCCGCTGTCGCCGGCGACCCGCGGAAAACGCTGCCATAGATCCGCCATGTCCGGCAGCCGGGGCCTTCCGCGTTTCTTTGAAATGGGACGCAACTCCGCTACCGGTTCGCCGCGGCGCTCGATCAAGATCACAGCCCCCTCGGCCGCTTCACGCACCAGTTCGGATGTGCGGATGTGAAGGTCGCGGACCGAGGCTGTCTTCATGTGCTACATTGTAGCACGTCCTGCCTAGATGCTAACCCGCTTTCTGCTTCAGTTCGTTCAGCAGCTTATCAACGCGGTCGGCCCGCTCGAGTTCTTCAAGCCGCTTCTCGGGGGTGTTTTCCTCGACCACCGACAACTGCCCTACGCCGAGGGCTTCTTCTGAAGTGACCTTGTCGCCGATTCGCCGCAGCCGGGCATCCTGACCCACTTGTTCCAGCGCGCCGACGCCGGCCCGCGCCGCCAGCTTCGCCCGGCGATGCCGAGCAACCATCAACTCCGCTTTCGTTCGTGTCTCCGTCATCTTCTGCTCCAGCCGGTGAAGCGCCGTTTTCAGCATCTCCACCTGGTGCGCCTGATCCTCAATCTGCTGGGCAAAATTATGCGCCGCCGTTTCATAGGTGAGAGACCGTTCGAGCGCCGTCCGGGCCAAATTTTCATCCTTCTTCGACAAGGCCAGCTCCGCCTTGCGCACCCAATCCCCCTGAGCGGTCAGGCTGTCTTTCTGTTTTGTCTCGAGCAGATGCTCGTCCGCAATCGCAATCGCCACCTGGGTCTTCACCTGCATGTATTGGTTTTCCATATCGAGGAGAAGCTGCTGAAGCAGCTTCTCCGGGTGTTCCGCCTTACTGACGAGATCGTTGATATTGGCTTTCACCAGTGTCGTTACACGCTCTAGTAGTGCCATGTGTTCTTCCTTTCCAGTTATGAATTTGCTTGCCCGTTTGGCCGCTCGCCGATGTTGCGAACCTTTTGGAACAAATCGGACATTTGCATTCCCGACAGCGTTTCGAATAGCGCCGGAATCTGCGCGGCCATCTTCGCCATGTCGCCCGTGATCTTGTTCATTCCGGCCGCGCTTCCGTCGCCCGTCGAAACGATCGTGATCTTGTCGATGTTCTGTAGCGGCGATGCCAACGCCTTGGCGATCTCCGGCAGGCCTGTGATGAGCTTGTCAACCACGGCGGCCTGATTCCACTCCTGGTACGCCACGGCTTTCACATTCATTGCCTTGGCTTCCGCCTCGCCTTTCTTCAGGATGATTTCGGCTTCCGCTTCGCCTTGCATGCGCGTAGCGGCGGCTTGTCCTTCCGCGTCCACCATCGCCTTCTTGCGCCCTGCTTCGGCCAGCGTCTCGATCCGTTGGCGTTCGATTTCGGCATTCTTCAAGACCGTCGAAATGAGCTCTTTTTCGTGGCGTAGAATCTCCGCCTCCTGCACGCGAATCTCCTGTTCCTTCTCGACCTGCCGTATCTTCACAGCCTCGGTCGCCACCTGCTGTTGCATGATGTTGGCCTGAATGTCGTAGGCTTTATCCGCCTGGGCCTGCTGCCGCTTAACGGTTTCGACGTATTGCGCTCGTTTGATCTCGAGATCGCGCTGCGATTCAGCTTGTTTAGCCTGCGATAACGTCTCGGCCAGCACGCGTTCCTGATCGGCTTGAGCCTTCGCTACCGCCGATTCCCTGGTTGCTACCGCGCGCTTAATGGCGATGTCGCGATCCGCTTCAGCCGCCGCTACTTCGGCATCGCGTTTGATGCGCGCGATGTCCGGTTTTCCCATGTTGGTGATGTATTCGTTCTTATCGCGAACTTCTTTGATGGTGAAGGAAACAACTTCCAACCCCATCTTGCTCATATCGTCGGCGCAGGTTCCGCGCATGCGGTCGCCCACCATCTCCGGCTCTTTCACAATCTGCTCGACCGAGAGCTGGCCGATAATGCCGCGCAAATGTCCTTCCATCACCAGCCGGATCAGACCTTCGCGCTCGGCATCGGTTTTTGTTAGAAACTGTTCGGCGGCCGTTTTGATCGATTCCGGGTCGCTTTTTACCTTGATTTGCGCCACGGCTTCCACCGTGACCGCGACGCCCTGGCGTGTATAAAGATCTTGCTGCGGCGCGACATCGAACGACATGAGTTGCAGCGATAGCTGCCGGCAGGTTTCGACCATTGGAAAAATCACCGTGCCGCCGCCCTTGACGATGCGCGTGCCGCGAAATCCATACACGATGATCGCCTCGTGCGGACCCGCCTTCCGGTACAGCCGGGCAATCGTCATCATGAGCGCTATCAGCGCAATCACCATCAGCCCGGCAATCACAACTACTTCTTGTTGAGACATAAATGTCTACTCTCCTTTAGGAGGAAGCTCTCTCACGACCGGGGCGCTTCCTCGCCGCCGCGGCTCGATTCCTCGCCCGGTACGCGCTCCGTCTCTTCGGCGATTGCATCCCACGGGCGGACATATGCAATCCCTTTTTCGTAGCGCGTCACCACTACTTCCGCGCCGCGTTCGATCGGCTCTTCATCGTCGCTGCGCGCATAAGCCAATTTCCGGCTGCCCTCGCGTGTGAACAGAATTTCGCCCGTTCCGTCGCGCCGGATCGGGCTCGCAACGCGGCCTACAACTCCTACCATTTCGTAGTCGAACGGGTCCATCACCCGCTCGTTTGCCAAAAGAAAACGCAGAAGAGCGATCAGCAGGAACGAAGCCGCCAATCCCGCAAGCACCGAAACCGCCAGCACGGCGAACAACGCGAAACCGCTGTGGCGGCTCATCAGGTAGCCGCATCCGCCGAACCACGCGAGAAAAATGGCCAGGCTATTGACATTCAACAAGTCTCCGGCAAACTGCAAGGCGGCGTGGCGGGCGACTGGCGATGAGCCATGGTGATGGACGTGGCCATGATGAACGTGGCCGCCATGATGAACGTGGCCGCCATGAACATGGCCATGCGCCCGGAACGAACCCATCAGCAGTCCCGCGATGGACCAGACAAATCCAAAAACGAAGCACAGAAGGTACCAGTTGCTGGCCGTCATTGAAAGCTCCTGTCCTCGGCCTGAGGCCGCAAAACGCTCCACAACCTCTCCACCAGTTCCGGCGTTTCTAAAATCGCATTCAGCAGCAGCAGACACCGTCGCGAATCGCTGTGCCGCGCCACGCTTAGCAGCGCTTCGGCGAGCGGCGCGTCGCGGCGAAAACGTTCGGCGCCCTGCACCAGCCACAAATCGAGCTGGTCTTCCTTCAACCGCAGATCGCTCATCAACTCCGTGTGATAGCCCTCCGGGTCGGTAACCAGAAATCCCGGATGAACATGAAAGAACCGCGCGAGCAACAGCCGCGTCGAGTTCGTCAGGTGTTCGCGCTTGCCGCCCTCAATTTGCGACAGATAGGGCTGGCTGATCGAGGCCTTCAATTCACGCTTAACGGCCTGCACGACTTCCTGCTGAGTCATTTCGCGGTTGAGCCCGCGGAGATGTCCCTCGACGGTGCGGAGGTAGCGGAATTTCTGGGCGAGGGTCATTATTGCAATCTGCAATTATGGTATTGCAATTTGCAATTGGTGTCAAGAGGCTTGTCCGTAAACGCTAACCTTTCCTTGCGGAGTGTGCGTCGTGAATCGCCGCGTTCCCGTAGGCTCTTTGCCAAAGATGACACCTATGTCTTTGACCACGTCAGAATATTTCGCCAGCTTGGCGGCTGCCTTTGATTCGGCCTGTTGTGCGCGGCAAGAGGGTTGCCGGAATGTCTCTAAGATGGTTCTTCCAGTCAAGCGGGCGACGGACCCAAATCAAGGGCGTACGCTAAGGCCCTTCGGATCTCGGCCATCGTCTGCTCCGGAATTCGCCCAAGTTGCCGTTCCAGCCGGATATTTGGAATTGAGCCCATTCCCTGCACGTTTGCGAACGACTGTCGATCCAGAAAAGGCAACCGGGGTATCGGCACTTCATAGCTACTGGGGCGGCTTTGGGTTGTGAGCGGCACATATAAGATCAGCGCTCGCGGCGAATCTGCATCTCGCCTCGAGACGATTACGACGGGCCGGGTCTTAGCTGCCAATCCAAGGTCAGCAAGCCAGACCTCACCGGATCCGGGGCTCATCCAGCAGATCGAGCACTTCTTGCTCAACAACGCGAGATCTGGCTAGATCGAGCAGATCGGCGTCGGCCAATTCGATAACTTCAGCGATACGTTTTCGTGCTTGTGCAGCCGTTTCGGGCCGCCACTCGCGCAACCGAGCATCAAGTTTTTCAGCAAGTGCGTCCACTGGATTCGAAGTCCTTCCACTGAATTCTATCGTGTCAACCTCCGGGACCGGAAGACGACAAGGAGCCGGAAGCGTCAGCGACCGGCCTGACGGTCTCAAGCATGGGGAGGATGAGGTCGGAAATGGCTGGGCCAATCAGCTCTGCCGGCGGATGGCCGGGCGCGTCGAACCATGCTTTAACAGCGCCGTATATCGCCCAGCTCGCGGCGTTGGCGATCAGCTCCAACGAAAGAGCGGGTGCGCCCACATTCCCGTCGCATTTCCCGATGCCTTGCCTCAAAACACGCCGGATCGAGGCCGTGATTGCGGCGTCCATCAGCGGCTGAAAGGCACTGTGCCGTGCACAACCGTCGCCGCCGGTATGCGTCTCGCTCAGGTAATCGCATACCGCAAGAACGATCGCGAGAATGGCAGAAGGACAGGTGCCGTCGAACCGCACGTTGCGTTCCTGAAGCAATGCGTGGAAGCCGCCAGCCACCATTGCCTCGAACAATGCGAACTTGTCCGTGTAGTGGTCGTAAAAGGTAGCGCGATTGACCGTAGCGGCATCTGTGATGTCCTGCACAGAAATCTCATCCAGCCCCTTCGTCTGCAACAGGTTCCCAAGAGCCTTTTGCAGCAGCTGCCGGGTGCGCCGAATACGGGGGTCGCGAACTTCACAATCGGAAATCGGCATTGTCCTGCTTAATTAGAAGCCGCCAAAGAAAAAAGAATCTAGAAAACAACAGCTGTCGTCTAAGCTGCTATACAGCAGATGTCGTTTAAGCAGCATCTGTTGTTCATAGAAGGAGAGGCCTATGCCAACTCTGTTGCATCTGGATTCCAGCCCGCGCGAAGACTCCATCAGCCGCGAGCTAACCCGCGAGTTTGTAACGACCTGGAAAGCGGCTCATAAAGATGGCGCGGTGATTTACCGCGATCTGGCCGCCGATCCGTTGAAACCGTTGGATTCCGCCTGGATCGGTGCGGCATACACACCCGAACCAGCCCAAACGCCGGAACAGAAGAGGGTGCTCGCCCGCTCCGATGAGCTGATCGGCGAATTGGAGGCGGCCAGCGAATACGTCATCGGCGTGGCCATGCATAACTTCAGCATTCCCTCGGTCCTGAAACTTTGGATCGACCAGGTGGTTCGGAGGGGACGCACGTTTTCCTATACTTCGGCCGGACCGCGAGGGCTGCTGGAGGCGAAGAAGGCCGCGATCCTCTGCGCCAGCGGGGGCATCTATGAATCTGGAACGCCGGCTGGCGCGTTCAACTTCGTCGAACCGTATCTGAAAACAATGCTCGGCTTCATCGGAGTAACTGATGTCACGTTTGTGACGGCCGGCGGCGTGGCCCAGCTTACGACTGGCACGGTAGACCGCGAGACGTTCCTGAAACCCGCGCTGGAACGTGTCCGCGCCATGGCCGCTTAAATCACCCGAGGAGAAAACAAAAGATGAAGATCGTTACTCTAATCGCGCGTATTTTGTTGGGACTTGTGTTTCTAGTGTTCGGACTGAACGGCTTCCTGAATTTCATTCCGATGCCGCCGCCCAAGGGTCTGGCAGGACAGTACCTGGGTGTTTTATCTGTTTCGCATTATATGGCGCCGATATTCCAGCTCCAGGTAATCGGAGCCGTGCTGTTGCTCGCCAATCGTTTTGTCCCTCTGGCGCTGGCACTGCTGGGGCCGGTGCTGGTGAACATCCTGCTGTTTCACACGCTGATGGCCCCCGAGGGGTTGCCGCTCGCGCTTGTGACCACCCTCCTTTGGCTGATCGTGTTCTATGGAGTTCGCCAAGCGTTTCGAGGCCTATTTGTCTCGCGTTCAGCGTTGGAGTGACCGCGAATCGCCCGCTAACGCGCGCGGTTCTGTAACTTCTTATGAATCAACGTGGGTATCGGAACCGCGACCGGCAGGGAGCGGACGTGACGAAGTTCGATCAGAGTTCCAACTTGCCTTGATACTCCATATCCTTTAGCGCGAACTTCTTTCTTAGTTCCATGCGCTCGGCCGTGATCCGAAACTCTGCATTCTTGTTCTCGAGCGTAATCGGCTCCGATTTGTCGAAATGAAAAATTGCTCGCGCGTCCCGGCCCTGGTCCAACTCCACCTTCGTGGGGTTCAGCTGCTCATGCCCAAACGACAAGACTGTGACAGCCTTCAAACGATCTGCAAGTCTCGAGTCTTCGGAATCGTCGCCCGAACCGGTCGTGGGACCTTGCGAGCCGAATCCCGATTTCGGCAACCCAATTACGACAATGACGTATTCGCTCAGCGGCTTCAAAGCAGCCGGGTCCACAGGGCCGCCGCTCGTTTTGGCTTCCGCCAGCCGCACGGGCAATGCGCTTTCCCATCTCACGGTTACCGTCGTCGACTGTTGGTTGCGCGGATAGCCGCCTCCACGGCCCCGGCCCATGCCACCCCCGCCCATTCCACCTCCACCCATGCGACCCATGCCCCCTCCCGGCATTGGACCGTCGGAGCCCCAGGTCCCGCCATTTCCGCCATTGCTTCCCGAGTTGCCATAACCTGGCGCCGTCGCGATATTCACGCTCGCCGATTTGGACCAAGCCGAGTTGTTTAAGATTTGATACACGTCCGCGCTGGTCCACTGCGACGGGTCGTCTTTTTGCCATGAGGAACTGGCTGCCGCAAGGCCCGCCACTAATGTAAGAGCTATTCCGGGCACGAAAATAGGCCGCATATGCATCACCTTGCTTTCCGGCTTGGACGCCGTCTCGCGCCATCAAGAGTACACGAATTTAAAGCATTATGGGGAAATGTTAACCTGATGAATTAAACCCTCTCGCTGATGACTACGCGCGTTGCAGCCGGTATCTTGGGTGAAATCGTGCTGCAAAAGCAGGCCGAAGTTGCGGCCTTGCTTCCGCAAATTGAACGGTTTAAAGAGTTGGCCATGGCGAATGGAAATGGGAGGCGTTCTTTTGCCAAGGCTCTTCGCGTAAAAAAGACGGCGATCATTGCCGAGATAAAGAAGGCGTCTCCGAGCAGGGGACTGCTCGAGCCTGACTTTCATCCGGCGGAGATTGCGAAACGGTACGAAGCGGGTGGCGCGGCGTGTCTCTCTGTGCTTACAGATCAGAAATATTTTCAAGGAAGCTTAGCCGATCTGGAACGGGCGAGAAGCGCAACCGCTCTTCCGACACTGCGCAAGGATTTCACGATCCACCCAGTGCAGATTTATGAGGCGGCAGCGCATGCCTCCGACGCCATTTTGCTCATCGCCGCGATTCTCGATAGCAGCCAGTTGCGAACGTTTCGCGAGCTTGCCAATAGACTCGGCCTCGATGCGCTGGTCGAAGTTCATGACGGCGATGAACTCAAAAGTGCGATCGACTCCGGGGCAAAAATCATTGGCGTCAACAACCGGAATCTCGAAACATTTGAAGTGACGCTTGAAACTTCGTTGCGGCTCAGCGAAAAGATGCCGGCAGAGGTAACTCGAGTCAGCGAGAGCGGCATTTTCACTCGCGCCGATATCGATTTGCTGCGAGGTGCCGGATTTCACGCGTTCCTCGTTGGCGAGTCGCTCATGAAGGCGGGCGATCCGGTGGCCGCTCTTCAAAGTCTCATCGACTAAATCGGACATGACTCCCTCGTCGCATAACCGGCGCCTCATCAAGGTCTGCGGCATCACCACCGAAGAAGATGGGCTAGCCGCGGCTGAAATGGGTGTATCGGCAATCGGCCTCAATTTCTACTCTCGAAGCCCGCGCTATGTGTCCTCGAACCAAGCGTTGAAGATAGCGGAAGCACTGCCGGCGTCGGTTTTGCGAGTGGGCGTGTTTGTGAATCCCTCGGCGGACGAATTGTCTCGCGTTGCCCATGAAGTCCGCCTGGACGTCATACAAATACACGGCGCTTTGCCAGCCAATCTCCCGCGGCTGAGAATATGGAAAGCGGTTGGTGTTGATGCCTCGCTTTCTTCCAGTGATCTTGAAGCGCCGGGTGTCGAGGCTTTCCTGCTCGACGCACCCGCTGAATCATACGGTGGATCGGGCCGGACGTTCGACTGGTCTCTCGTCAGCGGCGTTGGCGTGCGATTTGTTCTTGCAGGAGGGCTGGACGCCTCGAACGTGGAAGAGGCTATTTCCATCGCTAAGCCGTGGGGTGTCGATGCATGTTCGAAAGTCGAATCCGCGCCAGCGAGGAAGGACTGGAGAAAGATGCGCGACTTCGTCAGGGCTGCCGAAAGAGGCTTTCTCTCTCTTGAAAACGTTGCCGAACTGCTTCGATAAAGTGCTTTTATGACTACGTCCTTGCCTGACCCACGAGGTCATTTTGGCCCTTATGGCGGCCGATATGTGCCCGAAGTTTTGATGTCGCCGCTCGAAGAGATCGAGCAGGCCTACCTGGCCGCGCGCGAAGACCCGGCATTTCATCAGGAATTGGCTTCGCTGCTCAAGCATTACGCCGGCCGCCCAACCCCGCTTTATTTTGCCAAGCGTTTGACGGCAAAGCTTGGCGGAGCCGAAATCTGGCTGAAGCGCGAAGATCTGCTGCATACCGGCGCGCACAAGATCAACAACTGCCTGGGCCAGGTGCTGTTGGCCCGGCGGATGGCGAAAAAGCGAATTATCGCCGAGACGGGCGCGGGCCAGCACGGCGTTGCGACGGCGACCGTGTGCGCACTGTTTGGCTTGGACTGCACCGTGTATATGGGCGAGGACGACATGCAGCGGCAGCGGTTGAACGTTTTTCGCATGCGGCTGCTCGGAGCCCGCGTCTCTCCGGTTTCGGCTGGAAGTAAAACGCTCAAAGACGCGACGAGCGAAGCCATGCGCGACTGGGTGACGAACGTCTCGACCACCTACTATATCCTCGGCTCCGCGCTTGGTCCGCACCCTTATCCCATGATGGTGCGCGACTTTCATCGCGTGATCGGCGAGGAAGTGCGGGCGCAGGCCAATGAGCAAATCGGCCGTTTGCCTGATACGCTGATTGCCTGTGTGGGAGGCGGCAGCAACGCGATCGGGCTGTTTTATCCGTTTATGCGCGATTCAGGCATTCATATGATTGGCGTGGAAGCCGGCGGGCGAAGCCTGCGTCTCGGTGAACATGCCGCGCGCTTGCAGGGTGGTTCGCCCGGTGTTTTGCACGGGGCCTACAGTTACTTGTTACAAGACGAGGGCGGCCAGGTCAGCCCAACGCATTCGGTTTCAGCCGGCCTCGACTACGCGCTTATCGGCCCCGAGCATGCCTGGTTGAACGATCAAAAGCGCGCTGAATACGTATCGGCGAGCGATGCGGAAGCTCTCGAAGCAGCCCGTACGCTGGCGCGCACCGAAGGCATTATACCGGCGCTCGAATCGTCGCACGCGATTGCCGAGGCCATACGCAGAGCGCCCGCCGAACGAGGCAAGATTTACGTGGTGAACGTTTCGGGCCGTGGCGATAAAGATATCGAAATTTTTCGCGAAAACATGCCGGAATTGGATTCCTGATGGACGCAACGATCGCTGCTTCACGAATTGGCCGCCTGTTCGAACGTTGCTCGACGGAACGCAGAAAAGCTTTCATCGCGTATCTGGCAGCCGGCGATCCGCAACCCAAGGCAACCGTGCCGCTTGTTTTCGCGCTCGAACGCGGCGGAGCCGATTTGATCGAGCTTGGAGTCCCGTTTTCCGATCCGATCGCCGATGGCCCAGTGATACAACGCGCCTCCGAACGAGCGCGTCGCGCCGGGACAACACTCGCCGGAATCCTCGACATGGTGCGCGAGATTAGAACAAAATCCGAAATTCCCATTCTGCTCTTCAGCTATCTCAACCCGGTGATGCATTATGGATTCGATGCGCTAGCGCGCGATGCCGCCGGCGCCGGTGTGGATGGTGTTCTGTTGACCGATTTGAGCGTCGAAGAAGCGGAGGAGCCGGTGGCGCGTCTGCGCGAGCATTCGCTCGACACCGTGTTTCTCGCAGCTCCCACCAGTTCCGAGCGGCGGCTCGAACTCGTCGGAAAGCATTCCTCCGGCTTTGTCTATCTGGTTTCCCGGACTGGCGTAACGGGCGAGCAAGCCTCGCTCTCAGAACATGCCATTCCTTTGATTCAGCGCATGCGCCGGCATTCGCGCTTGCCTCTCGCAGTGGGATTCGGAATCAGCAAGCCGGAGCACGTCTCAGAAGTCGCGCGCTTTGCCGACGGCGTGGTGGTAGGCAGCGCGATTGTCAAAACGATTGAAGCCAACATCGCATCCCCGGATTTGAATAACGCAGTAGAAACCTTTACGCGGCACATGAGCGGACCGCTCCGAGGGACCGGCGCATGAGCCAGTTCTCCGCCAAGGATCTCGAGGAGTGCCGCGAACGCATCGACGAAATCGACATCCGTCTGCTCGAGCTGCTCAATGAGCGCACGAAAATCGTAGAGCGCATCGGAGCCATCAAACGCGCTCTCCACGCTCCCATTTACGAGCCGAAGCGCGAAGACGATGTACTGGCCAACGTGCTCGGGCACAATCGCGGGCCGCTCGAAGCCGACGCGGTCAGGCGAGTGTTTGAGCGCATTATGGACGAGATGCGAACGCTTCAAAAAACGAAGATGCTCGAAGCGCAGCGCCAGACGAGTGACGCCACGGCTTCGGGAAAATAGGGAAGCAAATGTTAGTTGTGATGCAGGAGGGCGCGGAAGAAGCCCATATCCAAGTTGTCATCGACCGCTTGGTCGGCATGGGCTTTACTGTCCACCGTTCGACAGGCGTCCGCCATGTGGTGCTGGGCGGGGTGGGTCCCGTCGACGACTTTGATCCGGCCGATTTCGAGGTCATGGTTGGGGTAAAGGAATGCCATCGCATTGTTTCGCCCTACAAGCTGGCCAGCCGTCATTTCAAACCGGGCGGTTCTGTGATTCACATCGGAGACCTTTCGATCGGCGACGAAAAGGTCGTCATCATGGCCGGGCCTTGCAGCGTCGAAAGCGCCGATCAGATCGAGAGAGCTGCCTGCATTGCCGCTGAGGGCGGCGCACAGGTCATCCGCGGCGGCGCGTTTAAGCCGCGCAGCTCGCCGTACAGCTTTCAAGGTTTAGGCGAGGAAGGGCTGAAGTTGCTGCGCCGGGCAGCGGACCGGCACGGTCTGAAAGTGGTGAGCGAAGTGATGGACCACACCCAGATTCCGCTTCTACTCACCTATTCCGACATTCTTCAGGTGGGCGCGAGAAACATGCAGAACTTCAATCTGCTGCGCGAGCTGGGGCGCATTCGCAAGCCGGTTCTCCTGAAACGGGGGATTTCGGCCACGGTCGAGGAACTTCTCCTCTCAGCCGAGTACATTCTCTCGGGCGGGAACTACGACGTAATTCTGTGCGAGCGGGGCATTCGCACGTTCGAGACATCCACCCGCAACACGTTCGATATTGCGGCCATTCCGGTGCTGAAACGCTTGTCGCACCTCCCCGTGATCGGCGATCCCTCGCATGGTACGGGCAAGCGGGATTACGTTATGCCCATTGCCAGAGCGGCGGTTGCGGCAGGAGCCGATGGTTTGCTGGTTGAAATACATCACGACCCTGATCACGCGATTAGCGACGGCGCACAAACCCTCCGCCCCGAGCAGTTTCTCGAGATGATGCAGCAGATCCGCGCTATCGCCCAAGCCGTGGGCCGCGCGGCTTAACGCACGCATGGAAGCCGTTGCCATTGTCGGCGTGGGGCTGATTGGAGCTTCATTTGGCCTCGCGCTCAAAAGGGCAGGATTTCAGGGCAGCATCATCGGCGTCAGCTCGCCCGGAGCGCTCGCGGAAGCAGAGGCCGTGGGCGCCATTAGCTCATCGCTCCCTCTTCGAGACGCCTGCCGCATCGCCGACGTCGTCTACCTTTCTCAAACGGTTGACCGGATTCTAGAAACGCTGGCTTTTCTGCGGCCATACCTGAAGAGCGATGCGCTGGTCACCGACGCCGGAAGCATCAAGCAGGCCATCGTTCAGCAGGCGGCAAAGTGCCTCCCGGATATCGCGTTCCTGGGCGGACATCCGCTCGCCGGCAAGGAAACGCGGGGAGCGCGCGCGGCCGACCCAGCCCTGTTTGAGGGCCGCCCCTACATCCTGACGCCGCCCCTCGGCCCTCCGTCTCCGCACACCCATATATTTCGAGCCTATCTGGAACAAATGGGCGCGCGTATAGTCGAAATCGAACCCGAAGAGCATGACGAAGCAGCAGCCTTCACCTCTCATCTGCCGCAGCTGCTCTCGACCGCTCTTGCCGCTACCCTCGAGTTGGCGCAAAACGACAATTTCCTCCGCGTCCACGGTCCGGGACTGGCCAGCATGACACGGCTAGCCGCGAGTTCGCCAGAATTGTGGTCTCCAATCCTCGCCGGCAATCAGCCGCAAGTCTTAAACGCCCTGGACGCCTTCACCCAGCGGCTCGCTTTGCTCCGCGAAGCGGTCCTAGCCGGCGATATTTCCGACATCTTTCGCTCGGGACAGTCGTTCGCGGCTCAACTCCGCGAGCCAAGCCGTTCAGGCTGACTTTAGGGACTGATAGCTACCCGATAACTCGGCGTGAACTGTGCCACGTAGTCCTATCAATACTGGTTGGCTCACTTTTCGCTATCAATCACTTCGCTAAGTGCTTATAATCGGGAAAACTAAGGGGGATGTGTAAGCGTGAGTACCTTATCGCACGTTTTGAAGACACATCTGCTGGCCCTACCCGACGTCAGCAAGTTGTCCTCACTCAGACGTTTTACCTCAATCTTTACTCAAGACCAGTCCGCCGATGCGCTGTACTTCATTGAAGAAGGGCTGGTGAAACTGACTAGAACCAACGATTCGGGAGATCGAATCATTTTGTCGATTTCGGGACCGGGAGACCTCATTGGGGAAGAGGTTATGTCGGCCGAAGCCTCCCAATATCAAGCCGATTCGGAAGTATTGACCGCCGCGTCGCTGCACCGGATACCGCGTGACACCTTGCAACGGGTCCTGTCGCAGAACGGAGAACTCGCATCGGCCGTCATCGACTTTCTGCTGAACCGCCGAAAGATGCTGGCGCGAAAAGTCGAGCTCTTATGTCTCCACGATGTCGAGTACCGGATTCTGTTCTATCTGGCGGATTTAGCAACTCTCGTCGGGCCGTCGCAAGAAGACGAAGGGTATCAGCTTCCCATCACGCAGGCCGAACTGGCGGATCTCATCGGAGCAACACGCGAAACCACCTCGACGACGCTTAATCAACTCGAGCGCAAGGGACTGGTGAAATTGTCGCGGCGCCTGCTCACGATCCCATCGCCAGCATTGCTTCGAAGTCCTGGCAGTTCTTCAAATACGGCGCTTAAGGCGGAAACGGCATAAAACGAGCCAGGCGACGTAGTGGCCGGGCAGGCCCGGCCTGCCCGGCCAATGGGGGTTTGTACGTTCCCCGGTCATCCCGCCGTCGAAACGGAGCCAGGGAGCGTAAGGCCATACCTTAGCCCATGCGACCGCATTGGCGTGGGGTGCGCAGATGAACGGCATGAGCGACCCTACTTGCAGAAATTCGCGCAGCGCCGTTCCTTACCCGGCGCCTACAGAACCGCGACCGCAAGAGAGATCCCCATGGCCCTGCGGGCCACCACAGCTGATGAAAGACCGCAAGCCGGAACCGAGCCGCGACCGCGAGGGAGCGGTCTTCCGCGAAAATGTAAAAACTCGACGGGTGAGGCAGGCCTCGCGCTCACAAACGCTACGTTTCCCGAAGTAGCGTCGAAATGCCCCGCACCAAAGCGCGATAGTTGAGATGGGCCAGATCGTTAAAGGCGAACCAGGCGCCATCGCACCAGCTCGAGTAATACCAGCGCGAGAGTAAGGCGATGTGTTCGAGCCGGTCGCCATCGCGATTGGGAGACGACAAGTGCAGCCCCAGTTGTTCCCGAAGCTCGCGGTCGAGCGACCTCGAATCGGCGTCGGGCCGCGAGAAGTCGATCGTCAGCGGCGGCTGCCAATAGCCCGCGATCATCGGCCACAGCGCAATCGACCGGTCCACCGCGCCGCGTGTCAGAGCAGTGCCGTTCAAACACTCCACATCGGTAACGAGCTCGTCGCGAAGACCGATGACCGCCTTAACCCTCTCGATCTCACGATGAATGCGCGCTGCTTCCTCGAAGCCGGTCTCGTCGCTCGCGCGGTCGCGGGCTGCGGTCAAAACGCTTAGCATGTGCCTGCCGTTTGATTCGAGAAACGCTTTCACCCGATCCACTTCAGCCGCATACTCGCTCGTGGTAACGGCGAGCTGGCAAGGCCGCATGCATTGATTCATTTCGCCGTAAATGCAGCCGGGGTGGTCTGGGTGTGGCTCGAGCCGTTCCGTGCACCGGCGCAGTTGAAACAGGCTTTCGGCGCCTTGTTGAAAGCGCTCAGCGGCCTCGCGGGTGACAAACGGTCCGAAGGCCGATCCCTGTCCGGTTATGTACCGGTTCTGCACCGAGAGTCTAGGAAAAGCATCCCTAATGAGAAGTTCGACCAGCCACGGCGACTTCAGCTTTAAGCGCTGCCGGTAGCGCGCCGAGTCGTGTTTCCGTGCCAGCCAGTACACCAGAAGCGACGTTTCGAGGCGTGACCCTGTCAGCCAGTATTCGATTGCGGCCAGCTTCGAGCGAAGTTTGGCCAGCCGATTGCTATCCTCTTCCCGAGAGCCCAGAAGAAGGCGGCTCAAGCGCTTTGACAGATACCCGCTCCAACCCACGTATGGATTCCCGGTCTCGGGCGTCAATACATATACGCCTAAGCGATTCGGAATCTGAGCCAGCCTGCCGGCCAGTTCAGGATCGGAAGCACTCAGACGTTGCGACGGCGGTATCATCTCCTAAAGGCGCGCAATTCCTGTCTGATTGTAAGGCGTGTTCAAACCGGTGAATCCAACCAGTCAGGACTTGACACTCATTCCGTGGAGACTAGAATAGGGAAAATCTCGCTATGCCAGGTTGTCAGCACGAGCGAACCGAATTCCTTTACCGGCGCGATGGCGTCGATTATGTCCGCTGCCTCGATTGCGATCAGGTGTTTGAAGCGGAGGACCTGGACTCGGTTCCAGTTTACGATGAGGATGAAGAGCCGCAATCTAAGCGGGCTCAACCGCACCATCACCGGCGCTAGCCGCAGTCCCTTTGCCTGCTCCGCGCGCGCCCGCCAGGGGTCGAACTCCTCTGGCGTGGGGGCTGAAGGCACTGGGTATGCCTAGTTGCGGCAAAATCGCCACCCTAACGGCTCCCGTTCCGGCTCCGATCACGGAGAACAAGCCGTTACATGTGGTTTCGATTGGCGGCGGAACGGGGCTTTCCGCTCTCCTCGCCGGATTAAAGCGTTACGCGCGAGGAGTGCATGGGGAGCCCGTCGACAGTCCTTACGAGGTTGATATTACAGCGGTGGTCACCGTCACCGACGACGGAGGCAGTTCCGGCCGGCTCCGCCGCGACCTCGACATTCTCCCACCCGGAGATATCCGGAGTTGCATGGTCGCTCTTTCCGAGGACGAGGGCCTGTTATCCAGGTTGTTTCAATACCGGTTCCATTCCGGCCATGGTCTCAAGGGGCATAGCTTCGGTAACCTCTTCCTTGCGGCGCTGAATCAGATCACTGGAGATTTCGCTCACGCCGTCCGGTTGTCCTCCGAGATCCTCGCGATCCGGGGCAGGATTTTTCCCAGTACTGCGTCGAACGTAACGCTCGAGGCTCGCTTGGCGGATGGAAAGATGGTGGCCGGCGAGAGCAAGATCAGCCAAAGCCGACAGGCAATCGACCGCATTTTCTTGCGGCCGGCAGGCTGTCGCCCGCTCCGGGAGACGCTCGAAGCAATCGAACGAGCCGATGTCATTACGCTCGGGCCCGGCTCGCTCTATACCAGCGTTATCCCGAATCTGCTGGTCACAGGCATCCCTCGGGCTATCGAGCGGTCGCGCGCGCTTAAGCTCTATTTCGTAAATCTGATGTGGCAGCCGGGGGAGACCATTAATCTTTCCGCCTCCCAACACGTGGAGGCGATTTTGCGCCATGCCCGGCGCCGGGTGATGGATTACGTCGTTCTGAACACCGCCCCCATTTCCGCTTCTCTACAACGAAAATACGCCGCGCAAGAAGTTCATCCGGTGGAGAACGATTTCGAGAAGCTGAATTCCCTTGGCGTCAAGATTTTGGCGGCCGATCTCGTAGGCGAGTCGAAACTGGTGAGACACGATCCGGCCACTGCTGCCAAGCTGATCGTAGAGCTCGCGGCGCGGGCAAGAAGCGGCCAGAAAGCGGATCTCGCGGCAGTTCTGGCCGAGGTAGCTGGCTGAGAAGCTGTGAAAAAATCGCCCCGTGCCGAACGTGACATGCTGCAACCGATTGATAATCAGAACCGAGCCGCGACCGCGAGGGAGCCGTCTTGCGATTTTTTCACAGCTTCTGACCATCCTGAGAAATATCTGCAATGAACGAAGTAACTGTAGTGATCCTCGCTGCCGGTCTGGGCACGCGAATGAAATCGAACCGCGCGAAGGTTCTGCATCAGGCAGGAGGCGATACGCTGCTCAATCATGTCTTGCGGGCGGCGCTAGCAGTCGCTCAGCCGGAACAGATCGTCGTGGTTGTCGGGCATCAGGCTGCGCTTGTGAAGTCGAGCGTAAAAATCGATGGCATCCGGTTTGTCGAGCAGATCGAGCAGAAAGGCACCGGCCACGCATTGCTGTGCGCCCGCCATGTAATACCCGAGCGCGACGGGTTGTTGCTGATCTTGAACGGAGATGGGCCGCTGCTGAAGGGATCTACACTTTCAAGCTTGCTCAAGGCTCAGAAAGCGGCGCGCGAAGGCGGACATCTGCTTACGACTGAGGTCGAAAATCCCGCGGGATACGGCCGGATTGTCCGTAATTCAGCGGGCTCTATCGCGGCGATCGTTGAGGACAAGTCGGCAACGCCCGATCAGCTTGCGATTCGGGAGATCAACACCGGCCAGTACCTCTTCGATGGCGGCCCATTTTGGAAACACATCGACGAAGTCCGCCCAAACAATGCCGCAGGCGAATACTACCTGACCGACATGATCGAGATTCTTTCGCGGCATGGCTATCCGGTAAGGCCGTTTCTCGTAGAGGATGAAACGGAGCTGCTGGGCATCAACACTCGCGCCGAGCTTGCCGTCGCCGATCGAATTTTGCGCACCCGCAAAAACCACGAGCTCATGTTGAGCGGAGTGACGATCGAGAACCCGGATAGCGTTTTAATTGATGTGGATGTCACGGTAGAAGCCGAAACATTGATCGGAGCCAATGCGCAGTTGCGGGGCTCGACCGCCATTGGCCGGAATTGCGAAATCGGAGCCGGTTCCATATTGCGCGATTGCCTGATTGAAGACGACGTTCACGTTCTTCCGTATGTGGTTGCGCAAGATACGCGTATCGGCAAAGGAGCATGGGTCGGGCCTTTCTCGCGCCTTCGCCAGAAAGCCGATATAGGCGAACAGGTTCATATAGGCAACTTCGTCGAGCTGAAGAACACTCGAATGGAGCGGGGCGCGAAGGCGAACCACCTGGCGTATCTGGGCGATGCGGCCGTGGGAGCCGCAACAAACATCGGAGCGGGCAGCATTACTTGCAACTACGACGGCGTCAGCAAGCATCCAACCGCGATTGAGGACGGCGTTTTTGTGGGAAGCAACTCAACTCTCGTTGCGCCAGTTCGCCTCGGAGCCGGAAGCTACATCGCGGCCGGCTCCGTCATTACCGCCGATGTCGAGCCGGATTCATTGGCCCTAGGGCGTGAACGCCAGGTGAATAAGCCCGGATGGGCAAAGAAACGCAGGGAAACTCAAACCGCCGCCAACAAACGTAAGTGATCCACAGAGTTCCCTTCCGAGCCGCGACCGCAAGGGAGCGGATGTGACGAACGTCGTTTCCGAGCCGCGACCGTAAGGGAGCGGTTGTGGCGTTACAGCACCATCATCGGGTGATACACATTTGGAAATTTGAGCCGTCCGATCGCTACCAATTCGCCCGGGTGCGAAAGGGCTTTCACGAACGGCGTCCCTGGCACGATGGCGAATGGCGACGTTCGAAATTCCCGTCCCATCCGGATCTGCGCCTCCTCGCTCTCATCCACGTACGCCGCCGGAAATTCAGGCAGAATACAAGCGGGCGGAATCAACGCTTCGGCCAGGCGTCCCTCTTCGGCAAGGCTCCGGATTTGGTCGAGCGTCCGTGCTTCCTCCACTTGAAAGTTCCCGCTTCCCGTTCGCCTCAAGCTGCTAAGAATTGCTCCACATGCCAGCTCGCGGCCGAGGTCGTGCGCGATGCTCCGAATGTATGTGCCGGCCGAGCAAGTTATGCGGAGCTGGATTGTGTCGACGCGAATGTCATGTACGTCGAGCGATTTGATCTCGACCGGAACGGGCGTTAGTGGCAGATTTTCGATCGTCCCCGAGAGTTTATAGGCCCGCACGCCATTGATTTTTTTGGCCGATACGGGCGGCGGGGTCTGGAGAATCGAGCCGCGGAATGCGGTGAGCGCTTCGGTTACCCGTTCTGCGCTTGGAAGAGCAGCGCCAGTAGGTTTGACATCGCCAGCGGCGTCGTATGTGTTCGATACAAAGCCCAGGCGGATCTCGGCCTCGTAAGTCTTTTCGTTCTTCTCAAAAAAGCGCGCCAACCGAGTCGTATTCCCGCTGAGGAGAATCAAAAGCCCAGTCGCCATCGGATCGAGTGTTCCGAGATGACCAGCGCGTGCGCCCTGAGTGATTTTTCGCCAGAACTTCACCACGTCGTGGCTGGTGAGTCCTTGGGGCTTGTCGATCAGTACGAGTCCATTCATTGCGGTCTGAATTGGCTATAGTTGCGGCGCTCTGTCGCGCTGAAAGCCTGCGTTAGTCTGGTAGCTGGAAAACGAGAGCTGAGTTTGGAAGAAGAAGTAATTGGCAAGGCCTACGACCGTCGCTTGATGCGGCGCTTACTCACCTATATGAAGCCGTACCGGATTGCGGTTGCGGTTTCGCTCGTGCTGCTGCTATTCGACTCTCTCCTTCAGCTCCTCGGGCCGCTTCTCACCAAAATGGCGATCGACCGCTACCTGGTCCCTGCTTCGCATGCTAGCAGAACCCCGATCGATCCCTACCTGTCGCATAATCCCTGGACCGGACTCCTCCAGTTAACGATTCTGTACGTTCTCGCAATCCTTTTGGGCTTCTTTTTTGATTTTGGCCAGACGTACCTGATGCAGTTGACTGGCCAAAGGGCGATGTTTGATCTCCGCCGCGAACTGATGGCTCACTTGCAAACCCTCGACATCGCATTTTTCGATCACAACCCGGTGGGACGCCTGGTGACACGTGTGACTACTGACGTAGATGTACTGAACGATCTGTTCGCCTCGGGACTGGTGACCATTATCGGCGACGTTTGCATGCTGTCGCTCGTAATCTTGACCATGCTCCGGCTCAGCCCTGGAATGACCCTGCTGATGTTAGCGGTAATGCCCTTCGTGGTGCTCATCACTGTTCAGTTCCGGAGGATCGCTACTCAGAGCTACCGCCGCATCCGAGTCGCGATTGCCCGAATTAACGCGTATTTGCAGGAACACGTGGCCGGTATGGCGGTTTTGCAGCTCTTCAATCGCGAGCATCGGAGCAAACAGGAATTCGAACGGATAAACCGGACCCACATGGAAGCGTTCAAGGATTCGATCACGGCGTACGGCTGGTTTTACCCGGTGGTCGAGTTCCTGGGTATGATGGCGGTCGGTCTGCTACTCGCCTACGGCGGCTTTCGAATCCGGCAGGGAGCTTTGACGCTTGGAATTCTTGTCGCTTTTTTTCAGTATGGCTTGCGGTTCTTTCGCCCTATTCAGGACCTCAGCGACAAATACAATATCCTGCAATCGGCCATGGCGGCATCCGAGCGGGTTTTCAAGCTGCTTGATACTAAGCCTACGGTGACTTCGCCCCCCGATCCGGTTCCTTTTCCCGAGGGCCCGCTCAGCATCGAGTTTGACCACGTGTGGTTCGCTTACGATGGCGACAACTGGGTTCTCCGAGACGTCAGCTTCCGAATCGAAGCGGGCGAGACCATTGCGATCGTCGGCCATACAGGAGCAGGGAAGACCACATTGATGAACATTCTTCTCCGCTTCTATGATGTCCAAAGGGGATCTATCAGGATTGGCGGTGTAGACATCCGCCGCCTGGATTTGCTAACTTTGCGGCGACAGTTTGGAGTCGTCCTGCAGGATCCGTATCTGTTCACCGGCACCATTGGAAGCAACATCCGGCTCGGCAGTTCGCATATCTCCGATGACGAAATCTCGAGTGCTGCCGAGCAAGTAAATCTGCTCGACTTCGTCCAAACCCTTCCCGCCACGTTCGAGCATCCCGTTCGCGAACGCGGCAACGGATTTTCGACCGGCCAGAAACAATTGATGAATTTCGCCCGGGCTCTTGCGCACAACCCTCGAATTTTGATTCTTGACGAGGCTACCTCGAGCGTCGATA